>VXPH01000267.1 GCA_009839615.1 Nitrospinota bacterium
GTCATGCGCCATTACCTCACCTTCGGCCTCCCACAAGGTATACCGACCCTCAAAGGGGGAGTGAAATTCAAAAGCGTGCGCGCAACCAAAATCACTCCCAGGGGCTTTTCAACAGCCCGGAATGCGCGCCCGGCGCAATTTGATGTAGGATGGGGGTATTCCTTACATGGAGAGAACGTGCACCCCCTGCATCTGCTGGCGATTGGGTACATAGCGGGCTTGTTTATCAGCGGGGTTTCTTTCGACTTCGATCGGGGAAACGCGGCCTCGACCCTCACCGCCGCGCTCGTGCTGGCCTTCTCGGTCGTGCTCGCCATGAGCCGCCGCATCCGCGGAAAAACCGAAGGCTTCCTCGCGGCGCTCCTCGTGTTCACGGGGCTACTCGCTTCTTTCACCATACCCGCGATCCATCGCGGCGCGACGCCGGCGCATCACCTGCTGCGCCACATGCCCTATGAGCGCATGAACGTCACGGGCCACCTCTCCCGCCCCGTGGAACGGAACACCAGCGCATCGCGCAGGCCGCGCATATACCTCGCCGTGGAGCGCGCCCTCATCCGCGGCATCGAGGTTCCCATGACCGGCGTGGTGCGGATCACGCTGGCATCGCGGCTCGAGAAAATCCCCGAGGTGGGCGACAGGCTGCTCATCCGGCGCGTCCGCCTGAAGCCTCCCGAGCGCTTCAAGAACCCCGGCGGGTTCGACTACCGGGAGTTTCTCCGCCTCCGGGGCGTCCACGCCGTCGGCTACGGCTCCGTGCGCAACGTTCACCTTTTGGAACCAAGGGAGAAATGGGGCTGGCGGCGGCTCTTGTTCCTCTTCCGCGAGCGCATGAGCGCCCACATGCACGCCGTCTACCCCGAACGCGCCGCCGGCCTCATCGAGGCGATGACCATCGGCCTGCGAGACGGCATCGACACCGATCTCAAAGACGCCTTCCGGAAGTCGGGAGCGGCGCACCTGCTCGCCATCAGCGGTCTGCACGTGGGCTTCATCGCCGCATTTTTCTTCTTCGCCTTACAAGGCGTTTTCCGCAGGCTCCCGCCGAGATTGTTTCCCGTGCGTCCGTTCGTGCTCACACCGTCGAAACTCGCATCGCTCGGCGTCATCCCCCTCGTGATTCTTTTCGCCCTGCTGAGCGGCGCGCGGATTTCCACGGTGCGCGCCACGATCATGATCGTCACCTATCTCCTCACCCGGCTCCTGGAGCGGCCCGGATCGGCGATCCACTCCGTGCTCCTCGCCGCCCTGATCATCCTGCTGGCCGAGCCCGGTTTCATCTGGGACGTGGGATTTCAACTCTCCTTCGTGGCGGTGAGCGCCATCATCCTGGCGGCGGACAGGCTCCCGCGGCCCGAAGCACGCCTGAGAATCTGGGAGAAAGGGTGGTGGTTCGCGCGGGCGCACCAACTCGCCGTCATCCAGCTGGTCGTCACCGCGGCGATCACGCCGCTCACGGCGCTGCATTTCCATCAGGCGCATCCCATCGGCCTGCTCGTGAATTTTCTGCTCATACCGATCGCCTCGCTGCTCGTGCCCCTCTCCTTCGTAACGAGCGCCCTCGCCGCCATCATACCGGCGGCCGGAGCCGCGCTCCTGTACCCCGCCGCGTGGCTCACGGGCGCGCTCGCGCAGTTCATGATTCTCGTGTCGACTTACTCCTCTGAAATCCCGTGGGCCTCCATCGTCGCGCCGAGCCCCCAGGTCTGGCTCATCGCCTCCGTCTATGTCCTCATGGCCCTTGCCCTGCGGTCGAGACGGACTCGCCGGCGGCAAATCGCCTGGGCGGGCGTGTGCTGTCTGATTTTCTTCCTCCTGCTCCCCGGCGCCACGACACAGGCCTCAGGACCCAAGCGGACCACGCTGTTCCTGCCCGACGCCGGGAACGTGGACGCCTTTTTCCTGCGCCTCCCCGACGGGAAGGGCCTGGCGGTCGACGCCTCAGGCAAACGGGCGGGCGGCTTCAACGCCTGGGGAAACGTGCTCGCTCCCCTGATGCGGCGGGAAAATGAAAGAGGCTGGCACACGATGCTCACGCTCTCCAGGTATCCGAAAGACAGGCTCGCCGTGAACGCGTTCGCCACAGGAATACGGGTCGAAAACCTGCTTCGCATAGGTGACCTCCGGACTTCCGCGCCATACCGCTCCCGTTTCAGGAAGCGGCGGAATTCCTCCCGCATCATCTGGCGTACCGCCGGAGGCGGCGCGCGGGTTTCCTTGCGTTCGTGGAGAGGAGGCGCGATGGGTTTCGAGGTCGAAAGCGCCCGCTCCCGCTGGCTGCTCATGCTGCGCTCCAGATATCCGGCGTTCGACGCCAGGTGGTTCCGGGGCAAGCGATACGACCTCGTGCGCCTGCCCGAGAGCCTGCTCAGAAAACGGGAAGTTCTCGACTGGCTCGAGGCGCGTCCGCCCCGGGTCGTCGTGGCCGCTCCCCAGAGGGTGAAACGGATGAAAGCCGACCTTTGGCGGGAAACGAGGAGACGGCAGAGAAGGCTGGGGGTGTATCGCCCCTGGCGCGGCGGGATGCTGCGCGTTCAGGCGGGCGTCGAGGCGGATGGGGCGCGCTTTCATGCGGAACGGTTCCGTGCGGCCGAGGCCTGGCCCGGCAGCGACGCCGCACGGTGGAGCGCGTTTCGCAGGAGCCTGGCCCCTGAGTTTTCAAGCCGTGCAAAGAGAAATCGACGCGCCGCCTACGCCCGGTGAGACGAGCCTGCGTGGAATGGCCCCGAATCAGTCGCCCGCGTCGGGCGGCGGCGCGGTGGCGGCTCCGCCCCGGAAGGATTTCACCGTCCGCGTCCATCGGGACGAGAGCACGTCCCGGTCGATGGGACAGTCGATGACGTGGACGCCGCCCCCCGCCTGGGATTCGCGGATGACGCTCCCCAACGCCTCCGCCGACTCCACGCGATGGCCATGCGCGCCGCACCCGCGCGCGAGGGCCGGGCAATCGGGGTTGTTGAGCGAGGTGGCGATGTAGCGTTCACCGAACACGTGCTTTTGCGAGTGCCTGAGCGCGTTGTATTCTCCGTCGTTGAAGATGAGATAGGTGATCGACAGATCGAGCGCCGCCGCCGTGGCCAGTTCGCCGCAGGTCATGGTGAAGCTCCCGTCTCCCACGATCGCGCACACCGGCCGCTCGGGCGCGCCGAGCTTCGCCCCGATAGCCGCGCCCACGGCGTAGCCCATCGACTGGTAGGCTTCGGAGAGCAGGATGCTTCTCGGTCGGTGAACGACGAACGCCTGCTCCATGAGCCAGCTCTGGGTGGCGGAGGAATCGGAGACGAATATCGTATCCGGCGAGGTGTTCTCGCGCAGCGTCTTCATTACGAAAAGCCCGTGGAAGGGCGGCTCGGTCGGTTTCGTCGAGAACGACCGCAGTCTCTCCTCATACCGCCTTTTCCCTTCGCGCACGCGGACGTGTCCTTCGGTGAGGGCGGCGTCCTCGGCGTCCGAGATTCTCCTGATCAAACCCTCCAGCGCGGGCTTGAGATCGCTCACCAGGCCCACCGAGGCCGGGTAATTCCGCCCGACCCGCTCGGGGTCGATGTCTATCTGTATGAGATTCTTCGGCATCGGCGCCTTGAAGTAGAAGGTGGCGAACTGCCCGAAGCCCGTGCCCAGGGCGAGGCACAAATCCGCCTCTTCGAGCATCTCCTCACAGCCCAGGAAATGCACCAGGCCGAAGGAGAGCGGGTCGGCTTCCGACAGTATTCCCCGCCCCTTCACGGAGGTGACGACGGGCGCGCCGAGTTTGGAAGCGAGAAGCTGCACCTGCCTTTCGCAGCGGGCGGCCACCACGCCATTGCCTGCATATATCACCGGACGCCTGGCCGCCAGGAGCGACTCCGCGATTTCATCGAGCGCGCGCTCGTCCACGGGCGGCGCGGGCGGCGGCCCCTCGAATTCGGGCGCGATGATCACCCGCTCCTCTTCGGCCTGAAAGAGGTTCGCCTTCATCACCACCTGCGCCGGGCCGGGCCTTCCCGCCGCCGCCCAGCGGAACGCCGCCTCCACGGCGGGCGCGATACCCGCGACCGAATCGGGCGTGAACGATTTCTTGACGCAGCCGGCGAGCGCCTTTTCCATGTCCACGTCGTGGATGGCGCTCCTGTCGCGCATGTTGTCAGCGAGCGTGGCCGTCACCGCGACGAGGGGCACCGCGTCCTCGTAAGCGGAGCGGAGCGCGGTGGCGAGGTTCGTGCCGCCCGGCCCCGGCACGGTGAAGACGACGCCCGTGTTTCCGGAGACCTTGGCATAGCCGTCCGCCGCGAAGCCCGCTCCCTGCTCGTGGCGCGTGACGATTGGGGTCGCGCCCGCGCCGTCGATCATCGCGTCGTAGACCGGCAGGGTGAGCGTGCCCGGAATGCCGAAGATGTATTCCGCGCCCCTCGCCTGAAGCGCGTCGAGCAAGACCTGCGATCCGTTTCGCGCCACCTGAATCTCCTCCGGTTTCCTCGAAGATACAAAACCCGGCAAAGCTAGGCGGCATCCGCGCGCGTGTCAACTTCCATCCCCGTTTGCGCGCGAGGGGCCGATGGACTACTTTCTCGCCTACTGTTTGATGTCGCACGCATGGCGATGGAGAAAACGATGTTCAGCAGGCAGGCGGTAGACGCACTTAAGGAGGCGGAATCGGTGGCCGTCCTCACCGGGGCGGGCGTGAGCGCGGAGAGCGGCGTGCCCACCTTCCGGGGAGCGGGCGGCCTCTGGCGCGAGTACAACGCCACTTCCCTGGCGACGCCCGAGGCCTTTCGCGCCGACCCCGGACTCGTCTGGGAGTTTTACAACTACCGCCGCGAGGTGCTCGAACCGCTCTCCCCTAACCCGGGCCACTACGCCATCGTCTCGCTGGAGGAGCACGTCAAGCGCTTCACCCTCATCACGCAGAACATCGACAACCTCCACCGCGTCGCCGGGACGCGGGAGATCGTCGAACTGCACGGCAACATCTGGCGCGTCCGCTGCACGAACTTAGGCTGTGAGCGCTACACGCTCGCGTGGGAGAACCGCGAAGTGCCGATCGACCCCCTGCCCCCGAAGTGTGTGGCGTGCGAGAGCCTCCTGCGCCCCCACGTGGTGTGGTTCGGCGAGATGCTCGACCCCGAGCAGTTGCGCCGGGCGCTGGTTGCGGTGGATGATTGCGATTACCTGATCGTGGCGGGCACGTCCGCCGCCGTGCAGCCGGCCGCCTCGATGCCCATGACGGCCTCGCGGGGCGGCGCGTTCGTGCTCGAGGTGAACCCCGAGCCGACGGACATCAGCCCGTACATGAGCGAGGCGGTGCAGGAGCCCTCGGGCACCGCCCTTCCCCGCCTGCTCGAAGCGGCCTTTGGAGGATAGCGATGGCGCGGCCCAGACTCACGGCGGTGCGCGGCGTAAGAGACATTCTGCCCGAAGAATCGGCAAGCTGGCATGGCGCCGAGCGTCTGGCCCGCGAGATATTCGCGCGCTACGGCTACGGTGAAATCCGGGTGCCCGTCTTCGAGCGCACGGAACTCTTCGCGCGCGGCATCGGCGAGGAAACCGACATCGTCTCCAAGGAGATGTACACCTTCGAGGACAAGGGGGGCGACTCCATCACCCTGCGCCCCGAGGCGACCGCCTCGATCTGCCGCGCCTACGTGCAAAACGGCCTCCACAACCGCCCGGGCGTCTCGAAGCTCTTCTGCATCGGCCCCATGTTCCGCTACGAGCGTCCCCAGGCGGGCCGCCTGCGGCAGTTCCACCAGATTGACGCCGAGGTCTTCGGCTCGGTGGACCCGGCGGTCGACGCCGAACTCATCGTGATGCTCATGGAATTTCTGGACGAGATGGGCGTCGAGGGGCTGGCGCTCCAGATCAACAACCTGGGCGATGCGGAATGCCGCCCGGCCTACGCCGCCGCCCTAAAGGAATTTCTCAAAGAGGAAACGAAGCATCTGGGCGCTGAAATCGCCGAACGGGTCGAGCGCAACCCGCTGCGTTTTCTGGACAGCAAGGACCCGGATCACCAGGAGATCATCGCGCGCGCGCCGAGGATAGATGCGTTCTGGAACGAGGCGTGCCGGGGGCATCTTGAGGGCGTATGCCGGCTTCTCGAAAGCGCGGGCGTCACCTATGAGATCAACCCCAGGCTCGTCCGCGGTCTCGACTACTACTGCCTCACCGTGTTCGAGGTGACGAGCGAGAGCCTCGGAGCGCAGAACGCGGTGTGCGGCGGGGGGCGCTACGACGGCCTCGTGGAGGAGTTGGGCGGCCCCCCCACACCGGGGATCGGCTTCGCCATCGGCGTGGAACGGCTCCTGCAGCTGGCCGGCGAAAAGGCTCCGGCACAGAATGAGGAGACGCAAGTCTACATCGTCGCCCTCGGCGACGCCGCGCAAACCCAGGTCTTCGAACTCGCTTCTGAGTTGCGCGCCCAGGGGATTCGGACGGAACGCTCCTTCGGCGGGGGCAGCATGAAAAGCCAGATGAAGCGCGCCGACCGCTCAGGGGCGGCGTTCGTGCTCCTGCTGGGCGAAGACGAGGCGGCCAAGGGGGTGGTGAGCGTTCGCCACATGAATGAGAGCCGTCAGACCGAAGTGAGGCGCGAGGAAATATCGAATTATATAAAGAATAATTTATAGTTTGAATACAAATAGTTGCATGGGTTAGTTCAAGTTAACTCTAGTTTTCACAAAGCCATTCGTACACGCTGACGATTCCCACCTCACCGAACCCCAGACTTTGATAGAAGGCGCGCACATCCTCGTTATCACCGGAAACGATGAGTTCGAGCGCCTCCGCGCCGCAATCCCGCGCTCTCTGGGCGGAGGCCTGGATCAGCAGGCGGCCCAGTCCTCTTCTGCGGTGAGCGGGCATGACGCCGATGTCGGGAATGTAGACGGCTTTGTCGCCCGCAGCCAACCGGTTCGGGTCGACGGCCAGTATCGCCATTCCCGCCCCCTCGGGACTTCCCGATTCGCCGTTCAAAAACTCGAGGATGAACGAATTCTCAGGTCTAGTGTCCGGCGCGTCGTACCAGGCAGTGATCGTCTCGACCGTATGCGGCATGAAATTCCACATGTTCTCGAAAATCCCGTTGAAAAGCTCTGCGAGGTAGCGCGCGTCGCCGGGCAGGGCCGCCGCGCGAATCCCGTAGCCCGCGGGCAGGCGGGGTTCTCCCAGTTCCAGGAGCGATTCATGCTTCAGAAAGCGGAGATCGTGAACCTTCCGTCCGCCGCTCAGATACACGAACCGCCCCGGGAGCGAGACGGGCAGATACGCCCAGATGCCGCCCAGGCCGTTTTCCCGGGCATCGGCGAGGGCCGCCTCCAGCAGGTGTCGGGCGTAGCCCGCCTTCCTGGCCTCGGGCCGCACGAAAAGGGCGTCGATGCAGGCCCTGTCCCGCGATTTCGCCTCCCTGTTCACCACCATGCGGCAATAGCCCGCAGGCGCCTCATCGCCGCCCTCCCCCGGCCAGACAAGCCAGACCTTCGTGCCCGGCGCGCCGAAACCGGCAACCACCTCTTCGCGCGAAAGCCCGAAGGCCTCCGCCGCCAGGTCGGTCAGCGCATGGCGGTGCTGCGGCCCGACGTGCTCCACCCTAGCCGCGGTAGACATGCACCTTCCCCTCGTCGATCATTTTCTCGAATTTTCGCATCAGCCAGCCCCGCACTACGGCTCGCACAGCGGGCACCATCAGGGCGAAACCGGCGGCGTCCGTGAGAAGACCGGGCGTCAGAAGCAGCACGCCGCCCACGAGCACCATCGCGCCCTCGACCATCTCGGCCCCGGGGAGCCTCCCCTCCGCCATTTCCGCCTGGATGCGCGAGACCACGTAAAACCCCTGGGTTCTGGCCGCCCATGCGCCGAGCGCGCCGGTGAGGATGACGACCCCCAGCGTCGGCGCCAGGCCGATGGAGGTTCCCAGATCGATGAGAATCATCAACTCGATGATGGGGATGAGCGTGAAGAGCAGGAACAGTTTGAAGATCAAGAGGCCTCTCCTTCGTTGCGCGTTTCGCGGATTTTACCACGAGTCCACGCGGAATGGATATATGGGAAACTTGCGCTCAGCGAGGAGAATAAAGGTATACGCTGGAAAAGGATTATCAAGCGGAGCCATCTCTCATTGAAGGCACCCTTGACGCATTTTGTCAATTATGACAACATTTTTGAATGAACGACGACACGCGGCCGATTGGGTGGATCAGGGCGGCACGCAAAACGTATGAGACGTTTCCCTTGAGCGTTCGGGATCGCTGTCAACACTGCTCTGACGATTGCCGCAGAAGGTGGCAAGGCCGACATCGCCAAACCGCTGAAAGGACTTGGGTCCGGCGTCATAGAGATCGCGGTACGCTACCGGAGCGACGCCTACCGCGTCGTCTATGCTGTAGAGATCGCCGGAGCCTTGTGGGTGGTTCACGCCTTTCAGAAGAAGTCGAAAACGGGGACCAAGACCCCGAAGGCCGAGATCGATCTCATCCGGGCGAGATTGGGACGCCCGAAGAAGGAGTTACGGCAATGAATGAACACGATTTCGAACTGGTTCGGGGAAGCGGAAACGTATTCCGGGATTTCGGCGACCCTCACGCGGATTTGAAGCAGGCCAAGGCGATCCTCGCCGCCCGGATCATCGCGGTGCTCGACGAACGCAACCTCACGGTGCGAAGGGCCGCGGGCATGACCGGTTTCGCCGCGGCGGATTTCTCGCGGATACGCAATGCGGCTCTTGGGCGCTTCACGCTGGATCGGCTGATGAAGATGCTTGCCGCCCTGGATGGGCGCATCCGGGTTACGGTCCACCTGGACACACGGCGCAGCGGACAAGCAGCCGTGTCGGGTACCGGCCGATACCCGGTATAAGTAGAGCGCCTCTTTTCAGGCCAGGCGAAAAACCCTTATAAAGTCTCGTAACGCATTTCATACATCCACCCGATGCGGCTGGCGCACTCGATGAGACGGAAGGAGGCTACGACATGGCATCCACGATGAAAGCAATGCGGCTTCATGAACTGGGCGGCTCGTTTCAGCTCGAGGAGGTTCCGATTCCCCAGCCGGGGCCGAACGACGCGCTAGTGCGCCTGAAGGCCACGGGCGTGGGCCTCACGCTGGTCATCATGCGCAATACGCCGGGTCTGGTGGATGAGTACCCGAGAATCCTGGGACACGAGATCGCGGGCGAGGTCGTCGAAATCGGCTCCCACGTCACGAACGTGGGCGTGGGCGATCACGTGACGTGCCACTTCTACCTCACCTGCCACAACTGCCGCTATTGCCGCAGCGGGCGCGAGACGCTGTGCGAGAATTTCCGGGGATACGTCGGCCTCGTCAAGGACGGGGGCTATGCGGAATACACGACCATCCCCGCCGTGAACCTGTGCAAGATTCCCGAAGGCGTTACCTCGCTCGACGCCTGCGTGGCGGCGGACGCCATCTGCACGCCCTACCACAACTGCGTGGCCGAGGCGCAGATAAAGCCCGGCGACGTGGTGGCGATCGTGGGCGCGGGCGGCGGCGTGGCGATTCACGCGGTGCAGATGGCCCAGGTGTGCGGCGGCCATGTCATCGGAATCGACGTGTCGGAGAAAAAACTGGAAACCGTCTCCCAACTCGGCGCCTTCGCCACCCTGAACCCCGCGCAGACCGACACGGTGGAGGAAATCCTTTCGATCACCGAAGGGCGCGGGGTGGACGCCTACATCGACTACGTGGCCACGCGCGAGACGCTCGAAGCCGGCGTCGCCAGCCTCGGCCGCGGCGGCAAGCTGGTGATCGTGGGTTACCGCCCGCCGGCGGCCTACAACAACGTATCGCCGAACTTCACCGTGGACCCGCTCCAGTTCCTCACGTTCGCGCAGGAGATTCACGGCTCGCGCTATTGCTCGATGGAGGAACTCGGACAATCGCTCGCGCTGATTCAGCAGGGGAAGATCAAACCCATCGTCACCGAAACCTTCCCGCTCGAAGAGACGGAAGACGCCTTCCAGGCGCTCATCGAGAACCGGGTGACGGGAAGGGCGGCGGTGGTGTTCGACTAGGCTTCATAAGCGAAGACGCATTCGTTTTCATACTACTAAGGAGAAACGCTGATGGTGGAATCCGTAGACAAGGAAGTGATGGCCAAACAGGAACGCCGCGTGCGGGCCACGCGCTCGGAGGGCTGCCGGGTGGAGTTAAAGGCGCGCAAGCACGACTTCGTCGCCGATGAACCGGCGCAGGGCGGCGGGACCGACACCGGCCCCACGCCGCGCGAACTGGCGCTTGGCGCGCTCTCCGCCTGCATCACGGTCATCACGAACAAGGTGGCCGAGGGGCTCGACTTCAACGTCATCGCCCAGGAGGTGGAGGTGCGCGGCACGGCGGACCCGAGGGGCGCCAAGGATCCGGACAACGGCATCAGCCCCAACTTCGATTACGTGGAGGCGAAAATCCACCTCACCACGGACGAGCCTGAGGAGCGGGTGGAGGAGCTCAAGCGCCAGCATCACGGGCGCTGCCCCATCTCCGCGCTCTACCGCGAGAGCGGCTGCGAACTCGTGGAGGAGTGGATCGTCAAGCGGCCCTGAGGGGGGGAGTCCTCCAGGGGTAGTGATGTCTCGAAGAGCGCCGCCCAATGCGGGAAGGTGGTTTTGCTCCTCGCCTTGACTCGTCATTCCGGCGAAAGCCGGAATCCATTTTCATCCGCCGATGGAACCGACCACCGCCGTCATTCCCTCTGCACGGATACTGTATTCAGGCGTCGCACGGCAACGAAGTCGTGGCCGTTCCGTCCGGTGAAAAATCAAAATGGATTCCGGCTTTCGCCGGAATGACGGCAGTGGTCTATTCCGAACGATGAGGGAGGTCGAACCCGATTGAGGAATGAGGGTTCGACCGAGCGAGGAAGGGTTTTTCAACGGCTCCGACGAGGGGGGTTCATAACAACTCCGGAGACTCCAGGATTCTCACGCCGACTGTCCTGCCGTCTTCTCCCGCGCGCCCGCCCCGCAAAGAAGCCGCATCAGGGAATCGATTTCGGGCTGCGCCTCGAACGATTCCAGGCGCGAGAGCACTTCCTCGTACTCTTCCTCCGCCAGGGTGGTTTTCGCGCAATCGCGGAATTTGGAGCGTATCTTCGCATCCTCCAGCGGCCAGAGCGCGCAGCCGCGCGAGACGTCCGTTCTCTTCTTGAGGGTTCGCCCGTCGTTGAGATAAACGCGCACTTCGCTCGGGCGGCGCTCTCCGGGCCGCCAGCCCATGTCGTCGGCGTCGACGTGGATTTTCTTCATCCAGTCCTGCAGCAGGGGCTCCTGCACCGCCTCGTCCGTGAAGGTCTCGAGGCGCAAATCGCGGTCAATCAGCATGCGCGCGAGGCAGTACTCGATGGAGAACTTCCCCTCCAGCCCCGTCTGCGGCGCGTGGTAGCGAAGCACCTGCATGGAGATTTCGAGCAGGGAGACCTCGATGCGCGCCACGTCCGCCGCCGTCAGGTTCGCCTCCTCCACCAGGTCGTAGAGCGCGTCCACCGCCGGGTGGGTCGAGAGGCAGCACGGGTAGGGCTTCATGTTCATGCCCGGCTCCGCCAGGGCGTAGGGCCGCCCGAGGCTCTCGATGATCGCCTCACCATCCGGCGAGCCGCCGCCCGCGTACACGTCCAGAAAACCGCGCGGGGCTTCGAGGATCGCCGTGTTCGCCGTGAGGCCCGCCGCCGCCAGTTCCGCCGCGCGAAGGCCGGCCTCGGTCGCCAGGCCGGCGTGGAGCGGCTTCGTCATCGTGCCGAAGTTCGCGTGAACGCCCGAGGCATGCGACGCCGCGACCCCGAGCGCGTGACGCGTCGTCTCGGCGTCGAATCCCCGCAGGTGGGCGGCGGCGGCCGCCCCGCCCAGCGGGCCGCGCGTG
>VXPH01000175.1 GCA_009839615.1 Nitrospinota bacterium
CGTAAAATATGAATTGGCGCAACTTTTGAACATTTTTATAAGATATGAGTCATATGGATTGATTGAAACTTATTGCTCGCGATTTCATTAGAAGAACCCATGCAACATCAACGACTCTATGCCAGGCCCCAGTCGAATCTTTCTTTTATAGGCACGAATGTGCGCCTGGAAGGTTCGCTGCTGTTTGCAGGTAAAGTTTTCGTGGAAGGCGAATTCAAAGGAGAACTCCATGGCGACGGGCATCTCGAGATTGCGGAGGCGGGGAAAGTCGAGGGTGAGATCCATACGGGCGAGTTGGTGAATCACGGCCGTACCAGAGGTTCTATATTTGTGGCGAATCGGGTTGAACTTCAGGCCGGGTGCTCTCACGAAGGCAACGTAACGGCTCGGAAAATATACATAGCTCCAGAAGCTAAGTTTGAGGGTAGATTGATGATGCCTGACGTCATTGCGACGCCTGCGTCCAAGCCGTGGATTTCGAAAAGGCGCCTGCAAATTGCGTCGGGGCTGGTGTTGTTTCTGGCTGTCGGTATTGCCACCACGGCGATTTCTCGCGAGTCTCCGGATTATTTTCGTAACATTTGGGCACGCCTCGATGCAATTTGGGAAGCGAGAGTTGGTGAATGGCTGGACTCCAGCGGGCCGAAAAACCCGAAACTTCAGCTCGAAGAACATCAGAGAAGATATATTGCAGAGGCGGCCCAGCACCAAAGCAAGGGGGAGTTCGATAAAGCCGCCGCTAGTCTGAGAAAAGCGTTGGCGCTCAAGGGGAGCCGTCAGAATGTGGCCCGCTACCGCCTGGCGAAAATACTGGCTCAGCAAAATCAAACCACGGAGGCCATACGTGAAATACAATCTTTGCTTCAACGCACTCCGGGGCACATTGAAGGAATGATCCTGCTTGGCGATTTGTACGTTCACAGTGGGCAACTCTCAAAGGCGCTGGAAATATACAGAGAATCTTATCTGCGTGAACCCGAAGACATCGTCCTGAAAAGGCGACTCCAGATCGTTGAATCCCGTGTCAGATCGGTTCAGCCCGAAGCGGCCGAGCCTACGGAAGAGGCCTTGGATCCGACCCAGGTTCTAATCAATGCGGAGCGCTTCATATCCGGCAAGGAGCCGGCGAGAGCCGTGAACCTGCTCAGAGGCGCCATCGAAAAAGCACCGGATAATGCGAGGTTCCATTTCCTGCTGGGCGCCGCCTTGGTTCAAATGAACCGCAGGAACGAAGCAATACGCGCTTATGAGAAAGTTGTTTCTTTATCGCCCGATTGGCTGGATGGATATATACGTTTGGGCGCTCTTTTGGAATCCAAAGGTCGAGACAAGGATGCGATTGCACTCTATGAAAAAGCGGGCCAACTGGACTTGAACGACATCGAGATGAAAATTCGCATCGCCAACCTTCATAAGTCGAGAAATCGGAAAAAGATCGCTCATAAAATACTTCTGGATTTGTTGGAGAAAAACCCCCGCTCGTCTCGCGTTTTAGTGGAGTTTGGTGTTTTCCTTTGGGAAACCGGGAAGCCTATAGAATCGAAGAAGGTGTTCTTGCAGGTGCTTGAAATAGATAAGAATTCAGCGCCAGCGTTGAATCGGTTGGCATGGTTTCACAGGAGGGACAAGGAAAGCTTGGATCACGGCATCAAACTTTCAAAGCGCTCGCTGGAAATCCAGCCCGATACACCGGCGTATCTCGATACCCTGGCGGAGTTATATTATCGCAACGGAGAATCGGTGAAGGCGCTTCCGCTCATTCAAAGGGCGATTGAATTAGACCCCGGAAATCGCTATTTTCGTCTACAATTGGAAAAATTCAAGAGAGCGAGCCGCAAATGATGCCCGAAAACAATCGGATGAACGTGTACAATCGCCACACCTTGATGGGTTTGAGCGACTGAGCACTTGTTCGGTCATGCATAAGAGTGTTTTATGAGATGGTTGCAAACAATTGATATGAAGGGATTGGGAAGCGCAATTCATCTCGCTCCGTTATGGTGGTCGCCACCCTTAGTCTGGAGGGCTGAGAAATGGGTATTCTGACAATCTCGAGAGAGCTTGGGAGCGGTGGTGATATTATTGCGAAGAAAGTCGCCCAAGAATTGGGATGGGCCCTTTTGGATAACGACGGATTTGCGGATGCGGCGCAATCATATGGTTATGTTCGAGCCGAACTCGAACAAGTGGATGAGAGGAAGCCTGGATTGATAGATCGCTTTTTTCGTGACAGGCAACTCGTATATCTCGATATCATGCGCGCCATCGTGTATGAATCAGCCTTGAAAAATAATTTCGTCATAATGGGCCGTGGATCACATATCCTCCTGGAGGGTATCGAGGGCGTTTTCCGGGCGCGCATCGTGGCGCCTAGAGAGTATCGCCAACGGACACTGGTAAAGAACGAGGGGATTACCCCATCCATGGCGGAGCAGTTCATACGCCACAACGATGATGAAAGAATGGCCTATACGCGACATTTTTTCGATGTCAGGTGGGGAGAGCCGAGTCACTTCGATATCATATTGAATACCGGGTTGTTCAGTGAAGATATGTCGGTGCGTTTGCTGGTGAACATATTGAAAAGTGAAAAATTTTCACAATCCGAACCATCGGAATCCCAAAGACTCCAAAATCTGACTTTTGCGCAAAAGATCAAAGCGACAATCATGACGGATGAGCGAATCGATGCGAGCGGCATTGTCGTAGAGTGTCTCGGGCCAGGAGAACTGTTCTTGCACGGGCGTGTCAACAGCGATGAAGAAAAAGAATTGGCTGAATCAATTGCCCGAGAATACACTGGCGTTGTTGAGTTGAGCAGCGAACTGGTCGTGATGCCACCTATCGAAGGATGGTACCCGGTATGAGCTGGAGGCGTGATCGAGAAATCAAATCATCGAGCGAGCGGCGTCTTCCATTACGCATGGTGTTTATCTGCGGTCTGATGGCAGTGCTTTCCGGTTGCAGCTTGGTGGTGATGCAAGCCGACTACCAAGAGGATAAAGCACAAAGCAAAAAGGAGGTCGAGTCGATCCGCGGCCAGCTTCTCGCGCACACGCAAATTTTGGCGAATCATGGAAAGTCATTGAACGAGTTCAAATTGCAGCTTCGGGATACGGTATCGAATGTTGAGAAGACGGTGAAGGAATTAAAGACGAAACCCAAGACGACGATGGTTTCTCCAAGGTCGGAGCGCAAAAAAGAATCCGCTGTGAAACCTGCCGATCAAAGCGAAACGTATGTGCGCACCAGATACATCCGTCGTACATATCGGGGGTTCTCGCTGAGTTATGCCGGAGGCTATGATGAGCCACGCGGCTTGCGGTATCCCTATAAACTTAAACCGGGAACACGCGTAGCTGTTATTTCCGGCGACCGGCGTGGTTTCACTAGAGTGGAAGTCAGATCGGGTCGCTGGGTGGGAAAGAAAATGTGGGTGCGCACCCGCTGGCTTACGAGGCAGTCTCCGAATCGCGCAAAGGGCGGCAATAGTTGAATCTATAGTTTTTTGAGTCCCTCGCCGAGGTCGTCTCTCAACACTTCGAAATCCTCGAGTCCCACTGAATATCGAATCAGTCCGGCAGGAACGCCCCGATTCTCCGCGCCTTGTATCCCGATGTCCGCATACGCCATCTTCACGTGATGTTCCACCTGGCTTTCCGTTCCGCCGAACCCAGGGGCGAGAACGGGAATTTGAAGGGCGCTCACCAACTCGTCGGCTTTTCCGTGGTTGCCATCAAGCTCAAAGCTGACTATCCCACCGAACGCGGCCATATATTGAACGGCCCGCTGATGATCCGGATGAGATTCTAGACCGGGATAATAAACTTGGGAGACCCTGGGGTGGCCTTCGAGAAATTCGGCCAGCTTGAGTGCCGTGTCGCTGATGCGCCGAACGCGCAATTCGAGCGTCTTCAACCCCCGTTCTACCAGGAACGCCTCCTGCGGCCCAAGAATAGAGCCCAACAATGCCTGTTGCTCGCGCAGCGCGTCGATGATGTCTAGGCCGCCCGAAACCGCGCCCGCTACGACGTCGTTGTGGCCGCCTATGTATTTCGTCACGCTTTGAACCGCCAGATCGGCTCCGTGTTCCAGTGGGCGAAACAGAGCGGGAGATGCAATGGTCGAGTCTACGATGAACCTGGCTCTTCTTTTTTGAGCCCATTCGGCCATTTGTCCGATATCCGGTATGCGGAGCGTGGGGTTGGAGGGAATTTCCGCGAATAACACGCGTATCTGCCCGTCCGATAGGGCTTCGAGAGATTCCACCGTATTCTCCGCTGGGATATCGACGCGTACCCCGTAACGGGTGAGGAGACCCTCTGCGATATCCCTCGTATGCCTGTAGCTCTCCTGAGGGATGACGATTCGCGCATTCGGCGCTAGAAGCGAGAGAAATACCGAAGAGACGGCCGCCATGCCACTGGCGTAGAGAAGGGAGGTTTCCGCGCCTTCTAGGAGCGCGAGTTTACGTTCGGCGGCTTCGTTGGTCGGGTTTCCGTATCGCGTATAGAAAAACGCGTCCGTTTCGCCGCCATGATAGGCTTCCAGATCGTCAGAGCCATCAAAGGTGAATGTCGCGGTCTGGAAGATAGGCGGCGCGAGCGATTTTTTCGCCTGATTGCGCTCATCCCTTCTCATGTTTTTCGACAATGCGCTCATCTCCTGTTATGTGAGCAGAGCGAAAAAATGAACACCGAACGGCTGTTACCCTACGGACAATGCGCCGAGTTTCTTTTCGATAGCATCTTGAACCAAGTCGATGTCTTCAGGGAGCTCGATGGGAGTATTGGCGAAGCAGCTGTCGACGCCCGGAATTGCTTTTTGATGATAATTGACCTTGAATTCGGTGAATTTCAGTCCATGAGCCGTAGAGATGACCACCACCCGATCCTGGGGGTTGATCTCTCCGCGCGCGATTATTTTTTCAAGAGCGGCCAAGGCCACGCCGGTCTGGGGGCAGTTGTACATTCCGGTTCTATCCGCGCGAGCGGCCGCGTTGGATAATTCCTCCTCACTCGCCTGCTCCACAGAGCCCTCGAATGCTTTCAGGGTTCTGATGGCTCTCTCAATGCTCACCGGATTCCCGATTTGGATGGCCGTCGCCAGCGTCGGTTCGGCCTCCATGGGGTGGAATTCCTTAAATCCGGTCATGAAACTTCTGTACAAAGGATTGGCCTTTTCCGTCTGGGCGCAGACGATGCGGGGCAGCTTGTCGATCAGCCCCAAATCGCGCATCTGCATGAAACCCTTGCCCAGCGCGCTCACGTTTCCCAAGTTTCCGCCAGGAATGATGATCAGGTCGGGAACCTGCCAGTCGAACTGTTGGACGAGTTCTATGCTGATGGTTTTCTGGCCTTCGATGCGAAGCGAATTCATGCTGTTGGCGAGGTATATTCCCTGCTCCTCGCACACCTGCCGCACGATGCGCATGCAGCCGTCGAAATCCGTGTCGATGGCGAGCACTATAGCGCCGTTCGTGATGGGCTGAATCAGTTGCGCAACGGATACTTTCTCTCGCGGCAGAAAAACGATTGAAGGGATATCGGCCGCCGCGGCGTACGCTGCCAGAGCGGCTGAAGTATCGCCCGTCGAAGCGCAGGCGACGGCGCGGAGTTTTTTCCCGTCGGCCATCATCTGCTGGGCAGCGGATACGAGTACCGTCATGCCGAGATCTTTGAACGAACCCGTGTGGCTGTTTCCGCATTGTTTGATCCACAACTCGCCGATACCGAGTTCGCGTCCCAGGCGATTCGCCCAGAAGAGGTTCGTCCCCCCCTCGTAGAAGGAGATGATGTTTTCATCGTCTATCAGCGGACAGACCCACTCTTTCTTGCCCCACACGCCGCTGCCGTAGGGCCATATGTTTCGCTGGTAGCGATCGTCGAATAAGTGGCGCCACTCCGACGCGCTTCGCATGCGCAGGGTTTCCAGGTCGTGCGTGACGTCGAGGAGGCTCTCGCATTCGCGGCACTGATACACGGAGTCGAAAATGGAGTACGTCGCCTCGCACTCGGGGTTGATACATTGGAACCAGCAGTTGCAGTCCATCTCGTCACCAAAAGCAAAAGGCGAAGCCCGGCCCCGCCCGAAAGAAAAAGATTATTGCAGAGGCTTCTCCTGGTGGCAAATTCGCACGTTTACGTCAGGATGTGTGGCATACGGATTCCGTTCATTTCGAGCTACGTCGTGGCTACTTGCGGGACGCGGACCTCTTTTTCGTTGATGAAAGAGACGAGCACGGCCGCCTGGAAACAAAGGTAGGCCGCCAGCGCGAACGCGAGGTTGTAGCTGCCCGTCATGTCGTAGATGTAGCCGCTCAGCCAGGCGCTCAGGCCCGAGCCGAGTTGGTGGCTGAACGTGATGAGGCCGAACAGAATCGCCACGTTTCTGGAGCCGAAGAAATCTCCCGTCAACGCAGAGGTGAGCGGGACCGTTGCAATCCAGGAGAGGCCGATCATCATGGGCGTGGCCCAGACGGTGAAATCGTTCTTGAAGAAAATGAACAGGATGAACCCGAGCCCCCGGAAGGCGTAGATAAGGCTCAAGGGGATTTTCCGGCCGATTTTGTCCGACAGAGGGCCGACGGCCAGAACGCCCACGGTGTTGAGTCCGCCGCCCAGGGCGAACGACGTGGCCGCGACGGCTGCGGAAAAACCTACGTCCGTCGCAAACGGCACCCAATGGACGGAGACGACGGTTACGGTGAAGCCGCAGGTGAAAAAGCTCGTGAGCAGGAGGACGAACGGCATCTTGGGAAGACACTGCACCCAGTGCACATCGTAGGGGACGACCATCTTGACGCCGTTGCCAGACACGGGCGCGCTCGGGGGGACGTCCTTGGAGGAGGGAGCGTTTTTGACGAGGAAGATCGATATCGGCATCAGGGTGAACACGAAAATGACGCCGATGACGAACGAGGTCATCCTCCAGTCCAGATAGCCGATCATATACGCGAAGACGGGGAGCAGTATGAGTTGGCCCATGCTCGAGCCTGCGCTGATGATGGACATGCCCAGCCCACGCCTGTCCGGAAACCAGTTGGACACCAGGGGGGTGAAGGCGGTCACGCTGTTGCCGATTCCCCCCATCCCCAACAGGATGCCGAAAAACAAATACACGCCCCACAGGGAGTCGACATAGTAGATTCCCAGCATGGCGATGGTCGTCAATGCCGAGCCCCAGATGATGACCGTCTTCGGGTCCCAGCGGCGCATCATGAGCCCGCCCAACGGCTGGGACGCGCCATAGAGAATCAGGCAAAGAGAGAAGGGAAGCGACAACGAGGCGCGGCTGATGTTGAAATCCGCAATCATCGGCTTCAGAAAAAGACCAAAGGAATTTCTGGTCGCCAGACCCAGGAACATCATGAAGAAACAGCCGGCCAGTATGTACCAGCCGTAATATATCTTTTTGGGGGGAGCGTTTGTGCTCACGAGCACCTCTATAAGTTCTTGGCGTTGGTGGTTTCCATTTGGGCGGCATCTTATAACATTCACAGGCGAAAGACACGCGCTCGGGGCGCATTTTCCAGACATGAATCAAACCGTTCCCAATGCTTTTCATAATGTGGTAGAGGTATTGATAAATCATGAGGAGGGTTTCTTTTGGAAGCGCCGAAATTCGTGGTTCCCCACCCAGGTCCTGAAACTCGCAAGGAACTTGAGCGCCTCAGGAAGGCGGAAAGCCGCGCCGCCCTCAGCTTCGGGATGAGTCCGGAGACCGTCGTGGTCGAGCGCGCGCAAGGAGCGGTGATCGAGGACGTCGACGGGAATTTGTTCCTGGATTTCGTCGCCGGCTTCGGTTCCCTGAATGCGGGGCATTGCCACCCTAAGGTCGTCTCGGCGATGCAAAGACAAGCGGAGCAGGTTCATCAAGCCATGTCGCTGGGCTCCAGGGTCCGGAACGAACTTTTCGATAAAATTCTCTCCCTGCATTCGGGCTCGACGCCAAAGAGCATGATTCTCGGCTCCTCGGGTAGCGAAGCGGCTGAAATCGCACTCAAGATGGCTCGCCGGGCGACGGGGCGCGACGAGATCGTCGGCTTTACGGGCGCGTTCCACGGCAGGACTTTGGGAGCCGTGGCCCTGATGGGCAGGAAAAACCAGAGAGAGGGGCTGGGAACCCTCGTTCCGGGTATTCATCACGTCCCTTATCCTTATCCTTACCGGAACCCTTTCGGCGATGGCCCGGAGAAATGCGCCGAGGGTACAATTCGCTATATCAATGAATTTCTCGATAATCCGGTGAGCGGCTGGGGCGACGTGGCGGCCGTCATCATCGAGCCGGTTCAGGGAAACGGCGGTATGATTCCGGCGCCCATCGGGTTCTTGAAGGCGCTTCGAGAGGTATGCGACCGTCACGGGGTGCTGCTGATCATCGATGAGGTGATGAGCGGGTTTTGCCGCACGGGTAGAATGTTCGCCTACCAGTATGAAGATATAGAGCCCGATCTGATCGTGATGGGAAAGTCGATTTCAGGGGGGCTTCCTCTCGCCGCCTGCGTCGCGAAAAAAGAGATAGCCGACGCCTCGAACCCCGGCACGGAGAGCAGCACCTATGCGGGAAACGTCATGGCGTGCGCCGCCGGGTTGGCTTCCATCGAGGTGTATGAGGAAGAAAACCTCGCGGAGCGCTCCCTGGAGATGGGTTCTTATTTCCTGAGAAGGCTGGAGGAGCTTTCCGAGCGCCATTCCATCGTCGGCGAGGTGCGCGGGCGCGGGCTGATGGTGGCGGCCGAACTGGTTTCCGACCGCGCGACGCGCACGCCCTTGAGCGTCGCGAAAAAGGCGAGTGACATGGCGCTCAAGAAGGGTCTCCTCATCTATCCGGGGGGACACCACGGGAACGTCCTGGCGTTTTTGCCGCCGTTGATCATCGACAAGACCCAGGTCGATACGGCCGTAGGCGTCGTGGATGAGGTGCTGCTCGAACTCGGTGCGTAACCGCCCGGTTTGACGGGTGATGCCGATGCTCCGGTTTGTGTTAAGATGAATGAATTGATCCGGCCGCTTTTGAGGAATGACATGCGGAGGAAGCTTTACAAGAAAATCCATCTGGCGTTTTTGAGTTCCCTGGTGGTGATGGGCGCGCTGCTTACCCTCTACCACGCCACCGCTGCGCAAAAGACGCCTCCCGTCTTGGTGCTGGACGTGGCCGACGCCATATCGCCGGGCACTTCGGAATACATCACGTTCGGCATTGAAGAAGCGACACGAAGGCAGGCGCAGCTTCTCGTTATTCGTCTGGATACCCCTGGTGGTCTGGTTACCAGCACGCGCGATATCGTGAAGGCGATTTTCGGCGCAAGCGTGCCCGTGGCGGTATACGTCGCTCCGGGAGGAGCGCGGGCCGCGTCCGCGGGTACGTTCATCACCATGTCGGCCCACATCGCCGCCATGGCGCCGGGCACGAACATCGGCGCGGCTTCTCCCGTTTCGGGCGGGGGGAAGCAGATTCAGGGCGATATGCGCAAAAAGGCGATGAACGACGTGGCCGCTTTCGCGCGGGCGGTGGCCTCCCGAACGGGCCGCAACATCGAATGGGCGGAGAGCGCGGTCCGCGAGGCGATATCCGTGGATGAGGCCGAAGCCCTGAAGCAAAAGGTCATCGATCTGGTGGCGGCGGACGTGCGGTCGCTTCTCCTGGCGGTTCACGGGAAGAAGATAAAGCTCGCGAGTGGCGACACCGTTACCCTCTCGACAAAGGGCGCCCCGCAGATCGTGCTCGAGCGAAGCATGCGCCAGAAAGTGCTCACCCTTTTGAGCGACCCCAACATCGCCTATATCCTGATGCTCCTGGGGATGTACGGGCTTTTCTTCGAACTCTCGAACCCCGGCTCCATCCTGCCCGGCGTGGTGGGGGCCATCAGCCTCCTCCTGGCGCTTTATGCCCTGAAAGTCCTGCCGGTGAACTACGTGGGGCTTCTCTTGATGGGACTTGCCGTCATCATGTTTCTGCTTGAGATCCAGGTGGTCAGCTACGGGGGTCTGACCATCGGCGGAATCATCGCCATGACGCTGGGGTCCGTGATGCTCATCGATTCTCCGGACCCTTATCTTCAAATCAGCCTGAAGGTGATTCTGCCCGCGGTCGCCGGAACGGCCATGTTCTTCGTCTGGCTCGTGGGGATGGGCTTCCGCGCCCAGCGGGTGCGGCCGGTCTCGGGTTCGGAGGGGATGCTCGACCAGTCCGGCGTCGTGAGCGCCTTGTCCGGGGAAGGGTCGCCGGCCCAGGTTCGGGTGCACGGCGAGATATGGATGGCGGACTCCGGCGAACCTTTGGAAGTCGGCGACAAAGTCCGCGTGGTCTCGGTGGAGGGCCTTAGGCTCCGCGTCGAGAAGGAGGGTGGATAAATGAATTGGAGCTTGATAATCGCCGCTATCATCGTCCTGTTGTTCCTGGCGAGCGCCATCCGCGTGCTGAACGAATACGAGCGCGGCGTCATCTTCCGCCTGGGGCGTTTCCATTCCACCAAGGGGCCGGGCCTCATCATCGTGCTGCCGGTGATCGACCGCATGACCCGCGTGGGCCTGCGGCTGGTGACGATGGACGTGCCGCCGCAGGACATCGTCACGAAGGACAACGTGTCGGTGAAGGTGAACGCCGTGGTCTACTTCCGCGTGCTGACGCCCGAGCGCGCCGTCATCGAGGTGGAGGATTTCCTCTACGCCACCGGCCAGTTGAGCCAGACGACGCTCAGGAGCGTGCTCGGCCAGATGGAACTGGACGATCTGCTCTCGGAGCGCGAGAAAATCAACTCACAGCTCCAGGAACTCCTCGACCACGCCACCGACCCCTGGGGCATCAAGGTCACCAACGTGGAACTCAAGCACGTGGACCTTCCCGGCGAGATGCAGCGCGCCATCGCCCGCCAGGCCGAGGCCGAGCGCGAGCGCCGCGCCAAGGTCATCCACGCCGAGGGCGAATACCAGGCGAGCGAGCGGCTCTCAGAAGCCGCCGCCACCATCGCCACCGCCCCGGGCGCGCTCCAGCTCCGCTTCCTGCAGACGCTCTCGGAAGTCGCCACCGAGAACAACTCCACCATCGTCTTCCCCCTGCCGCTCGACCTCCTCAAGCCCTTCGTGGACAAGGCGCCGAGTGGAGGAGACGCGCCCAAGGGAGAGATAGAGGCCGGCGGCGCATAGCGCGCAAATGCGGGCAGTTGCGGGCAAATGCGCGGCAGCCGAAAAACTTTTTTCGCCCCTGAATCTGAGTGCGATACGCTCAGATTTATGTAATAACCCTTTTGATTACAACCATTTGCAAGAGAAGTATTTTTCAGGAATTTATCGAAAAACCCCGTGAATTTATCGAATTTTATCGAAAATATGATTATTTTCGTTTTCTTCATCCATCCCCGTTCCATGAGCGCATTTCCCCGGCGAGAATCGAACCGGAGCAAGGAGAGCAGGCCTGTGCTTTTGTAGAGGGTATCGGACTTCCCCGGAGAGGGGGAGTTCGAACGAGTCTGCCCGTGTCCTTCTGAAGATGGACGGGTTGCTCCAGCGAAGATTGCGGCTTCGAACGCGACCGAAGAGAGAGGGTTCGCCGTCTTCACTCTCGCCCAAATACCCGATTCCATGAGAAAGCCTCCCCTCCCGTCAGTCCAATGCCGATCCATGCGCTGGAAACCGTTTTCCCGCGCAGCGCGCACGATAGCGGAACTCCCGATTCGAGGGAGTACGGCAAATGCGGGGAAATGCGTGGTCGATATTCATCGGGGGGGGGTATTGGGTTTTCGTAGGGATGGACCCCTGTGTCCACCCTATGGCGTTAGAGGGGAACGATATCGTAGGGGGGGCG
>VXPH01000207.1 GCA_009839615.1 Nitrospinota bacterium
TTTTGAAGTTCACTCCCCCCTTGAGGGTCGGGCTTCCCGAGGGGAAAGCCCGACGATGAAGCCGAGCGGTTTTGCGAAGGCTGAATCGGTGGGGGGTAAAATGCGTTTTGTCGCCATTCCGAATTATACCCCCCACCGGCGCGGCTTCGGACTCCGTCCTCGCCTTACCGACTCCCCCTCAAGGGGGGAGTGAATTCTGGCGCTCTGCTAATGCAGGCTTTTTCAATAACCCCGAGAAAGGTACGTTTGTATTGAAGAGCCTATCGTGGACACATCGAAGGGATTTGACCCTCCCTCCTCGGTCGGGGCAAACCCTTGATACGGCGCGCAGGCGCGCCAACTCGGGATGAGGGGGAGGAATTCCGATTGAGGATGACTTTTTCAGCAACCCCGCTATGATGACGTATTCGTTCAGATAATGTTGCCGAGACTTTTGCCGGGAGAGGACGCGGATGCCGATTGAAATGAAGGACGTCTGGGATTTTCACACCGATCTGCGCTGGATGGTCGATCTGCCCGAGGAGCGCGCCTATCTAGCGGATCAGATAGACATCGAAACGGCGGCGAAGCTGGGCGGGGTGTTCTCGGCCCTGGAGCGGCTCGAAGGCGCGCCGCAGGATGCGCAATTCGAGTTGGTGAGACGCGATCTGGATCGTATTCGTTCGGCGGAGGGTTTGAGCATCGTGCTCACGCAAGCGGACTTGGACGGCGTGGGACGGCAGTTGATACACGCGGAGGGCGTCTATTTCATCGAAACCGAAGACGACCTCAAGCTCCTCGAATGGCTCTGGGAGGAGGGCGTTCGGAGCGTCGGCCCCATGTACAACGACGACAACCCTCTGGGCGGCGGAGCGATGGGAGACCCTGCGCGCGGCCTCACGCCCCTGGGACGCGCCTTTCTCATGCAGGCCTGGCGGACGGGTTTCATGGTGGATTGCGCGCACGCGAACCACCGCACGAAATCGGACATGATCGACCTCGCCCTCGTCACCGGACAGGAGATGCACTACTCCCACGGACACCTGGACGAGCCGCTGCTGCCCGTCTTCGGCGAACGGGGGCTTCCGCGCGATATGGCGAGGAGGCTCCTGGAGACGGGCGCGCTCATCGGATTGGCGCCGCATCCGGGGTTCTACGAGACGTTCGACCGACATCTGGAGGAAATCGAGTTCCTGGCCGAAATCGCCGCCCACCAGGTGGCGCTCGGCAGCGACTTCGCGGGCATCAACCGCCCCGCGCCCGACGGCAGGCGTCTGTTCGATGAATTCAGGGGCATCTGGGGGGTAGAGGGCTTCGCCGAGCGCCTGAGCGAATCACACGGGGAGGATTTCGCCCGATCCTACTGCGGCGGCGCGCTGAAGGCGTGTCTCGAACGTTCTTTACCGGTTTGATTTAACTACATGAAGAGTCACGCTTTCTTGGGACTTGAGTGTTCCAGAGGTTATGCGGACGCCGCAGGGCTTTGTGAGGCTGCACCCTCGTCCTTCGCGCTCATGAACTGGATGGCGATCATAACGGCCATGATGGCGGCGCCCGTTATCTTCATCCACGGCACGTAGAAGAACAGCAGACCGCCCGCCACGGCGAACACGACCCGCTCCCAGATTTCCAGCTTTCTGCGCATGTAGCCCTCGAGCGACGCCGAGGTGCAGAAAAAGCCCATGAACCCGCTCAGCCAGACGACGAGGATGTCGAACCACGCCGCGCCCTCCGTGATGTTGATCGGGGTGTAGGCCATCAGGAAGGGAACGATGTAGAGCGCCTTGCCGAGCTTGAGCGAGGCGAAGCCGGTGCGCATCGGGTCCGCGTTCGCCACGCCCGCCGCGATGAACGCGCCGAGCGCGAAGGGCGGCGTGAGCGAGGCGTCCTGGCTCAGCCACAGGATCATCAGGTGCGCGCTTAGCAGCGGCACGCCCAGTTCTACGAGCGCAGGCACGGCGAGAATCGAGAGCAGCACGTAGCTCGCCGTGATCGTCATGCCCATTCCCATGATGTAGCTGGCGACGGCGCAGAGCAGAATCGCCACCGGTAGAGTCGTTCCCGTGATGCCGAAGGTGTTGTCGATGATGGCGGCGTAGCCCAGAATGATGGAGGAGAACTTGATGCCGAGGCCGGGCATGGACACGCCGGCAAGCACGATGCCCATCACGCCCGCCGTCACGCCGATGATGAGCGAGTTGACGGCGCCTCTCTCGAGTCCGTCCAGGACGCGCGGGGAGGAGAATACCATCGCCCCGAGGGCTGCCCAGAAAATCGCCTCGGGAAAGCTGTGCCCCGCCATCGGCAAGACGATGAGCAGCCCCAGCCCGGCGAGCAGGGGCCAGTTCTCCATCAACGGGTTTCCGGCAGGGGCCTCCTTTGCGGCTTCCAGGTAGGATTCAGCATCCGCATCGGCTTCTTCGAGAGTTTTCCCCGATTCCATGAGTTCCTTGTGGTGTTTCGCGGCGTCGAATTCGAGTCTGTCGTTTCGGGTGCTCCACCCGGGCCGGCCGACGAGCCGCGCGAGAATCGGCGGCAAGGCCAGCAGGCGGGTGTCCTCGCGGAAAAACCCCAGAACCATCGCCAGGACGATGGACCAGAGCGCCGCGTCGAACGGCGAGCGCCCGATGATGAGCCGGAAGATGAGCAGCACCACCGGCAGCAGCAGATAGCCCTCTTTCCTGAGAAGGGGCAGCAGTTCGGGCAACTCCTCTTTCGAGAGTCCGTGGATCCCGTCCAGCCCCGAGCGGAAGTGCACCGACATGTAGACCGAAAAGTAGTACATCAGCGCGGGTACCAGCGATATGAGCGCAATCCACCCGTAGTCCGTTTCGGTGAACGCCGCCACGAGGAACGCCGCCGAGCCCATGATGGGCGGGAGCAGGTGGCCGCCGATGGAGGATACCGCCTCGACCGCGCCCGCGTAGTGGGGCTTGTAGCCCGCGCGCTTCATGAGCGGTATCGTGAACGTGCCCGTGATGACGATGTTCGCAGCCCCGCTTCCCACCACCGAGCCCACCATACCGCTCGACACGACCGAGGCCTTGGCGGCGCCTCCGCGCAGACGGCCCACTAGGGCGTAGGAGAGGTCGATGAACACGTCGCCGACTTTCGTCTTTTCCAGAAAGACGCCGAAGAGGATGAACAGGAACACGTAGCTCGCATAGACGTTCGCGATGACGCCGAAGATGCCCGAGGTGCCGTAGATGAAGTTCACGACCTCGTTGTAGGAAAATCCCTTGTGCAGGAGCCTGCCGGGGAATTGGTTGCCGTACATGGCGTAGTAGAAAAAGAAGAGCCCCAGCAGCGGAAGCACCCAGCCCAATATCCGGCGGCACATCTCGATCGAGACGATGACGGCTATCGTGCCCATGGCGACGTCCGTCCAGAGGACGAGGCCCGCCCGGTCTCCCCGGTCGGCGAAGTTCATGACGTATTCCACCGTGAAGACGACCACGCCCGCGCAGAGGATGAGGTCGACGGCGGAGGGCCGCCTCATCGGAGCGCCCGCGCGCGCGGGGTAGTAGATGAACGTCAGGATGGCGGTGAAAATAACGTAAAAGGGCAGATAGAAATGAAACGCGTAGATGGCCAGCCCCGGGAAGTGGATCGTCTCCCAAATTGCGGAGAGGGATTTCTCCATCCCCTCCGTGAGTATCGGGGAGAGGGCGTAGACGATGACCTCGCCGAAGCCGAGCCCGAAATCGACCGGCGCCTTGTTCGCGGCGCCGTAGAGAAAATAGGAAGCGAACGCGAACGAGGAGAGCAGGATGGCCGCCTTCGGGAAAATGCACAGGCCGGATACGTAGAGCCAGATGAGGGCGTAAAGCCAGGCGTCCAGGGCCGGGAATTCGACCTCCTGCCAGTCCCAGGAGATTTCATAGGGGAGGTAGAGGTTGTAGGTTCTTCCGGCGAAGAAGAGGATATATGCGAGAAGAAGACAGGAGAGAAATACGAAGACGGGCAGGTTCTGTTTCTGAAAGCCCGGCTCGATATCCCTGCGGGTGGCCGACTCCGGGGCGAAGATGAATCGCATCCACTCCCAGAGAAAATCGAAAACCTTCCTCATCGCCACCCTTTCTCACCCGAGGCCGATGACAGGCGCCTTACCGGACCCCCGGAGGATGCCGTGTCCTCCGGGGGAGCCGGGAAACACCTAGTTTACGTTATAGCCCTTCGTCTTCCAGTAGCGCGCCGCGCCGGGGTGGAGCTTCATGTTGAAGTTGCCCATCTGCTTGATGAACTCGTCCGACTTGGCGGCGAAGTCCAGCCCGATCTTCCAGCCCTTGAAGACGTTGATCAGGAAGTCGCGGTTCGCCTTGTCGTACACCCGCCGCGTCACCTCGTGGATGACGTCGTTGGGCACCTTCTCGTTCGCCACGGCGAAGATGGTGTAGGCGACCGTCTTGAACTTCTTGCCCTTCATCCCCTGGTAGGGGCTGGCGTCCTTGTTGTCCTTGTAGTAGCCCGAACTCAGGGCGACGAACTTGTCGCGCACCTTGTCGGGGATGCTCAGGATGCGGAGCGGACCGCTGCGCGAGGCGCGCAGAATCGAGGGCGAGGGCACCGGGTTCGGGATGCCGAAGGCGTCGAGCTTGCCGTCGATCATGTTGGTGGCGGCCTGGGCCCAGCCCATGTAGTCCTTGCGGATCTTGTCGGTGATCCCCAGGTTGTCGGTGATGAACTTCATCATGAACAGCGTGGAGCTGCCCCTCGGACCCATGTTCACCCGCTTGCCGGCGAGATCGTTGTAGGTCTTGATGCCGGACTTGTGGAACGTCGTCACCTGGAACCAGGAGGTCGACACCGGGCCGATACCCCGGATGGTCATCATCGCCTTACCCTTGTGGAAGGGTTTCTGCTTGCGCTGGATGAAGTCGACGAAGATACCGTTCGTCATCCCGATCTCGGAGCGCCCGCTGGCGACGAGGCGGGTGTTGGCGACGAAACCCTTCGACTCGCGGTTGGTGACGTTGACGGTCTTGCTCGTCTTGTTCACCGCCTCGGCGAGGCCCGCCGCCATGCGGAACGCGCCCGCGCCCTTGCCCGCGCCGACGATGGTGATGTTGGTGGTGGCGGCGCTCGCCAGAGATGCGGCGAAGCCGGCCACGGCGAAAATGGCGGTTGCTGCGAACAATTTCTTGTGAATGCGCATAGACTCTCCTCCGTTGGATATCGCAGAGAAACAGGTTTTCTTCGTTGGGATAATTCTATCTCATCAACATACTTTCGCAAGCGGCGCTCGGGCGAATTCTCGGTTTTTCCCCCACAATTCTTGACGCTGCGAAGCCCAGGTGCTAGCTAGTGCGCATCTTGCAGGTTTTCTCGCGATAACGCGCCGAACGCATTCCGAGTGGAGATTATCTTGTCCCGCCTTCTGGAAAACGACTCTTTGGAGCTTTTGAGCGAAGGCGGCCTGCCCGTCCCCCGATTCGAAGTTTGCACGGACGCCGAAGAAGCCGCCCGCGCGCTGGAGCGTCTGGGGGGGCGCGTCGTCATCAAGGCCCTCGTGCCCGTCGGCAAACGCGGCAAGGCGGGTACGGTGAAATTCGCCGCCTCTGTGGATGAAGCCCGCGCGCATGCGGACGCGATTCTCGGCATGGAGGTGCGGCGCTTTCCCGTCAAAAAACTCATCGTCATGGAAGCGCTCGACATCGCGCGCGAGATATTCTGCTCCATCTCCTTCGATGCGCCGAGAAAATGCCCGCTCATCCTCTTCAGCGCCGAGGGCGGCGTGGATGTCGAGGAGTTGGCCGAACATCATCCTGACAAACTGCTCGAATGGCCGGTGAATATCCTCGAAGGTCTCAAGGCCCAAGATGCTCTCGAACTGGCGCGGCGAGCGGGACTCTCGGGCGGCCTCGCGGAGCAAGCCGCCCGCGCCGTATGCGCGATGTACGGGGTCTTCTGCGCCCATGACTGCGAGATGATAGAGGTGAACCCCCTGGCGGAACTGGCCGATGGCCGCGTGGTGGCGGCCGCAGGCGTGGTGCAACTCGACGCGCAGGCGCTTTTCCGCCACCCCGAGCTTGAAGCCAAGTTGGGCGTGGAGGGCGGAAACGGCTGGCGGCCCTTCACGGACCTTGAGATGCGGATGCGCGAGATCGACGCCATCGACCCCCACGTGGGCGCGATTCGCTTCAGCGAACTCGACGGCGACATCGGCTTCATGGTCACCGGCGGGGGCTACGGCCTCTCGAGCCTGGAGGCGCTTCTGGATGAAGGCGGAAAACCCGCCACTACGTTCGACATCACGCCCGGACGCTATGAGGAGAAAATGCGTCAGGCGGTGGAGGCCGTGCTCTCGAAGCCCGGCATCAAGGGGCTGTTACTTGCGGGTAACGTGAGCAATTTCACGAGGGTGGACATCAAGGTCGCTGGCGTGGTTCGCGCGCTCAAAGAAGCAAATCTCGATTATGAGAAATTCCCCGTCATCATCCGCTACGCCGGCCCGGGGGTGGAGGAAGCGAGAAGACTCATCGCCGGGGTCCCCGGCGTGGAATGGCGCGAGGATGAGGCGTCGATAGAAGACCTCGCCAAACGGATCGTGGCGCGTAGCTACGGGAGCGATGAGAGTTGAGTATTCTTCTGGATTCCACTACCCGCGTACTCGTGCAGGGAGCCACCGGGGCGGAGGCGCGGCGGCTTCTGCCCACCATGACGGACTACGGCACCCGCGTGGTGGCGGGCGTGTCTCCCGGCAAGGGGGGCGAGTCTGTAGGCGGCGTGCCGGTATACGGAACCGTGGCGGAGGCCTTGAGGGAGCACGAGGTGAACCTCTCCGTGCTCTTCGTGCCCGCGCGCTTCGTGCGTGAGGCGGCTCTCGAGGCCATCGAGGCGGGCGTTCCCACCGTGCATATTCTCGCAGAGGGCGTGCCGCACCACGACGCCTGCGCGCTCCTGACGCGCGCGACCGAGAAGGGAACCTTCGTCATCGGCCCCAACAGCCAGGGCATGGTGAGTCCGGGAAGAGCGAAGCTCGGCGGCACGGGGGGCGAGGTGCCCGACCTCATGTTCCGCCCCGGCCCTGTGGGCGTGGTGAGCAGGAGCGGCGGCATGGGAGCCGAGATATGCCTGTTCCTGACGCGGGCGGGCATCGGCCAGAGCACCTATGTGGCCCTAGGCGGTGATTTGCTCATCGGCTCCGCCTTCGTCGAGATGCTCGCCCTGTTCGAGCAAGATACCGAGACTCGCGTCGTCGTCATGTTCGGAGAACCTGGCACGGACAGGGAAGAAGAGGCGGCGCGCTTCATCGCCTCGGGCGGATTCACCAAACCCGTTGTGGCGATGATCCCCGGCGAATTCTGGGAAACCTCGCCCACGCCCGCGAGCGTGAGCCACACCGGCGCGCTCATCGAGCGGGGCCGAGGCGCGCCATCCGGCAAGAAAAAACTCCTGCGCGAGGCGGGCGTCCTCGTGGCCGAACGCTTCTCCCAGGTCGTACCCCTCGTGCAGCAAGCCCTCGCTCAAGCCTAGAGGAAGATATTTGAAGTCCAATCCAATCGGTGTGGAATAATTTGCGTGCCTTTTGTAAATGCCGGAGAAACGAATTGCGCCTTGCTTCAGACAGCTCAAACCAAAATACGAATGGGCGGCGAGAGTGGTGGCGCAATTAAATCATCGTCGCGCCGCCGTTCACGTCGAGCGTGACGCCGGTGATGTAGCCCGCCTCCCTGCTGCAGAGGAAAATCACGGCCTCGGCAATCTCGCGGGGTTCGGAGAGTCTGCCGGCGGGCGATGATTTCTCGATGTGGGCGATGCGCTCGGGCGTTCTGATTTTGAGTCCTCGCGGCGTTTGCACGTTGGCGGGCGCCACGGCGTTCACGGTGACGCCGTACGGCCCGAGTTCGCGCGCCGCCTGGCGGGTGAGGCCGAGCACGCCCGCCTTGGCGGCGGTGTAATGCGGCGGATTAGGGTTCACGCCGCTGCGCGCGGCCATGCTGGAGAGTGTTACGAAACGTCCATACTTTGCCTCGACCATCAGGGGCGCTGCGGCCTTCAGGAGATAGAACATCGACTTCAGGTTCGAGTCCACCACCCCGTCCCACGCCTCCACGGGACACTCGAGCAGGCCCACGTATTGGGGGAAGCCGCCCGCGCTGTGCACGAGAACATCGATACCGCCCGACCGGCGGTGCGCCTCGTTAACTGCGGTTTCGGTCGCCTCCCAGTCGGTGAGGTCGACGACGGCGGCGTAAGCGTTGCCGCCGCTTTGGTTGATGGAATTGGTGACCGCCTCGGCGCCCTCGGAGTCGAAATCCATCACGGTCACTTCCGCCCCCCTTTGGGCCAGGATTCTCGCCGTGGATTCTCCGATGCCCGTCGCAGCGCCCGTGACGACGGCGCTTTGTCCCTCGAAGCCGCTCATTGCGCTTTCCTTTTCTCGAAAAAACGGCGCGCGGTGGCACGTGCCGCCGCGCGCCGTATGGTTGTCTAGCCTTCCTGCATCTTCAGGATGCGGTTGATGAGGTCGATGCCGCCCACTTTGTCGGCGAACATCTTGTGTACCGGCTTCACTGCATTACGGAAGGGTTTGAGATCGGGACTGGCGATCGTAAGTCCCTTCGCTGCGAAGCCTTTCATGATGTCCTTCTCGTTCTCTTCCGCGTAGGCGTTCGCCCAGGCGATGGTGTCGCGCGCGGCCATCTGAACGGCCTTCTGCAGGTGCTTGGGCAGCTTGGCGTAGTACTTCTCGTTCATGATGAGGGCGCCCGCCACGAGCTGGTGCCGGGTGATGGAGAGGTACTTCTGCACCTCGTAGAGCTTCTGCGCCCACGCCCAGCTCGAGCCGCCGTCGTGGCCGTCCACCGTCTTGGTGCTGAGCGCGCTGAACAGCTCCGTCGGCGCCATGCCGATGGTGCTGCCGCCGAGCGCCTTGTAGGTCTGCACCATGATGGGGTTTTTCGCGATCCGCATCCGCAGGTCGCCGAGGTCCGCGGGCTTCATGATGGGGTGTTTGCTGTTCATCATGTTCCTAAAGCCCGTGGCGACGAAGCCCAGCACGCGGATGCCCGATTTCTTGCGGAAATTCTCGCCGATGCTCTTTCCGACGTCGCTGTTGAACACCTTCACGGCGCCCTTGAAGCTGCCGAACATGAAGGGCAGGGTGAAGATGTCGAGCCGCCTGTCGAAAGCCGTGATGTTGTTCGACGCCACGACCTGCATGTGCACCGAGCCGAGTTGCACCTTCTTCGCGGCCACGCGGTCCTTGCCGAGCTGCGAGGAGGGGAATATCTGGATGTCGATGTCCCCCTTGGAATAGACCTTCAGGTTCTTCTGCATGGTCAGCGCGATGGCTTGGTAGAGAAGCTGCGGCTTGGGCGGGTTGTTGTGGGCGAACTTCATCACGTACTTGGCGGCCTCGGCCTTCGGAACCGCGAAGCCGAGGAGCGCGGCGGCGAGGATGACAACCACTATCGCCGTGAAGCATTGTTTCAGATGTCGCATGTCTTGCCTCCTTTTTATTCGCTCCCTCATCTGCCGAGTACCAGGTTCGGCAGGAAGAGGGAGATGCCGGGGAAAAGCGAGAGAATGATGACGCACAGGAACATCGTCGCGATGAACGGCAGCACCGCCTTGGCGATGGCGCCCAGCGTCGTGTCCGCGATGCCCATCGCCACGAACAGGCTCGTGCCCAAAGGCGGCGTGAGGTAGCCGATCTCGCAGTTCACCACGAACACGATGCCGAAATGGATGGGGTCGATGCCCACCGCCTGGATGACGGGCAGGAACATCGGCGTGAGGATGATGACCTGCGCCATGGTGTTCAGCCACATCCCCACGAAGGTGAGGAAGAGGCTGATGAGCATGAGGATCATGAACGGCGAAGTCGTAACGCGCTGGATGAAGGCCGTCACCAGCTGGGGGATCTGATGGATGGTGATGAGTTCGCCGAATGCGAGTGAGGCCCCCCAGATGATGGCGATGGATCCGGTGATGAGGGCCGCGATTTCCAGGCACTCGCGCGTCCTTTGCCAGCTGAGTTCCCTGTAGACGAACATGCCGATCACCCAGCCGTAGAGCACGGCGATGACGGCGCTCTCCGTGGGTGTCACGAAGCCGCCGTAGATGCCGCCGATGATGACGACCGGCGCCAGAAGCGCCCAGCGGGATTCCCAGAAGGTGCGCAGCGTGCGCGCGACGGAGAAGGGTTCGGAATCGGAATCCACCGTCATGAAGCGCGACAATATGGTGGCGCAGCACATCAGCATGCAGCCCAGCAGGATGCCGGGCAGGAAGCCCGCCATGAACAGGCGCGTGACGGACTGATCGGCGCTGACGCCGTAGACGATCAGGGTGATGCTCGGCGGTATGAGGATGCCGAGCGTCCCCCCGCAGGCCGATACTGCGCCCGAGTAGTTTTTGTCGTACTGGCGCCTGAGCATGGTGGGGATCATGAGTCCGCCCACGGCGGCCGTCGTGGCGGGGCCGGAGCCCGAAATCGCGGAGAAAAGCATGCACGCGAGAATGGTGACGTGGGCGAGGCCGCCCCGCACGTTGCCCACGAAGCAGTCCGCCACCGAGATGAGGCGTTTGCTGATGCCGCCCTTTTCCATGAGCGCGCCCGCGAGCAGAAACATGGGCACGGCGATGAAGGGGAACTTGTCCAGCCCATCGTAGTAGGAGAGCGCGAGGCTCTCGAAGCGCTCCCCGGTGGCGTAGTAGACGAGGATGGAGGCCAGTCCCAGGGAGACGCCCACGGGCACGCGGATGAAGAGGAACACGGCCAAAGAGCCTAACAGGAGGAGGGGCATGTTCATCGCTCCTCCTCCTGTTTTTCGACCTCATAGACGACCTCGGGGCCGCCGACCACGTAGACGCGGTACATGTACTGGGCGAGGCGTATGGTCATCAGCCCGAACCCGATGGGGATGATCGCGTGCACAGCGGCTTCGGGGATCTGGAGGATGTCGGTTTCCGACCAGACCTCTATCTCGCTGTAAACGAAGAGGTAGCCGTAATACGTCATCAGGACGTTGAAGGCCATCCAAAGGCAATCGGAGAAGAAGACTATCGGGCGCGCCCAGGAGGCGGGCGTGAGCATCTCGATGGCGTTCACGCGGATGTGGCGGCCCTGCAAGATGATCCAGCTGATCGCCAGGTAGATGAACCAGATGAAGACGATGCGCGAGAACTCCTCGATCCAGCTGATCGAGGTGAAGAAGACGTAGCGCGCTATGACCTGGGCGGTGAGCATCAGCGTGAGCGAGAGAAGGAGAATCCAGGAGAGATTTCGTTCGATGTTTCGCACGGTTGGCTTCCCATCTGCACAGGTAACGGAGCCGAGTGCCTGCCTGTATGTGATGAATGAATGAAGTCTAGTTTGTTTCGACTCAGATGGTCAATGCGAATGGGGGTTTTAGGCGGGGAAGTAAGGAATTATCAAAAAACACCATAACCAAGCCTAAGACTCGGTCCGGGAGGAGTCGCCGACCAGGTGATGCATTGATTCTGCCTTATCGCTTTCCGAGCCGATTGATGCCGCAAAAAATGTCCCGCTATACTTTTTGAGCATTCGACCATGTAGGGACAGGTCGCGCCCTGTCCCTACGAAGCCGAAAGGGGAATCGGGAAGAAATGAAAATCGTGGATTATAACGGCGGTGCGATATCGACTCTCGAAGAATGGGAACGCCATTTTGATAACCCGAAACATTGGAAAAGGGGTCGAAGCGCTTACTCCCTTGCCGATTTCATTCTGAATCACGACGGAGCGGCTCTTCTTGAGTCCCGAGTTTCGTCCGCTTTGTCGCAACGGGTCGCTTTCGAGCGGGCCACGCCGGAATATATGGCGAAGTTTTATTCCGAAATAAGACCGATGCAGA
>VXPH01000087.1 GCA_009839615.1 Nitrospinota bacterium
TTTTGTTCGTCATTCCGGCGAATGCCGGAATCCAGGGACTTTGCCTTTGTTTTTTCTTTTGTATTCCAGCCAATGAGTGGGGAATGAAAAACCGGAGCGTCGCCATTCTCCTCGGCTCTGGATTCCGGCATGCGCCGGAATGACGGCAGTGGCCGATTGCGAGTGAGGAGGGCTTTTTCAACAGCCCTCAAGGGGGGAGTGATATCTTCTCCCTCCTCGGTCGGAATTGACCCCTGACAAGGGAGTCATGGGGGCGCCTTTCCGGTCTGTAGGGACAGGTCGCGACCTGTCCCTACGGTGAACAATTCGATGACTGGAATGCCCTCTCTCCCTTAGGCTTTTTCAACAATCCCCAAATGCGCGGAAGTTGACCCCCTTCCTCGCGCAACCTAGAATGCCCTTGTCCACACAAGTCATCACCCTGCCGTGGAGGTTGATCATGAAAAGCGCCCTGGAAATAGCGATGGAGAAAACTTCCGCCATCGGCGAGCGCGCGCGCCAGGAACTGGGAAAACTCAGCCCCGAGCAAAGGGACAAGATTGAGGAAATCAAAAAGGTATACGAGGGAAAAATCGCCGAAAAAGACGTTCTCCATCAACAGGAATTGATGAAAATGACGGGCGGCGCCCCTCCCGAAGCCATCGAGGCGCAACTCGAGCCCGAGGCCAGAGATGCGCTCAACGCTTTCCGCCAGAAATTCAGAAGCGAGCGCGAGGCGCTCGAAGCGGAGCGCGACGAGAAGATAGAAGCCATCAAGAAGGAAAATTGAACGCACATGAGCCGCGTTGCGATCGTCCGTTGTGAAGACTACGACAAGGAGCGCGTGAACGACGCCGTAGCCCAGGCTTTGGAAGCACTGGGCGGCGCCGCGCAATTCGCCTCTGCGACCGAAGATATCCTGCTGAAACCCAATATCCTGAAAGGCGCGCCGCCCGAGAGCGCGCTCACGACTCACCCCGAAATACTCCGGGCGGTGGCGCGGCAGTTCCAGGAATCGGCGGCGCCGCCCCGGAAAATATCCATGGGCGACAGTCCGGCGTGGGGGAGCCTCGCCGCCTGCGCCGAACAAGCCGGTCTCTCCGGGGTGTGCGAGGAACTCGGGCTGCCCCTCGTTACTTTCCGGAAAGGGGTGAAGGTTCCCAATCCCGACGGCGTCGTTTATGCGCACCTCACCATGGCGAAAGAGGCGATGGATGCGGGCGGAATCATCAACCTCCCCAAGCTCAAGACCCATTGCCAGCTATATATGACGGGCGCGGTCAAGAACCTCTTCGGCTGCGTCGCGGGAAAAAGAAAGGCGTGGTGGCATTTCAAGGCGGGGACGTTCGAGGATTACTTCCCGCTCATGCTCGTCGAAACGGCGCGGCTGCTCAAGACGAGGCTCTCCGTTCTGGACGCCGTCTGGGCGATGGAAGGCCAGGGACCCGCGCAGGGAACGCCCCGCCGGGTGGGACTCATCATCGCCAGCGCCGACCCGGTGGCGCTCGACCGCGTCGCCTGCGAGGTCACGGGGCTCGCGCCCGGGAAACTGAGAACCTTGGAAGCCGCCCGCGTGACGGGCTTCGGGGAAACGGTTCTGGATAAGATCGAAATAGCGGGATTGCCCATCCGGGAGGCGAAACTCTCCCAGCCCCTGGTCGAACCGAGGATGATACCGATAGGCTTCAGCATTCCGCGCGTCGTCAAGAGCACGCTGAAACAGCAATGGCTCACGCGCGTGCGCGAACCCCTCCAGAAAGTGTCTTGAATCTCAGCGCGGGTTAAATGTTCGAGCGGCTCTGCGAGCCGTCCACGTTCCAGCAGGCCCCGTGCACCAGGCTCGCCCTCGGGCTCACCATGAAGACGGCCACGGCGGAGAGTTCCTCGGGGCGGCCGAACCGGCCCAGCGGCATTTCCGCGTCGACGAAGCCCTTGAGGCCGTCGGGCGCCTCGTTCACCCGCCGCTCCCAGACCCCGCCGGGGAAAATGATGCTGCCCGGCGCAATCGAGTTCACGCGAATGTTGTCCTGCGCCGTCTGCTGGGCGAGCCCCTTGGAGAAGCTGATGAGCGCCGCCTTGGAGGCGTTGTAGGTCATCGCGCCCTTCGATTCACGCCCGTAGATGGAGGCGACGTTCAGGATGGAGCCGCCGCCCCTTTTTTTCATCTCCGGTATCACGAGGCGTGAGAGCGTCACGGCGTGATAGAGGTTGAAACCGAATCCCTCGCGCCATTCCTCATCCGTGATGTCCAAAAACGCCTTGGGATTGCTGCCGCCCACGTTGTTCACGAGAATGTCGACGCCGCCGAACGCATCGAGCGTCCTCTGGAGAAAAGCATCGGGCACGCCTTCTTGAGTCACATCGCCAACCAAACCTGCCGCGCGCCCTCCGCCCAGCGCGTTCAGTTCATCGACCGCCTGGTTCAGGCGCTCCTCGCCCCGCGCGCTGACCGCCACGTGGCAGCCCTCGCCCACCAGATCCTTCGCGATGTGGAAGCCGAGACCCCGGCTGCCGCCCGAGATCATCGCCACCTTGTCGGTGAGCATCAAATCCATCGTTTTCCTCCCCCAATTCGGAGAATGAAGGCCTCGCGACTGCCTTAGGCGGGCTCGTCCAGCGTCTGGGCGGCGCGCAGCAGCGTTATCGAGTCCGTGCCGTCGCCGTGCAGGAAAGTGAGGAGGTCGCGCATCATCTTCTCCGTGGGCGTCTCCTTCATGATCCCGATGCCGCCGAGTATGTCCGTGGCGAAGGCTATCGTCTTGAGCGCCACCTGATCGCTGAACACCTTTCCGTACCGCGTGAAGCGCGTGTTGTAGCTCTCGTCGTTCTCCACGCCCCAGCAGATGCGCCACATGAACTGCTCGGCCACCTCGATGTTCATCAGCATCTCGGCGAGCATGTGCTGTATCGTCTGGTGCTCGATGATGGGCTTTCCGCCCTGGATGCGCTCTTTCGCGTGCTGGAGGCAGAAGTTGTAGATGCCGCGCGCGATGCCCGTATTGCACGCCGGAAGCTCGGCGCTGCCCCGGAACACCGTAGCGAACGTCTGAAAGCCCTTGTCGACCTCGCCCAGAATGTCGTCCTTGTGGACGCGCACGTTGTCGTAGTAGCTCTCGGCGTTGGGATACAGCCTGTAGCCGAGCTTGTCGTGCACGTTGCCGTAGGTGACGCCCTCCTGGTCCCCGTGCACGAGAAAGCAGGTTGTCCCCTGATGAAGCGGAACATCGGGGTTCGTTCTCGCAAAGACCAGCAGAATCTTCGCCCAACTCGTGAGCGACGTGAAGCGTTTCGCTCCGTTGAGCACGAAATAATCGCCGTCCTGAACGGCGGAAGTCTTGAGACCCACCGCGGGGTCGCTCTGGCGGTATACGTTGTCGGAACCGTAATCCGGCTCGGTAATCACGAACGAGCCCACGCAATCGTGGTCTTCCACGAACATCTTGCCCCACTTTTCGAGCACCGCCTCCGAACCGCATTTGAAGATCGCGTTCGAAACCTTCCAGCACTGGCTCAGGCACTTGATGACGCCGATCTCGATTTGCGCCCCAGTCCAGAGGCACAGGGCCTTGGTCGTCGTATCGGCGCCGATGCCGCCATGCTCCTCGGGAACCGCCATGGTGCGAAGGCCGAGATGCGACGCCTTGTTGAGGAGTTCACCCGGATAACAATCCTTCGGGTCGGTGCGTCGGTCCATCTCCGCGGCGACGGGCGCGACCTCGCGCTCCATGAAATCCCGGGTCAGGTCGGCCAGCGCCAGTTGTTCTTCGGTGAAAGGATATTGCATAACTCCTCCAGATTCTTGAGAAGAATTCTCTTCGAAAGTAAGTGTGTATTCCTTGGTTATCCTCCAGCGCCTATGATGGTGTCAACTTCAAACCGCAATGGTTCCCACGTCTCTCAAGCCTTCATATGGCGCGCCGAAGCCTCACGCAATTCATCGGAAACGGGAACCCTCTCGTGCGCGAGCGCTCCCCCGGCGGCCAGCGACACGTGAATGTTGGCCAGCCAGTTCTCGTCATCACGCTCGGGATAATCCGACCTCGTATGCGCCCCCCGGCTTTCCGCGCGCATGAGCATCGAACCCAGCATCGCCTCGGCCGTCAGGCACATGAGCCGCGCCTGCGCGTGGCGCGAGACGAGCGAAGCGGGGGTCGAGACGCCGGCCACCCTCTCTTTCAGCGCGGCGATTCTCCCGCGCCCATCCTCCAGCGCCACCGAGGTCCGCTCGATGCCGCCGGCGGAGAACATGACGTCTCTTATCTCTTGTTCGATTTCACCGAGTTGCGCTTCTCCCGCCTCATCCGCACTCCTCGCGCTTGTCTCGTTCTTCTCGGGCGGCCCGCCTTCTCCTTCCACATGAGCGGCGGCCCGACCCGCCCGGTCGCCCATCACGGCGCACACGGTGAGGCCCCCGCTCGCCAGGCGATTCGCCCCGTGCAGGCCGCCGCCGTTCTCGCCGGCGGCGAAGAGGCCGGCAACGTCCGTCCGCCCGTTCGTGTCGATGACGGCGCCGCCCATGCAGGAGTGTGCCGCGGGCGCGATTTCTATCGGCTCTTTTCGCACGTCGAGTCCCGCCGCCTCGAAATCGTCGATGATCTCGCCCATCACGTCCCGAAGCCCGTCATAGGGCACCTTCGTCAAATCGAGATACAGGCCGCCGTTTTCCGTTCCGCGCCCCTCGACGATTTCGCGGTGCATCGCGCGGGAGAGAATGTCACGCTTGGCGTGCTCCATGTCATCGGGCGCATAGCGGGCCATGAACCGCTCGTTCTGGTTGTTCCGCATCCGCGCCTCGGGGAAAGAGAGCGCCATGCCGCCCGAGTTCCTGCCCCGAAGCTGCGGCGGGTGCGCCATCGCCGTCGGCGTGAATTGCACGAACTCCATGTCCCGCAATCGCGCCCCGGCGTTCAGGGCCGCCCCGTAGCCGACGCCCGCAACACCCGGCGCATTCGTCGTGATGGGGTACATTCCCCCCAAGCCGCCCATCGCGAGAACGGTGGCGCGGGCGTGCAACCGCAGCAAAACGCCGCTTCCCTCTTCCTGGAAATCCGCTCCCACGACCCTTCCGCCGCCGTCGCGCAGCAGGCCGATAAGGGACATGCCCTCCAGCACGCGCGCGCCGCTCTGCGCGAGCCGCGCACCCAGAACCCGCATCATCCGGGGGCCGCCGCCCGGCACGCGCGCTCCCCGGGGGTAGGTGTGGCCGGGGAGTTTGGTGGGCGTCATCCGCCCGTTCTTCTCGAGAAAAGGCACCACGTGCGCCCGCAGGCGCTCTATCGCCGCGCCCGATTCTCCTGCGACCGCCCGCACCAGCGCGGGGTCGGACATGAACCACCCGCTGCGGAAATTGTCCGCCACCATGGTTTCCACGGAATCATCCGGCAGGGAGAAGCCTTCCAGGATCGTTGCGAAAACGCCGCCCGCGCGCGCGGAATTACCCGTCAGGCCGGACTCGCCCTTCATGGCGATGCAGACGTCCGCCCCCTCTTCGCGCGCGGCCAGAGCGGCCAGCGTTCCGGCCAGCCCTCCGCCCACGACCAGCACATCCGTGCGTATCTCTTCCACGATTCCTCCGCGCATCAAGCGACAGGATAAGGGAGCGGGTCGCGCTCCCCGATCTCCTCGAACCCCTTGCGCCTCAGGACGCAGGCGTCGCACGACCCGCATGGCCGCCCCTCATCCAGCGGATCGTAACAGGTGTGGGTGAGAGAAAAATCCACCCCCAGTTCCAGACCCTTGCGCGCGATGTCGGATTTTCGCATCGCGCTGAGTGGCGTATGAATCTCGAGCGGCGCGCCACCCACGCCCGACTTGGTCGCCAGGCGGGCCATTTGCGCATAGGCGTCGATGTATTCCGGGCGGCAGTCGGGATACCCCGAATAATCGAGCGCGTTCACCCCGATGAATATGTCGCTCGCGCCCTTCACCTCGGCGAGGGCGAGCGCATAGCTCAGGAAAATCGTGTTCCGCGCGGGCACATAGGTTACCGGTATCCCCTCCCCGATGTCGGGGCGCTCCTTGGGCACCTCGATGTCGTCGGTGAGCGCGCTGCCGCCAATGGGGCGCATGTCGATGGACAACATGGTGTGGCCGGATGCGCCAATTTGTTTCGCCACCTCTCGGGCGGCCTCCAGTTCGCAGCGGTGTCTTTGCCCGTAATCGAAACTGAGCGCCTCGCAGGCGAATCCCTGCCCCTTCGCGATGGCCAGAACGACGGCGGAATCCATGCCGCCGCTCAAGAGGACGACCGCCACTCTCTTCTCGTCCATGCGCAAATTCCCGTCCATGAGCTATCTGATGAGCCGCTCTGCGAAAAACCGCATAATAGGGTATTCTAGCGGTTCGGCAAAGGCGAAATGCGTGTTTCTCACAGCAGGAGGAGCGGAAGATGCCCGTGGCTACCGTGAACGGCGTGAACCTCACATACACCGTGAAAGGAGACGGCGCGCCACTGGTCGCGATGCACGGATTCGCCAACTCCACATACACCTGGGAGCCGGTGATGGACGCGCTCGCGGGCCGCTTTCAGGCCTTCGCCTACGATCACAGGGGCCACGGGGGGTCGAGCAAGCGCCAGGGCCCATTTGGTATCGAAACCCTCACCGAGGACCTCCTCGCGCTCTTGAACTTCTGGGGACTCGACAGGGTCCACCTCATGGGACACAGCATGGGCGGGCGGGTCGCCCTGTGGTGCGCACTCGAACACCCCGAGAGGGTCGAGGGCCTGATGCTTGTCGGCGCATCCGCCGCAGCGCCCGAAGGAGAAATGAGGGGACGATTCGAGTTTTTGCGAAAGTTAGCGCTCGATGAGGGAATCGAGGCGGCCCTTGGGAGCGAGGAGATGCAGGCGACGCTGCCCCGGGACTACATCGACGGAGCGCGCGCGGAAGAATTCAGAAAGCGCTTCCTCAAGAACACCCCTGAGGATTACGCCGCCGCGGCGGACGCCATCTTGGCCACCCCGGACATGCGGGAGCGCCTCGGTGAAATCCACGTCCCCGCCTGGGTCTGCGTGGGCGAGGGAGACGCCGGAGCGATGGCATACGGGGAGATGTTCGAGGAACGAATCCCGAATTGTGTGAGAACGGTCATTCCCGCCTGCGGGCATTACCCGATGCAGGATGCGCCCCAGGCTTTTTGCACCGCGTTCGACGATTTCGTCGAGGCGGCGATTGATTCGGACTCATAAGGAGAACCTCCATGACGCATGACGAGGCGCTGGCCTTCCTGAACGAGCAGCACTACGGCGTCCTGAGCACCCTGCTCGCAGACGGCAGATCGCACCCCACGCCCATCGTTTTCGATTACCGAGACGGCGTCGCCGAGATTTCCATGACGTGGGACCGCGTAAAAGCCAGGAATCTCGAGCGAGACCCCAGGGCAACGCTTTGCGTGATGCCGCAGGACAGCTTCTATCCCTATCTCTGCGCCGAGGGCGAAGCCGAACTCGTCGAAGACCCCGACGGCACGAAGAACCTCGACCTCTACCGCCGCATCACCGGAAAGGACCCCGACAACCTCGACGAATACCTCCAGGCGATGAAAAACGAGAAGCGCCTCGTGGCGAGGCTGCGCGTTACAAGGATGTATCCGGTTGGGTGAGCCAAATCTTGTTCGTGCTATAATTCGGCTCTAACCCATCACACAGGGAGGATTCCTCATGGCCGTTACCGCTATCGTCCGTTTCCCGTTTCCCGAAGTAAAAACCGAGGAAGAGCTGATCGCGTCTTTCGAGAGTTCCTCGGCTCTCTACCAAGACGTGCCCGGCCTCTTGCGCAAATACTATCTGATGTCCGAAGACCGGAGGTCAGGAGGCGGGGTCTACATCTTCGAGTCGCGCGCCGACGCCGAGCGGGTCCACGACGAGGTATGGCGCGCCAGGCTGCTCGAGCGCATGGGAGTGGAACCCGACGTCCAATACTTCGACTCGCCCGTCATCGTCGACAACGAAGCCAGGGCCGCTTCCACCGCATAAGGAGGATACTTCATGGCCGTCACCGCAATTGTTCGCTTCACGCTTCCCGAGGGAAAGACCCACGAGGAGATGGCCGCGGCCTTTGAGCACTCGGCCCCGCTCTACCGCGACGTGCCCGGTCTGGTGCGCAAATACTATCTGGTGTCGGACGACGTGCGCACAGGCGGCGGGGTGTATCTCTTCGAGTCACGAGAAGACGCCGAGCGGCTCTACGACGACGCATGGCGCGCCGGGCTGCGCGAGCGTCTCGGAGTCGAGCCCACGATCGAATACTTCACCTCGCCCGTCATCGTGGACAACGAAGTCGGGGCTATCTCCACAGCGTCCTGACCACACGGCGATTCACGCCCCCATCGAAGGCACCGCCCAGCACAAAGCGGGGAGGTCGTATGTTCGGGGCCGATGCGCTGACGCTCTATCTCGTCTTCCTGGTGTTCGCCGTTGGCGGGAGAATCGCGCTTCACTATCTGGCCACCGGAGACCTCGGCATCCGCACGGTAAAGCGGAGCGCTCCCAAAATCGTCAGGTTTACGAGCGTCCTCCTCCTCGCGTCATTCACAGCAACATTCGCGCTCTCCTCCCTCGATGCCATCGGGGTGGTTCATCCGCAAGTCGACCTCGGCGAGGCCGCGAACATGCTCGGCGCGGCTATTTCGCTGGCCGGCATCGCGCTCATGATCGTCTCTCAATACCAGATGGGAGCCGCCTGGAGGTTCGGCGTCGATCAAGGCGAGAGAACCGATTTGGTGACGGTTGGCCTGTACGCCTTCGTCAGGAACCCGATCTACAGCGGCGTGTTCCTGTTTTTAATCGGCCTGCTGGTGTTGCTCCCGCACGTATATATGCTGATTTTTATCGTCACGGCTTGGTTGAGCATCGAGTTGCAGGTGCGCTTCGTCGAGGAGCCGCATCTTCGGGGCTTACACGACGCAGATTATGAGAAATACGCCGAGCAGACGGGGCGTTATTTCCCGAGACTCACTTATAAATCCGGCCGATAGGGGGTTGTTGAAAAAGTCCAGATTCCGCGATTCGGCGTATGTTCCCGCCAAGGGAAAGAGGGAGGAGACACCACTCCCCCTTTAACAGCCGTAGGGACAGGTCGCGACCTGTCCCTACCAAAGACAGTCTATGTGTTTTCTGGTTCGTCATTCCGGCGAAAGCCGGAATCCATTTTTACGCCTTTTGCCTTTCGTTAGGGATCCCTCTCATCGGCGGGGGATAAAATGCTGCCGTTCATTCACCCACACCCGCAAATGGATTCCGGCTTTCGCCGGAATGACGGTGAACATGCACAATGGAAGGGATAACAACCCCATTGTGGTTTCCGACAGGAACGCCTCAACTTACGAGCGCCTCCAGGCGCGCGCAGATTTCGGGGGAAAGCGCGCCGCCCGAGGCCGCCGCGTTCTCGCGCATGCGCCCCGCCCTGCCGGTGGCGGGAATGACGCTCGAGACGCGCTCGTCGGCGAGAAGGTATTTCAGGAGCGCCTGGCCCGGCGTTCCCGAATGATGGGCTTTCAGTTCCGGCATACGCGCGATAGAGCCTTTCGGCCCAAGCAGGCCGCTTCTCAAGTGACTGAACGGCCGCATGACGATTACGCCCAGGTCCATCTCCCGCGCCAGGGGCAGCACCTCCTCGCGGCACTGCACCTCGCCCAGATAGTAGGGAATCTGGATCGCGTCGTACGCGCCCGTCTTCATGGCTTCGATGAGTTCAGGGAAATTGCCGGGCCGCCTGTCGGTGACGCCCAGATGGCGGATTCTGCCCTCTCGCTGAAACGCCTGCATCACGGGCGTCACTTCACGCCAGCCCGCCATGTTGTGAATCTGCAGGAGGTCGATGACGTCCGTACGCAGCCGGCGGAATGAGCGCTCGATGCTCGCGCGGGCGGCCGAGGCGCTCGACTCCCAGACCTTGGTTGCGAGGACGATCTTGTCCCGGCTGCCTTCGAACGCCTCTCCCAGCACGCGCTCGGATTCCCCGTATATGGGCGCGGTGTCGAAGAAATTGATCCCGCAATCCAGGCATTCCCGGACGATCTCGACGCACCGGGCGGGGTCGCCGCTCGCCATGTGCATGAAATTATGCGAAGTGCCGAGACCGATCTCGCTGACTTCCAGCCCCGTCCTGCCGAGACGGCGGTAGTTCATGTCGCTCCTCATCGAAGGAAGTTTTCGGCCATCAACCTGCGGCGGCGCATGCGCCGAATCTCCCGAAACGAATGTTTCATTTCCGCGTTGCTCCCCACAAGCAACTCACCGGCAAGGCATATCGACGTTCGCCGAAACCCAGCTTCTCTTCGCCGAAATAGAAAACTATCGAGGTCACTTTCCGGGTTTTCCCCGGACCTTCGCCGGCAAACCATTCCAAATGCCTGAAATCCTGACGGCTCACCGAGGAGGACGCTTTTACCTCGATGGCCGCCATGTCGTTTGCGCTCTCCGCAAGAATATCGACCTCCCGCCCCCGTTGGTCGCGCCAGTGATAGAAACGAAAACCGTTATCCTGATACGGCGCGGAGCGCAAGAGTTCGGAAAAAACAAAGCTCTCGAGCAATCCGCCAAGCGCTTTGGGATCGGCATCGGGATCGAATGACCGAGGCGTCAAGTTTCGAAGCGCCGCCGCTATCCCCGTATCGGCGAAATGATACTTTGCGTTCTTGATCTCGCGGCGGGCTTCTCCGGATGTCCAGGCGCCCAGTTTGACGACCAGCGAAAGCCGTATCAGCACATCAAGGTACTGTTCGACGGTATTGCGTTGCACGCCGATAAGTTTGCAAAGCAGCGAGATGTTGAGCTCGGAACCCGTACGAATTGCCAATTGGTCAAGCAAGCGCCGCAGGGCGTCGCTTTTTCGGATGCGGACGATGTCGGAAACATCGCGGTCCACCACCGTATCAACGTAATCGAAATAAACCTTCTGCCGCCTCCTGTTATCGAGGTCCCGGATTCCGGGAAACCCACCGCTCAGGACGAGATCGACATAATCCGCCCTCGTCGCAGTTTCCGGCGCCGGCAGATCGTTCAAGTCCGGCGATTTGGAGATCGCCCAATCCAGTATCTTCGACGGGCCGCGCGACATCGTTTCGGCCACGGTCATCGGCCACAACTTCAACGTCAAAATGCGGCCGGCAAGCGAATCGGCCACATGCAGCGTCGTGAAAATGTTGGAGGAACCCGTGAGGACAAACTGCCCCATTTGATCCCCGAGATCGACAATCCTCTTGATCGCCAGCGACAGCTTCCCGGAGCGTTGCGCCTCGTCGATCACCAGCGGCCCGTCTTTCAGTTCGCCGACGAGCCGCTGCAACTGGCCCCATGGGTCGTCTTCGATTGCTTCCAACAACGCATCATCGTCGAGCGAAATGAACCTTCCATGCTGGAGAATGTCCCGAACGAGCGTCGTCTTGCCCACCTGACGAGCCCCCACGATGTTGATCACACGTGAATAGCTCAGCGCGTCCAGCAATTCGGCGCTCAGGTGGCGTGGCAGGATCATTGCGTCCTCATGCTTCTCATGCGCCCATCAAACTGGTGAAAGTGTCAATATAAATCAGGTGAAATTTATATTACAGAAATGGTGAAAGTGTCAATAGAAATTCGGGCAAAGTAGTCTTACAGCTCTTCGTATTGAAAATGCCACGCATATGTCCACAGCCGTACGGCCTGCAAAACCGAACGACAAGAACTCCGGCCCAGGGCCGGCCAGATTGCCGATTTTCAGGATCACCCTATATGATCAAACCTGTCGGAATAGTGGTAGAAATTACTACAGTCGAGAATACAAGGCGCGCTCC
>VXPH01000200.1 GCA_009839615.1 Nitrospinota bacterium
GGGGTTATCGCCATGGCAAGGGCGCATCGCTTTTTCATACCCCCCTGTCAAGGGGGGGTAGGGGGGGTTGACTTTATGGGGTTTTCCTTTCAAGGGGGTTGCCCTTACCCTCCCAGAGGCTTTTTCAACAACCCTCCCCGGCCGGTATTCATCTACTCGCTCAGGACCTTGTCCGCCCACTCCACGAGGGCCACCAGGTCCGGCGGCGTCACGAAACGCGCGTTCTTGCCTTCCAGATCGGCTTCGGTGACCGCACGGGCCCGCGCGCACGCCGTTCATATGTTGACGGGAATCGCGTGCTCTACCGTCTGCGCGAACGTCTCCCGGAGGGGCGGCCAGCCGACGGGCGTCACCGCGTTCAAAACCTGGTCCTTCATCAGGTTCGCCGCCTCGCCGAGCAGGAACAGCCGCACCTCGTGGCCGGCCTCGGCGAACGCGTTCGCGTGCAAAAAGGCGAAGGACGCCTTGGTGGATTCATCCGACCCCCAGGGACTCTTGATGAGGACTTTCATGCGGGTGGTTCCTCCCGGAAAACTATCCATACAAACGAATGATGCCGGTCCGGCGAAAATAACACCGCCCGCAGGCAGGGGCAACGGGGTGGGGGTGAGGCGGTGAATCCATGGCCTGCGCCCGCCTTCTCCCGGCCGCCTGATGCGGCGGCGAAACCCGCTCGCAGGCGCCGTCTTTCGGGCCGGGCGATTTTATTGACAATTCGACCCTCCGAACCTATTTTGAATTATATAGGCGTGAGTTACGCACACCACCTGAAACACGAGGATAGACCCCCTTTCGGGGGATAAGAGAAAGGAGATCAAGCAAGGCTCGTCCCGCCAACACGGCAACACAGACTGTTCGAGAGGAGATCACTCATGAAGAAGTGGCGCTCATCATCGGTTCTCGTCGGTTTTCTCTTCTCTTTCCTGCTGACAGCCACGCTCCTCACCCCCGCCGGAACCGGCGCTTTCGAGCGGGATTCCAAATGGGATTCCACCTACTCGAAGGGCAGCCAGCTCTACCTGATCCACTGCGCGGCCTGCCACGGGAAGAACGGCGAAGGAGGCGTGGGCGTCCCCCTGAACCTGCAGAGCTTCCTGTCCGTCGCGCCCGAAGGGTACATCCGCCGCTCCATCTTCTACGGGCGCCTGCCGCGCCAGATGATCCCGTTCGGCACATTCCTCAAGAAAGAAGACATCGAGGCCATCGCCGCCTACGTGCGAAGCTGGCAGCTGCGCGACTACGCCGGGATCGATCAGAAGCGGGTGGCGGGCTCCGTATCCCGCGGAAAGCTCTTCTTCGACGGGATGTGCTCCGGCTGCCATGGACGCGACGGCCTCGGCGGCCCCCAGGTGGGCGGCGGGCACGTGACCAACGCCATGGCGGGCTACGCCGGACCCGCCCTGAACAACCAGGGCTTCCTGAAATCCGCCACCGACGGCTACATCAAGGCGACGATGATGCAGGGCCGCGTCGGCACGCCGATGGGCGCCTACCTCAAGGGCAAGCAGGGGATGGTGGAGCTGACCGAGGAGGAGATTAACGACATCGTCGCCTACATCCGCACCTGGGAAAAACGCGATTCGGGACCCGTAGACCCATGGAGGGACAAGTGATGCCGAAGTTCAACCGCCGCAAGTTTCTGCAAACGTCCACCGCCCTGGCCACCGGGCTCGCCATGGGCGGAGCCCTGACACGCGACAAGGAACTGTTCCAGCTCGTCACGGATGCCGAAGGCGCCCAGGACACGCGCAAGCTGGTCCCCACGCAATGCCCCTACTGCGGCGTGGGGTGCCACACCTACTACGTCGTCGAGAACGAGAAGATCGTGGCGTGCATCCCGGACAAGGACTCCCCCGTCAACCTGGGCCTGCAGTGCATCAAGGGCCTCACGGCCGCGGAGTCGCTCTACGTCGATAGGCTGGAGGAGGTCCTGATCCGCAAGGACATGTCCAACCCGCTGACCGGGCACGTCTCGAAGACGAAAGGGCGCTTCGATAAGGATGTCTTCCGCGTCGGCACGTGGGAAGAGGGCATGGATATCGTCTCCAACATGGTCGTCGGGGTCGTGAAGAAGCACGGGGGAAACTCCGTGGGGATCTACCAGTCCGGCCAGCTGACCATGGAGGAGCAATGGCTGGACAATATCTTCTACAAGGGCGTCCTCCAGTCGAATTCCATCGAGGCCAACGCCCGGATGTGCATGACCTCGGCCGTGACGGGCTACATCCACAGCCTGGGCAGCGACCACCCGCCGGGGAACTATTCCGACATCGAAGACGCCGACTTCATCAACCACTGGGGCCACAACGCGCGCGGGTCGCACCCGGTGCTGTTCTGGCGCGTGGCCGCCACCAAGGAAAAACGCAACATCCCGACCATGGTGGTCGACCCGCGCTATACCGGGACCATGGACGGCTATGCCCAGATCAACCCCACCAACAGCCTCTCGATCACCATCCGACCCAACGGCGATCTTTCCCTTCAGAACGCCATCGCCCACGTCCTGATGAAGGAGTTCCCCCGGGCCGTGGACGAGGCCTTCATCCGGCGGCACACGGACGGCTTCGACGGCTACCGCGAAGGCATCATGGCCCGCTACAGCCCGGAGCAGGTCATCGACCGCACGGGCATCGCCCCCTCCGTGGTCAGGCGCATCGCCTCGATCTGGGCGGACGCGACTCTCAAGGGCAAACGCCGCAAGAAAGGCGGCGTCCTCTCGTTCTGGGGGATCGGGTACAACCAGTCGCTCCACGGACAGCACCGCAACATCAACATCATCAACCTCCACCTGCTGACCGGGAACATCGGCAGGCCGGGCGCGGGGCCCTTCTCCATGACGGGGCAGCCCAACGCCATGAGCGAGCGCCTGATGGGCGGCCTGACCGGGCGGCTCCCGTTCAACGAGGGCATCAAGAACGCCGCGCACCGCAAGAAGATCAACGAGGCCTGGGGCCTCCCGCCCGGACGGCTCGACGTCACCGCCGACGCCCCGAACAAGGGCATGACCATCGGCATGTTCGAGCGCGCCATGAAGGGCGACATCAAGATAATGCAGTTCGCCTACGCCACCCACGTGGACCTGCCGGAGGTGGACACCCTCATCCGGCCCGCCATCACGAAGACGTTCACCTACATGGTGGAGGCCTACCGCCACGCCCCGAACCTGCTCTACGGCGACGTCATCTTCCCCGCCGCCACCCACGGGGAGAAATGGGGGGTGTACCAGAACAGCGAGCGGAAGATGTACGTCACGGACAAGGCCATGGAGCCGCCCGAGAACTGCCGGCCGGATCTGGACGTCATCATCGACGAGGGCAAGTCCATCGCGGCGAAGCTCGGCCTGGACGCGGAGAAGATATTCCCCTACGAGCGGAAGGCGGACGGCTTCTATGACCCCGAAGAGGTCTACCGGGACATCATCCGGGCCAGCAAGGGGTCGGATGCGGACCTGACGGGGATGCTGGAGGTGGAGAAGCGCGACAAGCTCTCGCCTTATGAGCAGCTCAGAAAGCGCAAGGGTCTCTTTTATCCCGCCCCCACGTACGAGATCGCCAAAGGAGGAGGGGTCCCGCGCAAGTACATGGCGCAGGAGACCGGCTGGACGGATAAGCCCTACAGCGCCTTCCGCCGCAAGAACGGCCGGGCGAAGTTCAAGCTCACCGAGCAGGACTATTCACGCGCCAGGGAGCTCACAGAGGTCTTCGCCAAGGCGGGCAAGGACCCGAACTTCTACGCCGTCGACCATTACGACGTGCTCATCGAGATGCGCGACGCCGGGCTGACGCCGGAACTGCCGGATTTCGACTACTACGGAAAGTCCATGGCGGAGATCAAGCAGGCCGACAAGTACCCGTTCTGGCTGAACCTCGGCGTCGTCTTCGAGCACTTCCACACCACCAAGACGATCCGGGCGGCCACCACCCGCCGGCTGGTGCCGGAGCAGTATCTCGAAATGAACCCCCGCGACGCCCGGCGGCTCGGAATCGAGGACGGGGAATGGGTCCGGATCGTGACGCCGCGCGGCAGCTACGAGGCGCGGGCCAGCATCGGCACGAAGAGCAAGGTCAAGCCCGCGCGCAACAAGGTCATGCCGGGTCAGGTGTTCTCCCCGTGGAACCTCTCCGTCGCGGACAGCGCCGACCCGAAGAAAAACCGCTGGCTCGTCAACGCGGTCACGCACCGGGCTTTCGACCCGGTGTCCGGCCAGGCGGACTTCAAGCACGTCAAAGCGAGGATCGAGAAGATATAAGCCTCCGGTGAACCGGGCGAGACGGGGAAGGAATTCCCGCTTTCCCCGTCTCGCCGGGCCTGGAGGTTTTTGGGGAGATAAGAGAATGGGCCTGAACAGACGCATGTTCCTCATGGCGGGAGCGGCGGCGCTCACCGGCGTCGCTTCGGTGCTCGCGACCGGACGGAGGAGTTTCGCGAGAGCCGGGGCGCGTTTTCGCCGCCTCCTTCGCCCGCCCGGCGCGCTCAGCGAGCAGGAGTTCCTCGATCGGTGCATCCGCTGCGCGCGGTGCGCCGCCGTCTGCCCGAACACCGCCATTCAGATGACCGGGTTCGGCCACGGCCTCAGAAACCTCAACACCCCCTACATCGTTCCCCGCGAACAGGCCTGCATGCTCTGCATGAAGTGCACCGAGGTCTGCCCGACGGGCGCCCTGACGCAAATCGTCGCGGACGCCGACGCCGTTCTCTCCCAGGTCAAGATGGGACGCGCGGTGGTGGATCAGGCCATGTGCTACTCCTACCAGGGGCGCACCTGCGGGGTGTGCATCCGCGCCTGTCCCTTCCCGGGGGTGGCGATGAAGACGGGCATGTACGAGCAGCCCATCGTGACGGACGCCTGCGTGGGCTGCGGGCTCTGCGAACGCGCCTGCATCCACGTCCCCCAGGCGATCCGCATCGTCCCGGCCGAGTCCTGATACCGTGGCGCGCCGGCTCATGAGAAGGGGGATCCAGCTGGGAGCGCTCGGCCTGCTCCTGGCCGTGCCCGCCCTCAACTACGGGGGCATCCTCTACCAGCAGTACGGCAGGAACGGCTACCACAAGATATCCCTGACGGGGACCGTCTTCGAGCAATGGCTCTACCACCTGTTTTCGGTAACGCTCGGGCGCCTGCCGGACCCCGCCGCCCACTCGATGGACTGGGTGGGCAATTTCGGGTCGTTCTCCGCCTTCGGGTTCCCGATTCTCGATCCGGTGGTCGCGGCGGAGACCGTATTCCGCGCACCGGGCGTCTGGCTCGCCCTCCTGGCGGGGGCCGCGCTCCCGCTCCTCGTGGCCGCCCTCCTCGGGCGGATCTTCTGCGGGTGGGTCTGCCCGGTGAACACCCTCCTGGAGGGATTCGACCTCCTGAGACGGCGCGCCCTGCCGAAGATCGGAGTCCGTCCGCCGGACCTCAAAGTCCCCCGGTGGGCCAAGTGGGCGCTGCTCCTCATGGGGCTTGCCGCGGCGGTCGCCTTCGATGTCGCCCTGTGGGCGAACCTCCTCCCCCACGTTCAGATCGGGCGGGACGTGTTCTCCCTGATGGTGTTCGGCGTCACCAACGGCGGCGTCCTGATTTTCTCGGGCGTCATCCTGGGAGAGTTGCTCCTCTCCCGCCGGGCGTGGTGCCGCTCCCTCTGCCCGACCGGCGCGCTTCTGGGCCTCTTCGGCTCGCTGGCCCCCTTCCGGGTGCGAAAAGCCGAGCGCGCCTGCATCGAGGGCTGCACGGCCTGCGCGCGAATCTGCCCGATGGGTGTCAACCCGGCGGGGTCGTTCTCACTCGCCGAATGCTACAACTGCGGGGTCTGCACGGCCGCGTGCCCCGACGACCTGCTGACCCTGGGATTCGCTCCTCCGCGCCGGCGCTTTCCGGCCCGGCTCCTCTCGCGCCTCAAGAAGGGCGTCTCCCTGGGGCTGGGGCTGGCGCTGCTCCTGGTTCCGCTCGCCGCATCCGGCCACCACATGCGGGGAAAGCCCCACTACGGCTACGCCGAGAACTACCCCCAGATCCCCACGCGCGAAACGCGCGTCCGGGTCGGCCGTTACGACATCACCGTGGTGAGCTATTTCTTCGAGGGGCTGCGCCGGCAGACTTCGGACACGCCGGACGACGTGCAGTTCTACGTCAGCCTCACGGACTCCAGGACCGGCCAGAGCTACACGGGCCCCCTGACCATCGAGGTGCGCCGGGGAAAGACCAGGCTGGCCGCCTTCCAGCACGACCGGCCTTTGGAGGAAGCCGTGTACCGGGTCCGCCAGTCGGTGCCGGGACCGGGGCTATATGACTTGCGGCTCGTGGCCGAGGGGTTTCGGGGGTCCGTCCCGGTCGAAGTCCATGGCGACAGCGTCTCCTGGATGCCGTACATGGCGACGGGCGGGGTCGTGCTGTTCGTCCTGCTCCTCTTTTTCCACCGCAGGCGCTCCCGGGCGGCCCGCCGGAGGAAGACGCATGCGGCGCCCGGCGCGTAAGACGACCCGGACCCCGTCTTTCTCCCGCCGCCGCCGACGCCGGCCCGGCGGCCGGTCTGAGGATGCGCGATGAAGCCGATTGAATTCGACCGGCGGGCCTTCCTGAAGAAGGGGCCTTTCGCCTTTATCCAGGCGGTTCTCACGGAGTCCCGAGCCGGGGGCGCCGATACGCCCCGGACGCCGCTTAGGCCGCCGGGCGCGGCGCCCGAGGAGGAATTCCTGGAGCTGTGCTGCGGCGTCGGCGCGTGCGCGGAAGTCTGCCCGGCCGAAGCCATCCGGCTGGTCCCGAGAGAGGAAGATTCGGGAACCCTCCACCCGGTCATCGTCCCCCAGGAGGCCGCCTGCATCGTCTGCGAGGACCTCGCCTGCATGAAGGCCTGCCCGAGCGGCGCCCTCACCCTCGCCCCCCGCGAGGAGATCCGGATCGGCCTCGCGCAGGTGAATCCCGACCGCTGCCTCGCGTGGAGCGGGACGGACCCGGGGTGCGATTACTGCGTGGACCGGTGTCCGCTCGGGGCGGGAGCCATCCGCCTCGAGCGCGCCGGCCCGGTCCGCGGCCCCCTGGTCGAGGAAGGGTGCGTCGGGTGCGGCGTATGCGAGTATTTCTGCCCGACGCAGCCCTCCGCCATCCGGGTGTATCCCCGCTGAATCTTGCCGGAAGACCAACCCCCTCTTGTCGGGGTCGTTGAAAAAGTCCCATGCGGGAGGATTTGCGCTTGTGTAGGGACAGGCCTCCGTGCCTGTCCTTTTGCAGGATGGTTACAATCAGGACAACAACGGAGGGCCGGACAGGCACGGAGGCCTGTCCCTACAAACCCTCTACTTGCAAGGTCCTATGTAGGAGTTTTCAACAGCCCCAGTAGGGGGTTGGTAGGTGGCGGTTCCGAGGGGATGGGAGGACACACAGGTCCTCCCCTACGCAATACACGATGGGGCTGTAGGGGTCGCATATATGCGACCCTGGATTTTCGCGTCTTCACGACACGGGCCGCATGTATGCGGCCCCTACAGGTGAAAGCCCGATTGACGCGGCGTCACCGCCCGTAGCGCAGCTTCGCCACGGCGCCCTGCTTCGCGATCTGTCCCTGCGCGTAGCGTCCCGGCATGGCCGGCGAGCGCCAGCGGCCCGCGAGCTGCATCTCGACCAGCGACGCGCCTGCGTTCGCGAGGCTCTGCGCGCCACCCACCCGGAGGCTGTGGCCGCTCACGCGCCCCTCGGCGCCCGCGGCCTTCCCCCACCGGGCGATGATGCCCCGGATGCTCCTGTCCGTCAGGCGCCCGGGCCGGAGCCGCCCCCCCTTGTACACGGGGCGGAAGAGCGCTCCCTCCTCGAGACCCGCGCGCGCCAGCCAGGCCCGGATGCGCGCCACGGTCGGCTCGCCCAGGTACTGCACGACGCCCTGGCCCTCCTGGTCCGTCTTCGAGCGGCGGATATGCACCGTCTGCTCCTCGAGGTTCACGTCCTCGATGTCGAGCGCCGCGACCTCCGACACCCGCAGCAGCGCGTCGCTCGCCCCCGCCACGATCGCCGCGTCGCGCAGGCCGCCCGGGGTCCCCGTCTCCTCCGCCAGCGCGGCCGCAAGGTCCGCCACCTCCCAGCGCACGCCGGCCACCGTGCCCCGGCCGCGCTCGGACGCCAGGCGCCGGAAGCCCGCCAGGGCGCGCTCCGCCGCGGGACCCACCGGGGAGGAGCGGCCGTGCAGCCTCGCCCGGAACCGCAGCGCCGCCACCACCATCGCGGCGCAGGCCGCCGAGCGGCCCTTCTCGTAGAGCCCCGTGATGTAGGCCGCCACCCCGGCGTCGGTCTCGGGATGGCCCGAGCTCTCGAAGCCGCGCAGCGCGGCCTCGTAGGCGCGGCGCGTATTTTCGGCGAGAGAGGCGCGCATCAGATCAGTCGCCGTCCGCAGCGAACCGACGCGCGGTGGTTGGTTTTCGTCGGGTTTCTCCGGGAAGGAGGGTCTCCCCGGCGTCGCAGGCCTTTCCATGATTCTCCGCAATCCATCGTTTGTCAGGCGCCCTGAAGTTCCGGCGGCGACTGCCTCGATGGGGCTGCCCTCTCAGCCCCGCGTCATCATATGTATGTCATCATATATGTTAGGCCAGCGAGTGTAAATTGCCCACAAAAAACATTCACTTTTAAGCTGATAATTGCTGTTATCAGAAAATATAACACCTCTCAAGATCATGTCAAGCGCAATTCCGGGGTCCCCGGAGGGATTTCGGGCGGGATTTTACGTCTTTTTCACCTCTTTTTCCGCCCGTTCACGGCCCGAATGCGCTTTGAGGCGGGTCTCCCGGCGCGGAACGGGGCTTCCGGCGTCCCGTAACAGCAATTAGCGGTAAGCAGGCTGGGTTCGAGGTGGTCGAAAGATACTCGCCTTTGGGAGGCCGAGGAAGGTGGGCGCATGCCGCAGGGATTCGCCTCCCGCGGAACCGCCGGCCCGGACGGTGCGCGGGCAGGTCCACCGCATTCCGGGCCGCCCGAAATAATAAATGCTCAGTTTGTGAAGGCCCGTATATCGAAAGGAAAGGAGGTTACTCGGAGAAAGCCGGAAATTCACTGAAAAATCCCTTTTTCTATGTATTCAGGAGGACTCACTAAATGATGGTCAAAGACAAGTATATTCACAAGCTCTACGCTTTCGCGCTGGCGGCGGTCTTCGCCCTCGTGCTGGCGGGCTGCGGCGGAGGCGGCGGGACAGCCGACACGCCGGATCCGGGTACGACGCCAGAGATGTGTCCGGAGGGTCATACCGGCACACCCCCGAACTGCATGAGCCCGGAACAGGTAGAGGCTGCGGCCTTGGCCGCAGCGAAGACAGCAGCGGCGACTGCAGCGAGTAATGCGGCTTCAGCGGTTGCTGCCGTGATGGATAACAGCGGACTTGCCCCTGAGGCTTATGCGAGTGCTCAGGCAGCAGTGGCGGTGGCGAATCAAGCGAATAGCGCTGCGCAGGCAGCCACTACCTCAGCAGCAGCGCAAGCGGCTCAGGCTATCGCCGAATCTGCGGCGTCTGATGCGGCCAAGTATGCCGGAATGGTTACAGCGGCAAAGGAAGCTGCGGATGCGAACGCCGCGAGAATGGCCGCAAATGCCGTGGTCAAAACGAAAGAGGACGCCATTGCGGCCGAAGCCGCGCAGACGACCGACGCCGGTCTCGGCGGCTCAGATGCGCCAACGACAACGGATGGGTCTGAGGGTGAGTATACCTTGGCCATTAGCCGCGACCGCATGGCGACTAAAGTATCAATTACCGTGGAGGGCGCTACGAACGACGACGACGAGATGTTCATGCAGGCCATGGATCTGGGCGGCGGAACCACCATGCACTCGCGCGCGATGGAAGCGGATGACATGGGCAACGTAGTGGAAGAAGTCGTGATCGTCAGCACCGACATCGAAGCGCCCACGGCGGTGCCGTTTGCGGAGTTCAAAGTTATAGCTGCAGACGGAAGCGAAACGACACCTCAAGTGTTGGACGTCAGCACCGACACGACCAACGACCCCCAAGGTGGCACCGCCACGTTTGAGGCTTTGGGCATCGTTGCCGGCAACCTTGGAATGGTCAAGGCAAGCAGATTCACGGCTCCTGCCGGAACCGTTGGAACCACCGACCTCAGCTTCCAGCAGGCGGTAGCAGATACTCCTGGGACACCTGCGGATGAAAGCAGGGATGCCGCTGAAATCGCGGGCACGTTCAACGGCTCAATGGGAACATACAAATGTGTCGCTACTACCGCTGCCTGTACCGTCACCGTCAATGCCATGGGTGTGGTGAGCGGCGTTTCGAATGACAATGACTGGGCTTTCATTCCCTCCATGGGCGCAACGACCGATCAGCCGGATTACAACTACTACCACTACGGCTTCTGGCTGAAGAAGACGACCGACAAGGACGGCGTGCTCACCTACAACGAAGTCGAGACCTTCGCGGGATCAAGCGTTGACGCGGTCACCAACATTTCTGCCGTTGTGGGAACCGCAACGTATGAGGGCGGCGCGACAGGCGTATACGTGAAAAACGTGTACAACTCCGACCGCACGCTCGACACGGCCACCTCCGGCCACTTCACGGCGGACGTCGATCTCATGGCGTACTTCGGCGGGGACGACGTGGCCGTCAGCAAGCAGAACAGCATCGAAGGAACCATCGACAACTTCATGCTGTCCGGCGGTGAAGAGAACAAATGGAGTGTGGCCTTAAAGAGTTCTGCGACCAGCACCGATGGTACTCATTCAGGAACGGCCAAGGGTGGTGGAGATGGTGACGGTTCGTTCAGTTCCACCTTCCACGGCACTGCGGATGCTGACAACCAGCCGCACACCGTGGTGGGCGAGTTCAACGCCATGTTCACGGACGGCTCCGTGGCCGGAGCGTTCGGCGCGCGGAAGATGATGGAGTAGCAGGTAGTTAAAGCAGGACGCCTTCGGCCCCGGGGCTATCCGGTCCCGCGCCCAAGGCGGGCGAAGGAAAAGGAAGAAGAGTGGAAAAGGGGGTTGCCCGTTGGTTGCTTCCTCGTGATGAAGCAAACTGTACCGCTCCTTGCTATGAGTTTGAGTCCTCGAGCCGGGAACGGGAACAACGGGCGGCCCCCACTCGCGCTTCACGCAAGCAGGCCGGCGCCCCGGCTCCCGGCTGAAGCTGCACCCCAGGGATTGTATCGCAGCAACTCCCCCCCTTGGTCAGCCTTTTGCGGGGTGTCGGCCTATCTTTGATCGGGCCGGTTCAGGCTCCTTTTCCCCCGATTCTACCAGACTCGTTCTTTCCCTTCCTACTCCCGAGCGGATGCGCTCGCAGCGAAGCCTCCAGGGGGCGTTCCTCATCCCGGAGAGCCGTTCGGAAGAACGGCCCGGATACGGGGCTGTTGGAAAGTCCCACAAAGGGAGCGCGCTGAATTTCACTCCCCCCCTGAGGGGGGAGTGAATCTTCTCTCTCGTTTGTCGATTACATGCACCGAATCACGCAAACAGGCTTTTTCAACAACCCTGTCAAAGGGGGTTGAGGGGGGTACGTCAAGCAGAGATGGGAAGGCTGTTTTCCGCGCCCCGGGCAAGCGCCCCGAACCCTCATCCCGGGCAGGCGTCGCAGGTCAAACGCGACTGAGGAAGGAGCGTTTGTATCGAGGGACGGACGCTTTCGATTTCGTCGGGTTCGCTCAGCCGGTTCGCTCGATGAGCGCGCGCAGGGCCATCCGGCTCTCCGCCTGCCCGTCGATGAGTTCACGCAGGCCCATGCG
>VXPH01000243.1 GCA_009839615.1 Nitrospinota bacterium
GGGGAATGATGAGCGAGGAGAGGTTTTTCAACAACCCCGGGTAGCGGAGATTCCCGCCCGGAGCGATATTGAGAATGAAGCGCGCCCTGCCGCCGGGTGGTTCTTGTGGTTTTCAAGGGAGATTTGTCGATGGCGGACGCAGAAGTAACGGTTTATTCATCCACTTTCTGAGCGCCGTGCAAGGCGGTGAAAGAGTTTCTTTCCCATCACGGCGTGGCGTACACGGAAAAACTCGTGGATCAGGACGAAGAAGCCCTGGAGGAACTCTTCCGGCGGGCGAACATGCGGGCCACGCCCGTCATCTTCGTCGGCGAGGAGAAGGTGGTCGGCTTCGACCGGGCGAAGCTCCAGGCGCTTTTGGGGCTCGCCGCGTGAGCGGGAGGCCAAGGACGCTGCCCTGCCCCGGCTGAGGGCAGGAGATACCCGTCCCGTGGGATGCGAAGCCGCGCGATCTGATCGATTGCGGCAACTGAGCGGGCGTCAGGTTCCGCCTGGGCCGGGCGGAGGGGGCGGAAGTGCTCACCGTCGTGCAGATGGTCTCATGCCCCCTTTGCGGTGAGTACGTTCCGGTGGATGAGGATACCCCGCCGGGCGCCATATTCGAGCACGACGGAAAAAGGCTTCGCCTCGAGAAGGAATTCGGCGCGTTCGTCCTCGCGCCAGTGGAGTAAGGGTTTTCGGCAAACCCCCGCGGGGTTGGCATGGTGTGGGGCGGGTGTTAGAATCTGCCCGGTTTCTTGGGTCCGACCTATCGGTTTTATTTATTGTCTATTCTATTGTTTCTGGAGATTCGCAGTGGCTGAACGTGATTTCGAAATCATCATCATCGGAGCGGGACCGGCCGGGCTGACGGCGGGGCTTTATACGGCGCGCTCGAAGCTGAACGTGGTCTGCTATGAGAAGCTCGCCCCGGGCGGCGAGATTTTGAACACCGAGCACGTGGAGGACTACCCGGGCTTCGAGTTGGTCGGCGGCCAGGAGCTGGCGGCCAAGTTCGCCGATCACGCCATGAAGTTCGGCCTCAATATCGAGATGGAAGAAGTTCTGGCGGTCAAAAAGGACGGCGATGATTTCATCGTCACGACCGACATGGGCGAGCGCCGCTGCGGCGCGGTTATCTACACGCCCGGCGGCTATCCGAGAAAGCTCGGCATTCCGGGCGAGGAGAAATACGCCGGCAAGGGCGTGAGCTACTGCGCGCTGTGTGACGGCGCGTTCTTCCAGGATGAGGTCATCACCGTGGTCGGCGGCGGGAACAGCGCCGTGGAGGAGGGCCAGTTCCTCACGAAATACGGCACGAAGGTCTACATCATCCACCGCCGCGACCAGTTCCGCGCCCATGCGGTGCTGGTGGACAAGATTCGCGAGAACCCGAAAGTCGAGATCATCACCGACTACGTGGCCGAGGAAGTCATCGGCGATGACCGGGAGATGAAGAAGCTGCGCATCCGGAACGTCAAGACGGACGAGACGCAAGAGATCGACGCCACGGGCCTTTTCGTCTTCATCGGTTTTATTCCGAACACGGATTTGATAAAAGATCACGTGGAAAAGGACGAGGCGGGCTTCATCCTCACGGACCAGAACATGGAGACCAACGTTCCGGGCCTGTTCGTGGCCGGTGATTGCAGAAGCCAGCTGATTCGCCAGATCACCAACGCGTCGGGCGATGCGACGACGGCGGCGGTGGCGGCCGAGAAATATCTCGAAGCCCAGGAAGAGGCCAGGAAGCAGGCCGCGGCGGCTTCCTAGCGTTCAAGGCGAGGAGAGGGAAATGGAGTTCACCAGGGGGATTCAGAAGTTCTTTCTCTGGGACATCGTGAAGGGCATGTCCGCCACGCTGCGGCATATGTTCAAAAAGCCCGTCACGCTGCAATACCCGACCGAGCGCTGGGAGCCGCCCGAGCGCTTCCGCGGATTTCTGGGCCTGACGCGCGATTTCAAGACGGGCGAGGAGCTCTGCATCGGCTGTCTGAACTGCGAGAAGGCCTGTCCGGTCGACTGCATCACCATCGTCACGGCGGGCAAGGGCCGCGAGATGTACGCCAAGGAGTTCTACATCGACTACATGCGCTGCATGTACTGCGGGCTCTGCACGGAGGCGTGTCCCACGACGCCCAAATCCATCGTCCACACCCACCAGTACGAGACGCCCGGCTATTTCCGCGACGATCTCGTCTATGAGAAAGAGCGCCTCTACGACGTCTGGGAAAAAGAGGTGAACTACACCGGCCCCAGGCCATGGGGCAAGCTGTTCGGTCTCAGGAACCAGGAGGCGGACACGCGTCCCGAGCCCGAGGCCCCCGCCGAGACGGCACCCGCCGAATAGCGGGTTTCCCTGGCGGAATCCTTCTTTGAGTCTTTTCACCGCCGATTTCGACGACATCCGCTCGGGCAAGGTGGCGGACGTCTATTTCGAGCGCACCCTCAGGATTCTCGAAGCAAAAGGCATCAGAAAGAACGTGCGCGCGGAATTCGCCTCCAAGTCGCTTCCTTCCGGCTGGGGCGTGTTCACGGGTCTGGAAGAGATACTGCGCCTTCTCGAAGGATTCCCCGTGGACGTCCGCGCCGTACCCGAGGGCACGGTTTTCCGGCCTGGGCAGCCCGTTCTGGAAATTTCGGGAACCTACAACGATTTCTGCAAGCTGGAGACCCCCATTCTGGGGCTGATGTGCCAGGCGAGCGGCGTCGCCACCAAGGCGGCGCGGTGCCGTATCGCCGCGGAGGGGAGGCAGCTCGTGAGCTTCGGCGCGCGTCGGATACACCCCGCCATCGCGCCGATGGTCGAGCGCGCGGCTTACGTCGGCGGCTGCGACGGCGTCGCCCTCGTCCAGGGCGCCGAGCTTCTGGAGATTCCGGCGGCGGGTACGATGCCCCACGCGCTGGTGATTCTCATGGGTGGCCTCGTGCCCGCGGCGAAGGCGTTCGATGAGGTCATCGAGCCGGAGGTGGGCCGCGTCGCGCTGGTGGACACCTTCGCCGATGAGCGGTTCGAGACCCTGGAGGCGGCGCGCGCGCTGACGGACAGGCTCTCCGCCGTGCGGGTGGACACGCCGGCTTCGAGGCGGGGGAACCTGCGCGAGATACTGGAAGAGATCCGCTGGGAGCTCGACCGCGCGGGTTTCCCGCACGTGAAGCTTTTCGTGAGCGGGGGTTTGGACGAGCAGAAGATTCTGGAGCTCAACCCGGTGGTGGACGGCGGCTACGGGGTGGGCACTTCCGTCAGCGCGGCGGCCACGATCGACTTCTCAATGGACATCGTCGAGGTCGAAGGCGAGGCTGTCGCCAAGCGCGGCAAGCACCCCGGCGCCAAGCACCTGCTGCGCTGCCGCGACTGCGGGGCGGAGCGCGTCATCCCCATCGACAAGCCATACGGGGATTGCGCGTCGTGCGGCGGCGTGGTGGAGCAGTTGCTCGCCGATGTCATGACCGGCGGCGAGCGGACGGACTCCGCGCCTTCGGCGAAGGAGATTAGAAGCTACGTTCTGCGCCAGATTCACCGCGTGGGCCTGGAACCATCCGCATGAGCACCGAAAGCGCATGAGCACGGAGCAAACTCGGAATCCCAGCCGGTTTCAGCCCCTAAGAGATTTCCTCGAACGACACGATCGGTTCCTGCTTCTCACCCACATCGGGCCGGACGGCGACGGCCTCCTCGCGTGCGTCGCGCTCAGCCGCTACCTCCGCGGGATCGGTAAACAAGCCACCGTCGTCACCGAGGACAGGGTGCCCGTCTTCGTCGCGCCCTTCGACCCCGAGGGCCTCGTTCGCTCGCGGAAAGATCTTCTGGCGCAAGAAGACTGGGCGGAGCGCTTCGACGCGTGCCTCATCCTGGACACCGGAAAGGCGAGCCGCCTGGGCAGGTTGGAGGAGCCGGTAAAAGCGAGCGGGCTGCCCCTGGCCGTCGTGGATCACCATATCCGGGAAGAAGACAACATCGATTGCCCCTCAGTCATCGACCCCGCGGCCGCCGCGGTGGGCGAGATGATCGCGGATTACCTGGACGAGGAAGGTTATGCGTTCGATGACATGCTCATCACCCGCGCGCTCATGGCGGCCCTCGTCTACGACACGGGCCAGTTCCGCTTCACGAACACGTCCAGGCGCACACTGAACTGGGCGGCGCGCCTGGTGGAACACGGCGCGAGCCCCGGGGAGGCCTACTCGATCTTCTGGGAGTCGAACGGCGCGGGCTCGGTGAAGCTGCTGGGCACGCTGATGAGCCGGATGGCGCTCGACTGCGGAGGGCGCCTCGCCTGGTTCACCCTGACCGCGCAGGAACTCGATCGCTTCGGCGTCTCGCGTGACGAGACGGAGGAATACATATCGGTTCCCCGCTCCATCGAGTCCGTCGAGGTCATCGCCTTTTTGTCCGAACTCGAAAACGGGCGGATCCGCGTGAGCCTGCGCTCGAAGGGACGGGTGGAGATTCACGACGTCGCCCGCACCTTCGGCGGCGGCGGCCACGCCTTCGCCGCGGGCGCGCGCATGCGGGCCCCTTTAGAGGAGGCGGCGCGCCTCGTCACCGCCGCGCTCGCCAAAAAAATCAGGGCCGTCCTCGGCCCCGACTAGGGCCCGTTCACGCCAACGCAGGGCATCGATAATGAGAAGGAGGCTCCGATGAGAGGCGCCAATAGCCCGAACAAGACTGATCGTCCCGGTCCCGAACTCGATCGGCGGACCCTGCTGAAGGCGGGCGCTGCTGCGGCGGGTGCGCTCACCGTCTTTTCGCGCAGCGCGCGCGCCGCAGACCGGCTGCGGGTGCTGGCGTGGCCGGGCTACGAGGAAAAGGGCATGGCGCAGGAATTCGAGGAGACGCACGGGGTCAGGGTCGATTTCCAGACCTACATCGGCGGGGAGCAGATGCTCCGGCTCTTCCACCGTGCGCCGCGCGGAACCTACGACAGCGTGCTTCTCGACGCCGAATACGTGCGCAAGCTCGCCGCCATCGACGCGATCGAGCCCTACGATCCAAAGGACGTGCCCGAACTCGCCAACTACCACCCCGCGTTCACGAACATGCGCCAGGTCCGGGCGGGCGGCGGGCAGGTCTGGGGCACGCCCACGCGCTTCGGTTTCTACGCCATCTCCTACAACTCGGATCGTATGAGCCTGCAGGAGAGCGAGGACTGGAATTCGCTGTTTCTGCCGAAGCTCGCCGGCAGGATCGGCGTTCTGGACTGGTATCTGCCGAACATGGGCAATGCGAGCCTCGCGGTTCATCCCAACAAGGAGAACCCCTACGACCTGAGCGAGGCGCAGTTGGGCGCGGTCAGAAAGTGGCTGCTCAAGCTCAGGCCGCATGTCGGCATGTTCGGCGCCACTTCCCGGCCCGTCGTGCGGGCGATGATCGACGGCGACCTCACCGCCGCCATGATCGGCGATCTCGATATCGATCTGAAGCTCGCCGGTCACACGAACTTCGAGGCGACGATTCCGAAACAAGGCGGCATTCGCTGGCAGGAGGTAGCCACCGTGTGCAGGCAAAGCAGGAACAAGGAACTCGCGCTCGAGTGGGTCAGGTATGTCAGCCAGGCCCACGTGCAGGCGAGGATCGGTTTCGCCAGGGCGTTCAAGTCCCGCGGCCCGAACCTGAAGGTCGCCGCGCACTGGAGCGAGGCGCAGAACCGGCTCATGGGCTACTACCCCGACCCCGAGGGCAGCAGCCGGATGCGGGTGGAGACGCTGATCGAGCGCAGCGTGGGCCGCGACCTCCCCGTGCGGCAGGCGGAGAAGGCCTGGATCGACATCTTCAACGAGTTCAGGAAGGGCTAGCGCCTAGACGCCGAACTCCTTGAACACGCGCAAGGATTCGTCCGTCGCGCCCACGGCGTTGGGGGCGCCGGCGTAGATCGCGCATATCAGGATGATCTCCTGAATCTCTTCTTTCGTCATGCCGATGCGAAGCGCCGCCTTGGCGTGGTAGCCGAACTCCCTGTCCCGGCCCTGGGCGCACAGGACGGAGAGGATCACCGTCTCGCGCGTCTTGTCGTCGATGCCCTCTCGCGCGTAGAGATCGCCGTAAACGCTTTCGGTGACGAACTGCGCGAAGGCGGGGCTCGCCTCCGCAAATGCCTGCCGCCTTTCTTCTCCTTCTTCGCCGAAGATTCTCGCGCGGGTCCTGAGTCCTCTCTCGAGGCGTGTTTCTTCGCTCATCAAACTGACCTCCTGTCTGGGGACGGGCGAGGCGCCCATCCAAGATGATTGCGGGCGGCCCCCTCCCGGGGGCGCGCGGGTGGTTTTGCCGGGATGCTTCTGTGGACTTATATTGAATAGCGTATGTAGGAACGCATTTCCACGCCATCAGGGAGATTCGACGTGAAACTCGACGCCGTGAAATTCGGTCTGGCCGCCGGCATCATCTACGGGGCCATGTTTTTCCTCTACGCTTTTTTGGGCGCGGTGTTCGGCGTGGGCGGGGATATGCTGAAGCTGATAGCCGATTTCTACCCGGGCGTTTCCCCCACCTATCCGGGCGCGATCATCGGCGCGGCCTGGGGGTTCGCGATAGGCTTTTTCTTCTTCACGATCCTGGCGTGGATTTACAACCGCCTGCTGGGGGAGGAGTAGCGGATCCTGGCGGGTTTGTTGAAAAAGCCTGACCAGGGACAAAATCCAACCAATGCTGGAGGGTTAGTGATTTCTCCATAAGTATGGCGTAGGGGCGGACCTGCGTGTCCGCCCGCCTTTAGGTATCCATTTTATAACGATAGCGGGATTATTAAACACGGTGAACGCATCGGGCGGACACGCAGGTCCGCCCCTACAAAACCCTATACCTGCCCGGCATGCTCTCCCCGGTTGGTTCCAAACGCCGAATCACGAAACCAGGTCTTTTCCAACACCCCCCTACCCGAGGGACTTGGCGAGGGCCTCTCCCTGCGCGCGCATCTCGGGCGTCATGGACTCGTTGTGGGGCAGGAACGCCATGGCGACGAATATGTTCTCCACGCCGCCGCCCTTGGACAGATTGCGGTAGAGCGGCTGGGGGTAGAAGTCGTTCATCGGCTCCGCGTGGCCGATTCGCTCCTCGTTTCTTGCGAAGTGATACGCCACCACCGCTCTCGGGGGCACCCAGCGCACGCGCTCCTCGCCCTCTGCGTCCACGTCGCGCACAAAGCCGCCGAAGCCTTTGGTGAACGAGTCGCCGTACACGAATTGCGGAATCTGGGCCTCATCGCAGTTGTCCATCTCCGCGAGCTGGATGTAGAGGATTTCGTTCGGGTCCTCCGTGTCACCTAAGGGCAGTTCGGTTTTCCCGCACGCGGGGCAGATGAAGAAAACGTTTTCAGCCATGTCGGTGTTCCTGTGCAAGGGGCGCCCGGAAAATCCTCCGGTCCGGCGCGTTGTCATGTCTTTGTGTGTCCTGCCGAAGTCGAATCGTGCCAGAGGTCGCCCGCCCGCGCAAGGATGGGAGCGCATTCCGGCTCGCTTGCGAGAGGGCGCAAAAGCGAGCGGCGCTCAGCCCCGCGCCCGGGGGTCGAGCGCGTCGCGCAGCCCGTCGCCCACGTAGTTGATGCTCAGTACGGTGAGCGAGATCGCGAGGCCGGGCCAGAGGACGCGCCCGGGGTATTGCTGGAGGTAGTCGGTCGAGTCGTAGAGCAGCCGCCCCCAGGTGGGGAAATCCGGCGGAAAGCCCAGCCCGAGGAAGGAGAGCGCCGATTCGGTGATGATGGCGTCGCCGACGCCCAGGGCCGCCGAGATCATGATGGGCGAGACGACGCCCGGCAGGATGTGGCGGAATATGATGCGTCCCGTGGGCGCACCCACCGCGCCCGAGGCGAGCACGAACTCGCGCTCCTTGAGAGTGAGCACCTCCCCGCGCACGATGCGGGCGGTCTTCATCCAGGAGGTCAGGCCGATGACCGAGGCGATCAGGATGAAGATGCCCGTCTCGGGGCCGAAGGCGGCGCGCAGCGCGTCTCGGAACAGCGCGATGATCACGAGCAGAAGGGGCAGGAGCGGCAGCGCCAGGAAGAGATCCGTCAGCCGCATGAGCGGGCCGTCGAGCCGGCGGAAGTAGCCCGAGACCACGCCTACAACTGCGCCCAAAGAGAGGGCCAGGCCCATGGCCGCGCCCGCCACCGCGAGCGAAACGCGCCCGCCCGCCAGCATGCGCGCCAGGGTGTCGCGGCCCAGGCGGTCGGCGCCCAGGGGGTGGGCGAAGCTGATGCCCTGGTTGCGCGCACGGATGTCGATGAGGTGGGGGTCGATGCTCCACAGATGCGGGCCGAACACCACGGCGAACGCGGCGATGAGCAGAATCCCCGCCCCTATCACCGCCCCCCGGTGGGTGCGGAACTGCGCCCATGCCCCGCGCCTAGCGCTGGTCATAGCGGATGGTGGGGTCCAGAACCCCGTAGAGGATGTCGGCGGCGAGGTTGAACACCACGATCAGCCCCGCGAAGATGAAGGTCAGCGTCTGTACGGTCGGCAGGTCTCCCCCCTGGATGGCGACGATGAGCAACTGACCCAGCCCGTTCACCTTGAAGATCTGCTCAGTGATGATCGCCCCTCCGAACACCTGCGGCACGCCCAGCGCGATGATGGTGACGACGGGGATCATCGAGTTGCGCAGCACGTGGACGAAGAGGATCCGCCGCTCGTGAAAGCCCTTGCCCCGGGCGGTGCGCACGTAGTCGAGTCCTAAGTTCTCGAGCATCGAGGCGCGCATGAAGCGGGCGATCTGCGCCGCGTTGTAGAGGGCGAGCACGAAGACGGGCATGGCCATCTGCCGCGCCTGGACGAGAAAGCTGCTCCAGTCCGTCACGCGGTGCGTGGTGTCGTAGATGGAGGGGAACCAGCCGAGTCCCACCGAGAACACCACGATCAGCAACACGCCGGTGAAGAACGTCGGCACCGAAAACCCCACGGTGGAGACAAAGGTGCCGATCTGGTCGAACCAGCTGTATTGCCGGTAGGCCGAGACGATGCCGATGGGGATCGCGATCAGGACGCCGATGACGTAGGAGAGCCCCACGACCCACAGGGTTTGCGGCAGGCGTTCGACGATAAGGTCCACGACCGGGGAGCGCGTCTGCCAGCTCAGGACGCGGAGGCGTTCCGAATCGCCCGAGAAACCCAGCAGGGCCTCGACCACGTTCAGCGGCTCGTTGATGAAAAACTGCTTGCACCAGAGCAGATAGCGGACGTGGATGGGCTGGCCGAGTCCCAGGGACTCGCGGATTTTCTGGCGCACTTCGGGCGGAATCGTGAGCGGCAGGTTCGCCGTCGGGTCGCTGGGGGCGAGGTCGAGCAACAGGAATATGACGAGGCTGATGAAAAGCAGCGTGGGAACGGCGAAGAGCAGCCGCCTCAGCGTGTAGGTCCCCATCGCGGGTAAGCCTCGCTCGCCGAACGCTTAAGCGGCGCGCGGGCCTATTTGACGCGGCGCCAGTCGGCGATGTTCCAAAGCTCCGAATCCCAGGTGTTCAGAACCACGCCGCCCAGCGATTTCGCGTGGGCCGATACGCGCCCGCGGTCGACGAGCGGGATGATCACATAAGCCTGCACCACCATGTCGTTCATGGCCTTGGCGAGGCGGGCCCGTTCTTTCAGCGCGCCGGCGCGCGACATTTTGGCGATGAGCGCGTCATAAGCCGGGTCGCAGAAGCGCGGCACGTTGTTTCCCTGCCACTGCGTTTCGGGACGCGGCGCTTCCTTGCAAGCCCAGTTCGCCATGTAGGATTCCGGGTCCGTGCCGTCGAAGTTGTTGGCGTACATCTGCACGTCGGCCTGGAATTTCTGGAACGTGTCGCCGCTCGCCGGGTCGCCGCCGAAGAACACCGAGGCGCTGATGTTGCGAAGCTCGGTCTCGACCCCGATCTTCGACCACCATTGTTTTATCAGCGCCTGGAAATCCTGGCGCACGGCGTTGGTGGAAGTCTGGTAGAGAATCGAGAGTTTCACGCCGTTCCTGGCGCGGACGCCGTCCGGCCCGCGCTTCCAGCCCGCCGCATCGAGCAGCTTGTTCGCGCCGGGGATGTCCTGTTTCAGGCAGCCGTCGTTGGCCGTGGACTTGTAGATGGCGGGGGCGGGGAGGACGTTGCACGTCGGCCTGCCCGCCGGGCCGTAGCCGATCTCGACGAGCAGCTTTCGGTCGATCGCCATCGAGAGCGCCTTGCGCACGCTGGGGTCCGAGAGAAAAGGATGCGGGTGTTTGGCGGTGGAGCGCTCCTTGCCGAGTCCGGGAGCGGGGTTCGTCAGGTTCACGACGATGCGCTCGACCAGTGTGCCGAACGAGGAGATGACTAACCCCTTGCCCGCCTTTTTCATGTTCGCCAGCACGTCGGGGGCGAGCTGCAGGTTCCAGGCGTAGTCGAACTCGCCGGTTTCCAGGACCGAGCGGGCCGCCGCCGCCGCGTCGCCGCCTCCCTTGAAGGTCACCCGCGCGAAGGCCGGCTTGGCCGGGTCGCGGTAATTGCGGTTGGCGACGAAGGAGATGACGTCGTTCGGGCGGAATTCGGCCACGTCGAAGGGCCCCGTGCCCACGGGCTTGAAGTTGGCGTCGGTGCAGCGCGGCGCCTTGGCGCCCAGGCAGTCGGCGAATTGCGCGGCCTGTATGATCGGCGCCTGCGCGCCGACGAACGGCCCGTAGGGAAAGGGTTTCGCGATGCCGAAGGTCACGCGCACCGTTCGCGCGTCCAGGGCCTCGACGTTCTTCACGTCGTTGTATTTCTCGCTCTGGGAGCAGCCCCCCTGGGGGTGCGTGCAGTATTTCCAGGTGAAGACCACGTCCTTGGCGGTGAGGGGCGTTCCGTCCGCCCACTTGAGGCCGCTCTTGAGCTTCCAGGTGATGGCGCGCAAATCCTTCGACACGCCGCCGTTCTCCAGCGTGGGAACCCGTTCGGCGAGCCAGGGCCTCATGTTCCCGTTCTGGTCGTAGCGCGCGAGGGGTTCCAGGACCAGCGATGCGGCCTCTATCTCCTTGGTGCCGCCCGAGAGATAGGGGTTCATGGTGGAGGGCGCCTGCCAGTAGATGATGCGCAGATGCCCGTCGGCCCCGCGCGCGGCATGGACAGCCTGCGTGGAGAATAATGTAATGATGGCAATGATGAGTGTGAATGCGGTTTTCACGCCTGTATCCTCGTGTTTTGGAAGGGTGACTGGTTTGCGTCGCGGCTGTGCGCCCAAGCGGGAAATATCCTAGAAGGCGGAGCGGGGAATTGCAACAGAAAAGTGGTGCTGCCCTGCAGATGCCCGTCATTCCGGCGAACCCTCCCGCATTGGTCGCCTCCGACACCGGAATGACGAGCAATACCTGCATTCGCCGTAGGGGCGGTTCGCAAACCGCCCCTACAGGATCCTTTCGATACGCGAGGTGTTCGTGGCCGGACAGGCGCAAAGGCCTGTCCGGGGATCGATGTGTCCGCCCGATCAACTGTAAAACCAACCCCCCCTACCCCCCCTTGACAGGGGTCAAAACCGACCGAAGAGGGAGGTTTTGCAAGACGATGTGTTTCTCGTCAAT
>VXPH01000035.1 GCA_009839615.1 Nitrospinota bacterium
ACCGGGGAGGGAGGGTTCGTTCCCTTGACAAAGGCTTTTTCAACAACCCCCGCCGGGTCCGCTTCGCGGCCTCATTCCTCGCGGGCGGGCGTCCCTCCCGCTTCCGCGCGCGGCCCGAAACACGCCGGTTCATCCCGTAAAAATTTATCGTCTTGACACGGCCTCGCCCTATCTTCAATAATGGCCTCACTCGATCATTTCATGGAGGAACGCCATTCTTCGGTGATGAAGACACTCCCCGTCGGGGGACGTGCTTCGTTCTTTTTTTCATTCGTGGGGGGCCCGAAGACCTTGGAAATCAACATCGGCATCAACGGCGAGAGCCGGACGTTCGACGTGGAGCCCAGAACCCTTCTTGTTCACCTTTTGCGCGATGACGCCGGCCTGACGGGCACGCACGTCGCGTGCGAGACCTCGATTTGCGGCGCATGCACCGTCCTGGTCGACGGAAAGGCGGTGAAAAGCTGCACGGTCTTGGCCGCGCAGGCGCAAGGGTGTGAGGTCACGACCATCGAGGGGCTGGCGGACGGGGATCAACTCCACCCGCTTCAGGAGCAGTTCTGGGAGAAGCATGGACTGCAATGCGGCTTCTGCACGCCGGGCATGATCCTGACGGCGAACCAGCTCATTGCTTCCAACGCCGATCCGACGGACGAGGAAATCAGGCACGGCATCGAAGGCAACATATGCCGCTGCACGGGTTATCAAAACATCGTCGACGCTATTTCCGCGGCGGCGGCTCAGATGAGGGACTAAGAGATGGCGCAAGCACCCAAATTCATCGGCGCGCCCATCAAAAGACGAGACGATCCGCGTCTCATCCAGGGCCTCGCCCACTATGTAGACGATTTCAATCCACCCGGCACCCTGCACATGGCGTGTGCGAGAAGCCCGTATGGCAAAGCCAACATTCGCTCGGTCGACGTCTCCAAGGCGGCTGCGGCGGACGGCGTCGTCGCCGTCTACACGCACGAGGAGACGAAGGGCATCGGCCCCGTTCCCGTGGGCGCCGTCCTGCCCGACGCCAAGGTCCCCGTGCAGCCGATCCTGGCCGATAAGCAGGTGCTGTTCGCGGGCGAACCCGTCGTCGCGGTGATCGCCGAGACGCGCTACGGCGCGCTCGACGCGGCGGCTCTCGTCGAGATCGACTACGAGCCGCTCGACGCCGTGGTCGATTTGGAAGCCGCGATCGAACCCGGCTCGACCAAAGTGCACGACGACTACGAGAGCAACGAGGCGTTCAAATGGGGGCTCGCAGGCGGCGACGTGGAAGCCGGCATGAAAGAAGCCGACGTCATCGTCAAGGAGAAGATGACCAACGTGCGCGTCGCTCCGCTGGCTCTCGAGCCCCGGGGCGTCCTGGCGCACTACCTCCCCGGCGAGGACAAGATGACGCTGTGGACTTCCACGCAGGTGCCCCACAAGGTGCGCACGCTGGTGGCGGGCCAGATCGGCATGCCGGAGAACCGCATGCGCGTCATCGCCCCGGAAGTCGGCGGCGGCTTCGGCAGCAAGCTCAACATCTACCGCGAAGAGGCGCTCGCGGCCTTCGTCACGCGCGAACTCGGCGTGCCGATCAAGTGGGTGGAGAGCCGTTCCGAGAACTTCCTGACCACCATCCACGGGCGCGGACAGGTGGGCGAGATCGAGATGGGCCTGAAGAGAGACGGCACCATCACGGCGTTCCGCTACAACGTGCTGGCCGACTGCGGGGCCTATTACCAGCTGCTCACCCTGGCCATCTTCACGCTGACGGGCCTCATGCTCCCCGGCCCCTACAAAATCGACAACATCGAGATGAACGCCACCGGCGTGTTCACCAACAAGGTGGCGACCGACGCCTACCGCGGCGCGGGCCGCCCCGAGGCGACATATATTCTCGAGCGCATGATGGACATCGCGGCCGTAGAGCTGGGCATGGACCCCGTGGAGATCAGGCGCAAGAATTTCCCGGACAAATCCGAGTTCCCGTTCGGCACCTCAGCCGGACTCAGCTACGACAGCGGAGACTACCACCTGGCGCTCGACCGCGCGCTCGAGGCGGCGGACTACCCCGCCATGCGCGCCCAGCAGGAAGAAGCCAGGAATGACGGCCGGTATCTGGGAATCGGCTTTTCCACCTACGTCGAGATTTGCGGCATGGGCCCCTCCGCCGCGCTGGGCGGCCAGGGCTGGGAGAGCGCGCGCGTTCGCGTGGAGCCCACCGGCAAGGCCACCGTGTTCTCGGGCGCATCGCCCCACGGACAGGGCCAGCAGACGTCGTTCGCCCAGATCGTGGCGGACGGCCTCGGCATCGACGCGAACGACGTGACCGTCGTCCACGGGGACACCGACGTGGTGCCCTACGGCGTGGGCACGTTCGGCAGCCGGGGCACCGTGGTGGGCGGCTCGGCCGTCGTCTACGCGCGCGACAAGGTGCGCGCCAAGATGGCCAAGTTCGCGGCGATGGAATTCGAGGCGGACGCGAACGACATCGATTTCGAGGACGGCAAGGTCTTCGTCAGGGGCGCGCCCGAGAAATCGGCCGGCTTCGCCGATATCGCGATGATGGCCTACAGCGCCATCGCGCTTCCCGAAGACACCGATCCGGGCCTCGAGGAGACGCACTTCTTCGAGCCGAGCAACTTCACCTTCCCCTTCGGGACGCACATCGTCCTCGTCGAGGTGGATCCTGAGACGGGCGATGTGGAAATTCTCCGCTACGTGGCGGTGGACGACGTGGGCAACATGATCAACCCGCTGCTCGTGCACGGGCAGATCCACGGCGGCATCGCCCAGGGGACGGGACAGGCCCTGGAGGAGGAGATGCTCTACGGCGAGGGCGGCCAGCCGCTCAACGCGTCGTTCATGCACTACGCCTTGCCCAAGGCGAACCGCCTGCCGCGTTTCGAGCTTCTGCACACCACCACACCGACGGACGTGAACCCGCTGGGTGCGAAGGGCGTGGGCGAAGCCGGCACTATCGGCTCCACACCCGCCGTGGTGAACGCCGTGATCGACGCGCTTTCGCCATTCGGTATCACGCACATCGACATGCCGCTGCGCCCCGAGAAAGTGTGGCGCGCCATCGCCGAGAAGAGGGCCTAAGAAAATGATTCCAGCTTCTTTCGACTACGTTCGACCACAATCGCTAGAAGACGCTCTCGCCAGGCTCGGAGAGCATGGAGACGACGCGCGCGTCCTCGCCGGAGGACATAGCCTCCTGCCCGTGATGAAGGCGCGGCTCGCCGATCCGGCCGTCCTCGTCGATATCGCCGGCATCGAAGGCCTTTCGGGCATCAGCGAATCGGAGGGTGGTATCCGCATCGGCGCGATGACGACCCACGCCGAAATCGAGGCGTCCGGACTGGTTCAGGAAAAATGCCGCTCCCTCGCCGAGGCGGCGGGCGCCATCGGCGACTTGCAGGTGAGAAACCGCGGCACGCTGGGCGGCTCCCTCGCCCATGCCGACCCCGCCGCCGACTACCCGGCGGCCGTGCTGGCGGCGGAAGCGGAAATCACCGTCGCGGGCGCGGACGGCGAACGCGTCGTCGGCGCCGATGACTTCTTCACTGGCACATTCGAGACGGCCCTGGGCGCGGGCGAGATTCTCACCTCCGTACGTATATCGGCTCCGGCCGCGCGAGGCGGAAGCGCGTATCTCAAGGCGGCGCAGAAGGCCAGCGGTTTTGCGGTGTGCGGCGTGGCGGCCCGACTCGCGCTGGACGCAGACGGCGCTGTCGAGTCCATCCGCGTGGGCGTGACGGGCGTAGCCGCAACAGCGTATCGCGCCACGAGCGTCGAGGAAGCCCTCACGGGCAGCGCGCCGAGCGCGGAGTCGATCCGCAAGGCGGCTGCGGGGGCCGGCGAGGGCGTCGACGCGCTCGATGATTTCTACGCCGGGGCGGACTTCAGACGCCATCTGGCGGGCGTATACGCCGCGCGCGCCATCGGCAAGGCCTGGATCCGCGCCTCCGGCAAATAGCGCCTCCGCCGCAGGCGTACGGATTTTCAGGCGAAACGTGTTCTCTCTTCATCGCCCCCACGCGCTGGGGGCGATTTTCTTTGCCCGGGCGATTTCGAATTGAACGACGCTTTCCTTCTCCCCACGATTCCATGGCTTGCGCGCGAGAACGCGCGCTTCATCGCGCAGCTTCGAGCGATGCCTGAAGCTGACTGGACGAAACCCACCTTCTGCGACGAATGGAACGCGGCTCAACTCATCGGCCACATGACGGGCGGGGCCATCTCCTATGCCGAGCGCATCCGGGCGGCGCGCCGGGGCGAGGTCATCCTCTCGCTCGGGGCCGGGACGCCCGAGGAGTTCCAGGCCGCGCGCGATGAGATTGCGCGCAAATCCATCGCCATGTCCCCCAAAGAGCGCATCGACTGGATAGAGAGGAGCCAGGACGACCTCCAGGCCGAGATCAAGCGCATGGAACCCGGCGATCTGGACCGCGACCTCTGGCACCGGAAGGGGAACACGAAAGCGCGCACTTTCCCCGCTCAACGGCTCTACGAGGTGGCGCTCCACGGCTGGGACCTGGAGAACGACCCGGATGCGCCGCTTGAGACCGAATCGCTGGGCGCGCTCGTCGATATCCTGGAATCGAGGATTCCCCTCTACTTCAACCGCTCGGGCGCAACCGGGCCTGCGGGCGTCTTCCGCTTCGTGACGAGCAAGCCTGAGGCCGCATGGGAGATGGTGATAACCGACGGCGAAGCGTCGCCCCCGAAGGACCTCTCCGCCTCTCCCGACGCCGGTCTCTCGGCATCAGGAAGCGACATGGTGCTCCTGTGCGCGGGCCGGGCGGACCGCGCGCAGAAGCTCGCGGATGGCTCCCTGCGCCTCGAAGGGGACACGCAAAAAGCGGCCGCGCTCATGGACGTCCTCTTCCGGCCCTTTTAGGAGTTCTCGGGGACAAGTCATGCGCATCCTCGTCGACGGATACAACCTCATCCCCGCCATCCCCGAACTCAGGCGTGTGCTCCACCAGGACCTCGAAGCCGGACGCGAGGGCCTGATCGAGATGCTCCGGAGCTACCGTAGAAACTCCGGCGGAAATCCCCAAATCACTGTCGTTTTCGACGGAAAATCCCACCATGACCGAGGGGGACGAAGCCCGGGCGGGGTGGAGGTGCTCTTCTCCCGGCACGAAATCGCCGACGCGCTCATCCTGCGCCTCCTGAAGGAGCGCTACAGGGGGGCCGTTCTCGTCACCTCGGACAGGGCGCTCGGCGAGGCGGCTGCGCCCTTCGCCTCAGCGGTCGTGCGCACGGGCGAGTTTCGGGACCGCCTGCAGCAGGCGGCCTTCATGGAAGAGGATTCTCCCGAGGATGAGCCTGAAAGAACGCCCAGGCGCGACACGAAGAAAAAAGGCAACCCCAAGCGCGCGCCCAAAAAAGAGCGCAGGCGCAACCGGCAACTCAGGAATCTTTGAGGCGGCGCCTCACGCGAGGCGCACTTCTCCTGCCTTCAGGAGCAAGAACGTCACTGCCCTAAAAAACTATTCGGAGCGCAGTCTGGGATCGAGCGTGTCGCGCACGGCGTCGCCGAAGAGGTTGAAGGCGAAGACGGCGGCGCTGATGGCGAGTCCCGGGAAAACGGGAATCCACGGCGCGCTTTCCGCGTATTCCTCGGCACCCCCCTGAAGCATCAGCCCCCAGGCGGGCGTGGGTTCTTGAACGCCCAGGCCCAGGTAGGAGAGCGAGGCTTCGAGCAGGATCGCCTGGCCCAGGAAAGCAGTGAGCATGATGAGATACGGCGCCATGACGTTTGGGATCATGTGCCGGAAGATGATGCGGATGTGCGCGAAGCCCAGCGCGCGCGCGGCGTCCACGTAGGGAATCTCGCGGATGGCGAGCGCGCTCGATCGCACGACGCGGGCGCATCTGGGGATGAGCGGGATCGTGATGGCCAGAATCACGTTCTGCGTCCCCGTGCCGAAGATGGAGACCACCGAGAGCGCCATGATGATGAGCGGAAACGAGATGAAGATGTCCATGAAGCGCTGGAAGATGAGGTCGAAGCGCCCGCCGAAATAGGCGCTCCCCACGCCCAGGATGAGGCCTGCGGTGGAACCCAGGATGGAGGCCGAAAAGCCCACGAACAGCGCCGTTCTGGCGCCGAAGACGATGCGCGTGAATATATCGCGCCCGAACTGATCCGTCCCGAACCAGTGCGCCGCGCCCGGGGCGACGTGCATGCTGTCGAAGGCGTTCTGCACCGGGTCGTAGAAGGTAATCACGTTGGCCAAAGCGGCCAGCAGGATCATCACGAAGACGGCGCATGCGCTCACCGCGCCCAGGGGCTTTTTCCGCGCCGTATCCTTCATCTTGTCGACCCACGAGCGCTCGGGAAGCGCATCGAAATCCATCTCGGAGACGGCGAGGTCGCTCGGGGACGCCATGATCAAACTCCTAGCTGTACCGAATGCGCGGGTCGAGCCACGCATAGAGGATGTCGATGAACAGGTTCGTCAGGATGAAGACGACGGCCACGAGCATCACGAGGGACTGCGTCATGGTGTAGTCATGGTTCGTCACCGACTCGACGAAGAGTTTCCCTAAACCATTGAGGTTGAAAACCTGCTCGGTCACCACCAGCCCGCCCATGAGGAAGGCGAATTCCAGACCGATAATCGTCGCCACGGGCAGAAGCGAGTTCTTGAGCGCGTGGCGGTTGATGATGAGTTTCTCGATCAGCCCTTTCGCGCGGGCGGTGCGCACGTAATCCTCCCGCAGCACCTCCAGCAGCGCCGAGCGCGTCATGCGCGTGGCGACGGCCGAATACCGATAGCCCGTCGCGACGGCCGGCCAGATGAGCTGGGAGATGTTCGCCACAGGGTCTTCCCATATCGGGGTGTAGTGAATCGGCGGCATCCAGGGGTTTCCGAAGAATTTCTGCGTCATGATCAAGAGACCGAGAATGATCAGGATGCCCAGCCAGAAAGAGGGCATGGCGATCCCTGCGATGCTGAACGTGCGCACGATGTAGTCGATCCAGGTGTCCTGCTTGATGGCGGAGATCGTGCCCAGCGGAATGGCGATGATAGTGGCCGTGAGCGTCGCCATGATGGCGACCTGAAGCGAAAGTTCGAACCGCAGGCCGATCTCATGCAGTATCGGCTTGCCCGTCCACATGGATTTGCCCAGATCGAACGTGAAGAACCCGGTGATGAAATCGATGAACTGCACGTAGATGGGGGCGTTGATGCCCAGGTTCTGCTGGCACGTCGCTATCGCTTCCTTGTCCACGAACATGCCCGTGCCGGCCATGCGGAGTTCGCACACGTCGCCCGGTATGAGGCGAAGCATGAAGAACACCAGCACCGCCGCCCCCAGCAGCGTGGGAAACATCAACAGGATTCTCTTGATCGTGTATTTGTACACTTCGTGCGCCTTTGCGTTTTACTTCACGCGCGGCCTGGACCGCCCTCCCCCGCCACCCGGGCGTCCGGGCGGCGAGAGAGGCGATGCGGCCTATTCCTATTGGTCGATCCAGACGTTGTCCAGATGCTGGTTCAGGTAGTGGCTCGGCGCGATCTTCCAGCCCTTCACGTAGCTGCGGTGGGGGTTGATCTTGTACCACCAGAGCGTCACGAACTGGTGCGCCATCTCGTCGAGCGCGCGCTTTTCATACTTGCGCATGATGGCGCGCTGCTTCTTCACGTCGGGCTCTTTATTCATCTCCTGGAACCACTTGTCGAGCTGGCGATCCTGGTACTGCGCGTACTGGTTGCCCGCCTTGTCGTCGGAGATGAACTTCGAAACGTCCACCAGCGGATTGATGACAGACTGGCAGTTGAAGTCGATCGACACGTCGAAGTTCTTCTTCTTTCTGAGCGTGGCGTAGAAGGGGCCTGAGGGCTGCACCCACTGCTTGACCTTGAGGCCGATCTTCCGCCACTGGTCGATAACCCAGGTGCCCACGACCTTGTAGGGCTGGTCCACGCCCCGGTTGTGCAGGGTGAACTCGAAGCCGTTCGGATAACCGGCTTCCTTGAGCAGCCTCTTGGCCTCGGCGCGGGACTTGTTGATGTCCGGCCAGTAGCCGGCGATCTTCGTCAATTCCTCTTTCGTGGCCGCCAGGGGGTGTTTCGGGAAAACCACACCGCCCACGGTCTTCACGATGGCGATGCGCGAGAGGTACTTCGAGCCGCCCCAGCGATCGATCGCCAGCGTCAGTGCCCGGCGCACACGCGCGTCGTCGAAGGGTTTGCGCTTGTGGTTGGGCGTCACCATGAGGTTGCAGTTCCAGTCGCTCTCCTGGACGGTGAGCTTGTCGCCCAGCGCCTTTTTCAGATCGTCGCGCGCCTTGGGCGGGAATCCGCGGAATTCGATGGCCGCGCGGTCGCCGCGGATGGCCTGGAGGCGAATCGCCATCTTGGGCGCGGAGATCGCCCGGTAGCCGTCGAGATGGGGCTTGCCCTTGTGGTGGTATTTCTCATACCGCTTGCCCTCGACGAAGGCGCCCGGCTGATGCTGCACGAAGCGGAAGGCGCCCGTGCCGTTCACGTTCTTCTGGTGCCACTTGTAGCCGTGCTTGTCGAGGTCGGCCTTCGAGTAGATGAAGTTGTAGGGCAGCGCGAGCGCCGGTACGAAGGCGCCCGTGGGGTATTTCAGCTTGAACACCAGCGTCTTGGGGTCCGGCGCGGTGACGGATTTCACCATGCTGAAAAACGCCTTGCGGTTGCTCTCGATGCCCTTGGGCGGGCTGATGATCTTGTCATACGTCGCCTTCACGTCCGCCGAGGTGAGTTTCTGGCCGTTGTGGAACGTGATGTCGCCGCGGATTTTGAAGGTGTACTTCGTATGTCCTTCGGTCGGCTGCGGTATTCCGCCCTCGCACACTTTGCATTCGAAATCTGTCGGCGACGCCGGGTTGTCCGGATTCACGCGAATCAAGAGGCTGTAAAAGGGACGAATCGGGTGAATCATCCCGAATGTGGATTCGATGTGGCCGTCGTAGGAGGGAATCTTGCTGCCGACGACGAACTTGAGGGTGCCGCCCTTCTTGGGGGCCGCTTCAGCGGGCGGAGCAAAGCTCCAAACCGCCAGGGCGAGCAGCGCCGCCCCTACAACCAGGGTTTTCAAACGAGTGTTCCACATAAGTTCTCTCCTTTTCGTGCTCGGTTGAAATGAATACCTCGCAAATCGCTTAATAAAACAGCATATTCAAGAATTTCAGACTTCCGTACAGGCCACCCAATGGCCCGGCTTTATCTCCCGCAAAGCGGGAATTTCCCTTGAGCAATTCTCCACGGCGATTGGGCATCGGGGGTGGAACACGCAGCCCGAAGGCGGATTTATCGGGCTGGGCACCTCACCCGTGACGATTCTGATGTCGCGTCCCTGCTCTACCTCCGGGTCCGGCACGGGAACGGCCGAAAGCAAAGCCCTCGTGTAGGGGTGCATCGGATTATCGTACAACTCGTCGCAATCCGCCAACTCCACGATCCGGCCCAGATACATCACCGCCACGCGGTGGCACAGGTGGCGCACCACGCTCAAATCGTGCGCGATGAACAGGTAGGTGAGATTGTATTCGTCCCTCAAATCCTCGAGCAAATTGATGATCTGCGCCTGTATGGACACGTCGAGCGCCGAGACGGGCTCGTCGCAGATGATGAATTCGGGCTTCAAGCTCAAGGCGCGCGCGATTCCCACGCGCTGGCGCTGCCCGCCGCTCATCTCGTGGGGATACCTGTCCGCCATCTTGGGGTTGAGCCCGCAGACGCTGAGCAGTTCGCTCACTCTTTGCTGTCTCTTGCGTGCGTCGGGCTCGATGCCGTGGACGTACATGGGCTCGTCGATCATCTCGCCGATCTTCATGCGCGGGTTCAGCGAACTATAGGGATCCTGGAAGATGACCTGGATTTTCCGCCGGAATTCACGAAGCGCCACCTGATCGAGTTTCGCCAAATCCACGCCCTCGAAGAATATCTCGCCCTCCGTGGGACGTTCGAGTTGCAGGATGCACCTGCCCGTCGTCGTCTTGCCGCAGCCGCTCTCACCCACGAGTCCCAGCGTCTCTCCCCGCTTGATTTGGAAATCCACGCCGTCGACCGCCTTTACGAGCCCGACGAGCTTGTTGAAAACGATGCCCTCGGTGATGGGAAAGTGCATCTTGAGGCCCTTGACGTCCACGAGCACGTCGCCAAGCTCACCGTTTCGGGAGAGCCCGGCGCCGCTTTCGAGGACCGATGCGTCTGGGGTCATTCGTTCATCCTCTCGCCGTTTCGAGGTTTTCCTGCTCCCAGCAAGCGGAGAGATGGCCGTTTCCCACCGTCTCGAGCGGCGGAATCTCGCTCTCGCACTTCTCCACCGCGAACTTGCACCGCGGCAGAAAAGAGCAGCCCGCGCCCAGCCGCGTGAGGTCGGGCGGCTGCCCGTCGATGGGGTCCAGGCGCTTTTGCCTGGGCTGATCGAGCCTTGGGACGGAACTCAGCAGCCCCAGGGTATATGGATGCCTGGGTTCGCGGTAGATGTCCGCCGCCAGGCCGCGCTCGATGATCTTTCCGGCATACATGACGTTCACGCGGTCCGCGTAGCGGGCCACGACGCCTAAGTTGTGCGTGATGACGATGAGGGCGACGCCCATGCGTTTGGTGAGATCCTTCATCAACTCGAGAATCTGGGCCTGGATAGTGACGTCGAGCGCCGTTGTCGGCTCATCGGCGATGATGAGCTTGGGCTCGCAGCAAAGCGCCATCGCGATCATCACCCTTTGGCGCATCCCGCCGCTCAGGTGGTGCGGGTATTGCCGGATGCGGCGCTCGGGCTCGGAGATACCCACCAGGCGTAGATATTCGACCGCCTTTTTCTCCGCATCGGCCCTGTCCATGCCGAGGTGGTGTTCCATCGTCTCGGTGAGCTGCAACCCGATGGTCAGGACGGGGTTCAAGGAAGTCATGGGTTCCTGGAAGATCATGCCGATCTGGCGGCCCCGGATATTTCTGATCTGGAGGTCATCGAGCTTTATCAGATCCTCACCCTGAAAGCGTATCGCTCCCCCGACGATGCGGCCGGGTGGATTCGGTATGAGGCCGAGAACCGAGAGCGCGCTGACGGACTTCCCGCAGCCCGACTCGCCGACTATCGCCACCGTCTCGCCTTCCTGCACGTCGTAGGAGATGCCGTTGACCGCCTTGACGACACCGGAGGAGGTGAAAAAATGCGTTCTCAAGTCTTCGATTTCAAGAAGCGCGCTCAAAGACCCCTGTCCTTACAAAACAAGCCGGAAAAATGCCGAAAAATGTCTTTTGATTCCTTGTGGGTCCAAGGTCTGGAGAACACTAAATCTTGTTGAATGCAAAGTCAATCGACGATTTTCTGCCTACGTCAAGGTTTTTCCCAAACCTCTGGACGGGCTGCAAAGCCCCGCATCAGGGGGCTGTTGAAAAACCCCTGGTATTATGATCGAATGGATGCACCCCCACTCGCC
>VXPH01000058.1 GCA_009839615.1 Nitrospinota bacterium
GATTTGTAGAGGCCGCACGGATGCCGCATAATCGTCTCGCAAGTATAAGGTTTTCAAATCTCAAAGCCGCTTTTAAGGGTGTAACCGGGTGAAGAACAACATTCTGGAGGCCATCGGCGACACGCCTATCGTAAGGCTCAATTCCATCGGCGCGGAAGTCGAATCGGAGTTGTTCGTCAAGGTCGAATACATGAATCCGGGCCTCTCGGTGAAAGACCGCATCGCTCCCCTCATCGTGGAAGACGCGGAGAAAAAGGGCGAACTGAAGCCGGGCGGCACGATTGTCGAGGCCACCTCGGGCAACACCGGTGCCGGCCTCGCCATCGTCTCCGCCATCAAGGGTTACAAATGCGTATTCGTGATGCCCGACAAGATGAGTCAGGAGAAAATCGACCGGCTGCGCGCATATGGCGCCAAAGTCATCGTCACGCCCACGGTCGCGCTGGATGACCCGGAGAGCCACTACAGCGTCGCGCGCAGGATCGTGGAGGAAACGCCCAACTGCATACTGGCGAACCAGTACAACAACCCGAACAATCCCGAGTCCCACTACCGCATGACGGGGCCCGAGATATGGCGTCAGACCGGAGGCGAATTCGACGCCTTCGTGACGGGCCTGGGCACCGGCGGAACTATCTCGGGCACGGGAAGGTTTTTGAAGGAAAAGAACCCCGACATCAAGATCGTCGGCGTCGACCCCATCGGCTCGATTCTCTACGGCCTTTTCTACGGGGAAACGGACCCCGAGGCGGGCTCCTACAAGACCGAGGGAATTGGAGAGAGCTTCAAGCCTAATACGCTCAGCTTCGAGAACATTGACGAGGTCGTCCGCGTCACCGACGCTGAATGCCTCCTGATGGCGCGCAGGCTGGCGAGGGAAGAAGGCATCCTGGTGGGCGGCTCGGCAGGCGGCGCGGTGGCGGGCGCCGTGCGCTACGCGGAATCCCTCGAAAAACCCCAGAGAATCGTCACCCTCATGCCGGATTCGGGCATGTTCTATCTCAGCAAGATATTCTCCGACGAATGGATGGTCGCCAACGCTTTCCTGGATGAAGAGGAAATTGAACGGGCGGCGGCACCCAGGAGCGCGTCCTAGAGTCGATACGGAAACCACCTCTCGCCTTTTTGGAGCAAAATGAAAATATCCACCAGAGCAGTTCACCACGGAAAAGAGCCCAACGAACTCACCGGCGCCGTGAAGCCCGACATCTGCCTGAGTAGCACGTTCAAACAACACACGCCCGGCGACCCCGTGGGCGATTATGAATACTCGCGCTCGGGCAATCCGACGCGAGAGGCTCTGGAGCAAAACATCGCGGGCCTCGAGCGCCCCGAAGGCGCGGACACCGAGTGCCATGGTCTGGCCTTCTCATCGGGCCTGGGCGCCACCACCACGATACTCTTCGCCCTGCTCTCCCACGGCGACCACATGCTCTGCTCCGACGACGTCTACGGGGGGACCTTCCGCCTCATCACAGGCAAGGATTTCCGGGGTTTCGAGAAATTCGGCGTCGCGTGCGACTACGTGGACATGGCGGACGAGGAATCCCTGGCCGGCAAAATCAGGGAGAACACGCGGCTCATCTGGATAGAGAGCCCCACGAATCCGCTCCTCAAGATGGCCGACATTCAGAGCATTACGGCGACATACGGGAGCGACGGCGTCATCATCGCCGTGGACAACACCTTCATGAGCCCCTACTTCCAGAGGCCGCTCGCCCTGGGGGCGGACATCGCCGTTCACAGCACGACGAAATACATCGGCGGACACAGCGACGTCGTGGGCGGCGCGCTGGTGACGAAAAGCCGCGCACTCCATGAGCGCATCAAACACTACCAGAACGCACTGGGAGCGACGCCCGCCCCCTTCGACTGCTACATGACCATGCGGGGCATCGACACCCTCCCCGTGCGGATGGAAAAACACCAGGAAAACGCCATGAAAATCGCCGGGTTCTTGGAGGAACACGGGGGCGTTGAGAAAGTGATCTATCCGGGCCTCGCCTCCCACCCCCAGCATGAGTTGGCGAAAAAGCAGATGAGCGGCTTCGGCGGGATGCTAGCGTTCTACCTGAAAGGCGGTCTGCCCGAGGCGCGCAGGTTTCTCGAAAACGTCCGGTTGTTCACCCTGGCGGAGAGCCTGGGGGGCACGGAATCCCTCGTGGAGCATCCCGCTATCATGACCCATGCTTCCCTCACCGAGGAGAGCAGGGAGGCGCTCGGCATCAGCGACACCCTGATTCGGCTGTCCGTAGGAATCGAGGATGCAGACGATCTGATCGAGGATCTGGAACAAGCCCTGAAGGCATAATTATTTTTGCGCAAGAAAAAACCATCCCCCGGCCCACCAAATGAGGCCGGAAGATGGTTTTTTCTCTAAAACCCGCGCTTACATGAAATACTTCCGGTTGTTCATGTCCGGGTACATGTCCCCCACCCATTTCGCATAGCCGTTGAACAGGAGCGTCGGCCTTCTCTCGTTCGTTCCCAGCATGCGCTCCGATGCCTGGGACCATCTGGGGTGGTTAAATTTCGGGTTGATGTTGGCCCAGAAACCGTATTCGCTGGGTCCCGCCTTCTCCCAGAACGTACGGGGCCGCTTATCGGTGAATTCGATGGAAACGACGGACTTGATGCTCTTGAATCCATATTTCCAGGGCACCACCAGCCGCAGGGGCGCGCCGTGCTGCTGCGGCATGGGATGACCGTAAATACCCGTGCCCATGATTGCCAGATCGTTCATGGCCTCCTTCATGGTGAGACCTTCCACGTAGGGCCACGGGTACCAGACCTGGAGTTGTCCCAGCGCCACCTTGCGGTTCAGGAAAGTGGTGAATTTGACGTATTTCGCCTTGCTCGTAGGTTCTACTTTCTTGATTAGTTCCGATATCTTGAAACCCGTCCACGGAACGGCCATCGCCCACGCTTCCACGCAGCGGAAACGATACAGCCGCTCCTCGAGCGTCATTCCCTTGATCAACTCGTCGATGTCGTAGGTTTTCGGCTTTTTGACGTGGCCTTTCACCTCCACCTGCCAGGGGCGCGTTTCCATGCGCTTGGCGAGCCAGGAGATCGCCTTGTTGCCGCCGAACTCGTAGAAATTGTTGTACTCGGCCGCCACTTTTTCATCCGTGAGAGGCCGATCCAGCGTAAAGGCGGGGTTCCGGCGCGCCGGGTAAAGGCCCACCGTCTGATCCTTGGGATGCGCACCCCCCTTCTTCGCTTGGGCCAGGGCGAGCGGCCCATCTCGCTCGGGCCAGTAGGGAGGCGTCACCATCTGGCTCAGCATCAGACCCGCACCGCCCGCCAAGAACTTGCGGCGGTTCAGAAAAACGGATTCCGGCGTGGCCTCGCGCTCGGGCATCGACCATTCGGGCTTTTTGATGTAATTCATGTCGTCCCCTTTTGGGTGGCGGCTGGAGTTGCGTTCGTCCTCCAGAACAGGCGAACCGGAGGGATTCGCCTTCCATGACGGCTCTTGGGAATATATCATAGAAATCTCACCAAAGTGAGAAAACCCTATTTGAAGGAATCGTTATCGTTGATAACCGTGCGCATCCGCTCCGCAGGCGCACCCCACACATGAACAATTCATCATTCGATCGAGGAGACCCGATGCCCGAAATACGCTACCCCGTCGAACGCCTGGAGAATTTCATTCACGCCGTCCTGACGGCGCACGACGTTTTGGACGCTCATGCGCGCATCTGCGCCGTCCGCATGATCGAGGCCGACCTCCACGGGATGCACGGACACGGCATCTTCAGGCTCCCCCCATATTGCCGAAGAATCCGCGAAGGCGGCTACAATCTGAGGCCCGACATCCGCGCCGAGCGCGAAACGCCCGTGAGCGCGCTGGTCGACGGGGACAACGGCTTCGGCCAGGTGGTGGTGACGTTCGCGGCTGAACTCGCCATCCAGAAGACGCGAGAAAACGGGCTCGCGTGGATCGGCATACACCACGGGAACCACGCGGGGGCCGCGGGCGTCTACGCCGCCCTGCCCCTCGCGCACGACATGATCGGGATGTACATGGCCGTTGCCAACGCCAATCACATGCCGCCCTGGGGCGGCGTCGACATGCTCCTGAGCACCAACCCCATCGCCTACGCCATCCCGGCGGGCGAGGAGCCGCCCTTCGTGCTTGACATGGCCACCACCGAGACCTCCTACGGAAAGGTGAAGGTCTACGCCCAGGAGGGAAAGCCGATGCCGGAGGGCTGGATGATGACCAAAGACGGAAAGCCCCTCACCGACGCCTCGCGCGCCGAGGAGGGTTTTCTGCTGCCCATCGGGGGGCACAAGGGCTATGGGCTCAACATGATGATCGGCGCGCTCGCCGGCGTGCTGAACGGAGCCGCTTTCGGTTCGGACGTCATCGACTTCAACAAGGATTTCAAGACGCCCACGAACACCGGCCAGGTATTTTTCGCCATGCGACCGGACATCTTCCGCGCCCTCGATGACTTCAAGGCGGAGATGGACCTGAGAATCCGCGAGATCAGGAATTCCGCGCCCATGGAGGGAGGAGGCCCCATCCGGATTCCCGGCGAGAATCTCGCGCGCCGAAAAGAGCAGATGCGCCGCGAGGGCGTGCCCGTCGCCGCGCCCGTGCTCGCCCAGCTCAGGGAACTGGCCGAAGAACTCGGCCTGGACGACAAACTCGCCGACTGATCACGCCAGGCTGATCAGCGCACCTCCAGCGACGATGAAGGCCGCGCCCAGCACCATGAGCGGCGTCAGCGGCTCCATGCCTTGCGGCAAGAATCGCGAGAAAAGCAGAACGAACAATGGCTGGGCCGAGGTGATCGGCGTCACGACGACGATGCGGCCCTCCTCGAGGGCGAAGAATAGCGAGGTCAGCGCCGAGAAACTCGCGATGCCCACGAGTATGAAATAGAACAGACCCTTCCCTGTGAAACCCTTACGCCCGCTTTTTGAATTCGCCAGAACCAGAGCCATGACGATGCTCGACGTTCCCGCCATGACGAAAATCGCCAGCGTCTTGTAGGGCACGTCGGGCGAGGAATAGCGGATGATGAGGTCGCGCATGACCCAGATAAGCGTGGCACCCAGGGCATAGGCGATACCGGTGAGCGCCCACGAGCGCATCTCATCTTTCCTGATCGACAAGACGACGATACCGCATACGATGAGCGCGGTTCCCAGGGCGAGGACCGGCGTGAGTTGCTCGCCCAGCAGCAAGACGGCCAGCGAACTGGAGAAGAGCGGCCCCAGACCGCGCAGGATGCCCGAAGGGGCCGCCCCGATGCGCTGGACGCCCGCGAACTGAAACGTCCTCGATATGCTGGGGGTGATGACGCCGAGCCCCACGAACCAGAGCAGGTGTGGGTTGGCGAAAGCGCTCATCGGCACGCTCGCCGCTATCCAGGGCAGATAGAGCAGCGTCACCGTGGCCGAAGCCACGAACCCGCCGAACACGGGAGTCGCCTCCCGCGTCGCCAGGCGCGAGAAGATGAAGGTCAGCGCAAAGAAGGCCGACGCCGCAACGGCCAGGGGAATTTCCGTCAACACATGCCTCGCCTCACAATCAGCATAATGAAAAAGCGCCCCCGGCTTCGAGCCAGGGGCGCCGATTTAATCAAGCGCCTGCTCAATCCTGGATGATCAGCTCCTCGCAGTAGGGGGCGCGCGTCATGTATACGGGCTCATCTTCGGTGATGAGAATATGATCCTCGATACGCACGCCGGCTCCGCCAGGAATGCCCGGCACGAAAATGAGCGGCTCGATGGCGAACGTCATCCCCGGCACGAACTCCACGCTCTCGGCCCCGGGCATCACCTCGCCCACGTAGGGCGGCTCGTTGGGCGATATGCCGCATCCGTGCCCGATGAATAACTTGATGAAATTATCCTCGAGTCCCGCGGAACGCGCGACCTCCAGGAATTCCGCCGCCGAGTCGTCGTTCGTGTAGCCGGGGCGCATCTTTTCGATGCCCGCCCTGAGCGACTTATAGACGGTCGTATACACCTTCTGCTGCATGGGATGGGGCGGGCCGCCGGCCACCTTCGCGCGCCCACAGTCGCCGAAATACCCGTTCCAGCACGCGCCGATGTCGATGAAGACGATGTCTCCGTTTCTGATGATTTTATCGGTGGGAAAGCGCGTCGGCGGCGCCATGTGCTCGCCCGAGGCGACGAACGGAGACGCCAGATGCCCGAACTCACCGCCGTGGGTGAAGAGCGTTTTCATCGCCTCGGCGGCCACGTCGAACTCGCGAACGCCCGGCTCGGCGTGATTGAGCGCCGTGATGGTCACGGCGTCGGCGATGGCACAGGCCTGGTGGAGACAGGCGATCTCATCGGGCGTTTTCCGTACCCTGCTCATGTACATGAACTGTTCGCCGTCCACGAAGGTGGCTTCCGGGAAGTATTTCTCGATCATCGCCCGCTGTGTGAACGTGTGCCCGTCAAGCCCGATGGTGCCATTCGAAACCCCCCAGTCGTCAAAACGACTCTTGATGTCGATACCCACCGTGTGTTCGACGAGGCCCGGCTCCTCCAGGATGCCGATGGGCACGTAATCGTCTATCCAGGGCATGCACTCCTCGATGCGGTGCGCCTCGCCGCTCGAGGCCAGCAGCGTCGGGTTGCCCTCCTGCCTGAGCAGCACGCCGTAGGTGGTGGAGGAGCGGTACTGAATCATGATGACACGCGCGCTGGTCAGGTAGCGCACGTTCTCGTCCTTCCAGAGAATGAGGGCGTCGATGCCCTTTTCCTTCATCGCCGCCTGGGTCTTCTCGACGCGCTCTCTGCGCATGCGATCCATGTCGATGCGGTGCTCCCAGTCGACCATCATCGAGCCGCGCGCCCACGTGGGATAGTCCGTCATTGCGTCTTCCTCCTCGAAAACAAAGATTTCGGCCTGAAAATATCGAGTCCGTAAATGATCGTTCAGAATATGAAATTCGCGGCGACGCTAGCACCCGCGTCTTTACCTGTCAAGAAAACGCGTGCGGGGCGGGTTGCGCGAGCTACCGAAAACGGGGGCACAGCCACTGCATCGTTGACTTACCCCCCCGGCCCCGCTACTTTCGCACGAAGGACACGCAGCGAGCACATTCGCCAAATCAATATGGAGAAATCCCATGAGCGGCATCTTGTATGAAGTGGAAGGCAGAACCGCCATCATCACCCTGAACCGGCCCGAGAAGCGCAACTCCTACACCGAGGAAATGGTGGACGACTTGTACGACGTCTGCCAGAAATTCATGAAAGACAAAGACGTGTGGACGGCCATACTGACCGGCGCGGGGGATCGCGCGTTCTGCGCCGGCCATGACCTCACTTCGGTCGTTGCGAGCGAAGGCCAGTACAATGAGCACGACTCGCCCACATTTTGGTACGGCGAATTCGAGATATACAAGCCCATGATCGCCGCGGTGAACGGCTACGCCTATGGTGGGGGATGCTCGATGGCGCTCTCGTGCGACATCCGGATCGCTTCCGAGAACGCCGTTTTCGGCTACCCCCAGCCCAAATACGGCGCGATGAGCCTCGGTGGACACCAGCGCCTGCCCAAGACCATACCACCCGGCATCGCCATGGAGTTCATGCTGACCGGCAGGAACATCACCGCGGATGAGGCCGAGCGCTGGGGCATGGTGAACAAGGTGGTGCCCCAGGACGCGCTGATGGACGAAGCGCGCGCCATGGCGGAACTCATCAACCAGAACGCTCCGCTGGCCGTGCAGCACACGAAAGAAGCGGTGCTCAAGGGTCTCAGAACGCCCGACGTGCGCGAGGGCATCGTCAATGCCAAACTCATCAGCTACCGCCTGCAGACTTCGCGCGACACGCAGGAGGGCCTCGCGGCATTCATGGAGAAGCGAAAACCCGAATGGGAGGGCCGATGAGGATTTTTGCCTACCTTCCCCACTGTGGAATGCACACATATTTCGTATGCAAGGAGCAATAGATGAGTGATTCACCAAAAATCGGCATGGCCTTCATCGGGCTCGGCTGGTGGGGTGCCGTGCTCGCGGACGCCGCCCTCGCCTCCGGGAAAGTGAAGGTGACCGGCGGCTTCGCCCGCACGCCCACTACCCGCGAGGAGTTTATCGTCAAATACGGCGGGAAGAATTTCTCCTCCATCGACGAGGTGATGGCCGACTCTGAGACTGATGCCGTCGTCATTGCCACGGCGAACTCCGTTCACAAGGAGATCGCCATTGCCGCTGCCCGCGCGGGCAAGCACGTTCACCTGGAAAAACCGATGGCGCTCAGCGTCTCGGACGCGAAAGAAATCGAGCAGGCGTGTAAGGACTACGGCGTCAAACTCCACATGGGGCAGAACTTCAGGCGCTGGCCGATGTTCCGAAAAGCGAAGGAAATCGTGGAGAACGGGGATTTGGGGCTGGTGAACTACACTATCGCCACGTTTTCCAACAACCACGGCTTCACCGCCGGCCCCAACAGCATGCGGTGGGACGCGACGGAGAACCCGGGCGGGCCGCTCTACAGCTACACCATCCACCTCGCGGACATGATGGAATACCTCTTCGGCGACGTGGACGAGGTGAGCGGATCATGCGCCAAGGTGGGCGGCCCCAACCCCCAGGAAGACGCCGCCGCCGCCATCCTGCGCTTCAAGAGCGGCCTGATGGGCGTCATTTCGAGCAGCTATCTGGCGCCGTTTCATTTCGCCTTCGACATCCAGGGTACTGAAGCCAACCTGGGCCTCTCCACGACGGAGAATCCGACCCTCAAGCGTCCCATCGACCTGATGGGCGGTCTCGAAACCACAATTGTAGACCTCGACCACGACCTCGTAGAGGGAAGGCTCCTCGCCAACCGCGAGCAGTTCGACGACCTCGTCGGCGCGATTCGAGAGGACAGGGACCCCGAAGTTACCGGTCGCCACGGGGTGCGGGCGCTCGCCATCATGCGGGCGATCTTGAAGAGCAACACCGAGAGGCGGATCGTGACGATTGAGGAGATTCTGGAAACCGACTAGGGAGGCAATCAGGTCTCTCGCCACGGGCGCTCGATTCGCGTATAATCCCGACTTGCTGGCCCATCGCATATCTGCGACCTGTTCCGCCCGGACTCGTCTCGGAAACGGTTTCCCATGGGCAGACGCCGAGATACGCCGGACTTCACCCGCTCCAACAAAATCCCGGCCCTCGAATACCTCCCCGCATCCGGAGAGCGCGAACTCACCGGCAGGCTCATCGCATCCACGAGCGCGAGCGAGCGCGAGGCGCTGGGCCAGAAACTGCTCGACAACATCTGTCGCAGTCTCAAAATCTCCCCCGCGCACCTGCGCGTGTTCGCAGAGCGGCAACCCCACAAGCTGCGCGGCGGAAAACTCGCCTACAAGCTCTACGGCGTCTATCGCTGCGACAGCGCGGTAATCGAAATCGCCAACCTCACGTCGATTCGCAAGCAGGTCGTCGCAGGCAAGACGTTTCTGGACACCCTCATCCACGAACTCATGCACCACATCGACAGAAAACTGCTCCGAATCCCCTCCACGCCCCACAGCCCCGGCTTTTACGCGCGCATCGAGGACCTCAAGGCCAAACTCATGCGCACGAGGGGCGGAGAACGGGCATCCCCGCAAGAGGCAGCCTGGCAAAGGCCTGAAAACCTGACGGCGGCGCTCGAAACGGCGGTCACAGACGTCCGGTCGAGAAACGATCACCAGAACCGGCAACAACCGAATGAGGCGGTCTCCGGTGGGAGCCGGGCCGAAGCGAGAAACCCGAGGTGGGCCCCACCGGGTGAATCTGAACACCTCGCCCAGGCTCCACCAGAAGAAACCGGCGCAAAGAAACCACCGGAAAAACCGCCGCGCACCCGGGGAGAAGAAAGGATTTCTACGAATCATCTCCAAAAAGACGCTTCCGGTGAGAAAGAGCCGCAATTGTCGTTCGATTTTAAGTAGCCATTAGAAAGTTCTTTCGGGGAGCATGATGTCAACAACCTGCCCTACGGTATGAGCAGGAAGAGAATTGGAAGGAACAGACGCGTGCTTGATCTCAGAGAGGCGACCTTTGACAAGACGTTTCCTTTTGCGCCCCACTATATGGAACTGGGATCCTTTCAGATGCACTATGTGGATGTGGGTGAGGGAGATCCGCTCGTCCTATTGCACGGCGACCCAACCTGGGGCTATCTCTATCGGCGCTTTCTCCCATCCCTCTCCAAATACGCCCGGTGCATTGTTCCCGACCACATGGGCATGGGCAAGTCCGGCGTGCCCACAGTCCCGTATCCGTATCGGCTCCAGCATCACATTGATAATCTCGAAACGCTCATCTTGAGGTTGGAACTACGTGACATCACCTTGGTCGTCCATGATTGGGGTGGGCCGGTCGGTCTGGGCTTCGCTATTCGACACCCCAGCCGCCTGAAACGGCTAATCCTAATGAATACGTGGGCGTTCGCGCGGTGGCCGGGGGGACCGTTGCCACGGCTGATAGAACTCATCCGCTCACCCCGGGGGGAAGCCTTTATCATGGGCAAGAATGGCTATGTGAAACCCGCGTTGATGGGAACGACCGCCCACTCGAACCATCTCACGGAGACCGTCCTGAATGCCTATCTGGCCCCGTTCCGCACGCCAGAATCCAGGCGCGCGCTCCTGTGCTGGTCACGCGATATTCCCGTCACAGCAACTGACGAATCCTACGTGGAGATGCAACAAATCGAGAACGGCTTGACACAATTCAAGCATATCCCGGTCCTCCTGGTGTGGGGTATGCAAGACCCGGTGCTTCCCCCTGCGGTGTTGCGCATGTGGCAACAGCTTTATCCCCATGCAACGACGCATGAGTTGGAGGAGGCAAGTCACTTCCTCCAAGAGGACGCACCGGAACGTATCATACTAGCCATTGAACAGTTTCTGGAGGTGTCCGCGTAATTGGCTGCAACAGGCCCATGATGAAACGGCCAAGGCGCACTCTGAACGACCAGGAACTCTGTATCCTTGTCGGTTCGGAGACGGTCAACTATGCACCTTGCAGCGTCGGCTTTACGAATGGCCAGCCAGTATGGCGATCAAACATCTATTCTGCGTACCCTGCGAAACACCATCGAGAGATATCGATGCAAAGAAACCACCGAAAAACCGCCGCGCACCCGGAGAGAAGAGAACATTTCTGCCAATCATCCCAAAAAGACGCTTCCGGTGGAAAAGAGCCGCAATTGTCGTTCGATTTTTAACTTCTATAATCTGCTTTAGATAAACGACATTAGAAGTTGAAATATAAAGTGAAAAAAATTCAAGAAATTCGCCTCCAGGAACCGTCTTTCGCTCCCACGTTCGAGCGGTTGTTTTTCATCTAGCGATTGGGTAAACAAGAGAACTGGGCATACGCCATCATACATTTCAGCGCACATTGCAGAGGA
>VXPH01000195.1:0-3758 GCA_009839615.1 Nitrospinota bacterium
GCGGGGTGTGTGTTTGTGTTCGTCGGCTTTCCGGCCGTGCGGTGGGTGTGGTGGGGGCGGAGTTGTGGCGCCCGGGGGGGCCGGCGCGCGGCCGGGGGGGGCCGCCCCCCCACGTCCGCGTCCTGTCTCCACCAGGGCGATGGTCTCGCGCTCCGCCGCCGCGGCCTTCTCCGTCGTGAGCACCTCCCTGTTGCCTGGCAAATCCGCCGCGTGCAGGACGCCCGTTTTTTCGAGCCCGGCCACCTCGCGCTGCGCTCCCGCCATCGACACCGCGCCCGGCCGCCAGGCGAGCGCGCCCGCGAGCAGGGCGGCGCGGTCGAAGACGGACTCCCTTTCCGCGAGATGCGCCACGGCCCATTCCACGGCCTCGCGGGCGGGTTCGACGTCCGCAGCTCCCCGGCCGGCGCCGCGGGATACGGCGCTCCTCTCTATCGCCTGCGCCTTGAGGGCGGCGGCGTCGAAGCCCAGCTCTTTCGCCTGCTTCTCCCATACGGCCGTGAGCGCCGCCTTGTCGGCTTCGCGCTTGGGGTCCCTCGTCACGAGCGCGGCCCGCCGGGCCGCAGGCTGGTTCTCCGCCGTCGCACCGAGTCCGCGCTCGGCCATCGCGGCCTCGATCTCGGCGCGCCTGGTCGAGAACGCCTCGATCACCTCGCGCGAAACGCCTGCGACCTCGAAGCGACCGTCGGCGTGGGTCTTCTCGATACGGTAGCCGATTCTTTCGAGTTCGCCCGCGAGTTCGGTACGGTATATCGCGCCGATCAGCATCTTGTGCGAGTAGAGTTTCTCGTTCGCCATCGTGCGCCACCTGTCGTCCGGACCGCGCACCATGTTGGCGATCACGGCGTGCGTGTGGAGCAGGGGGTCGAGGTTGCGCGAGGTTTCATGCCGGAAGGCCGCGATGACGCTCTTCTGCTCCCCCGCCCGGACCATCCGCCCCGTCCCGGGCTCGCTCATCCTGGTCTCGGCGACGTTCCGCTCGACCCAGTCGAGGGTGCGCGCCACGGCCGCGTCGTGGGCCTTCGTCGCGCGCGCGTCGCCGCCCACCAGCGCGAGCAGCGAGACGGACTTGGGCGCCGAGAGGGTGAGGTCGCGGCCGGGACGGTGGTGGAACGACCCGTCCTTGCCCGGGCGGCCGAGCCTGCGCCCCGAATCGTCGGGGACCACGCCCTCGAGCACGGATCGGAGGGTATCGGGGTCCACCGGACCCGTGAGTCCCAAATCCTCCGCGCCCCTGCCGCGCCAGGCGCTCGCCTCCCGGTGGGCCGGGTCGTCCTTCGCGTAGTAGTCGTCGCGCTCGAAGTAGGCGGCGCACTGCGCGGGCGCGGCCACGGCGCCGATTGACGCGACCATCTCAGAAACTCCTCAGGCCGTCACCGGGCGGCTTCCGCCCCGCTTTCCCGCGCTCGACCGGGACGCGTCCGTTGTTTTCCGGGCGGGGAGGCGCAGGCTCGTTTTCGTGATCAGCGGCCGGGGCGGTCTCCTTGTCGGAGGGAGCGTTCACGGTTTCCGGCGCTTCGGTTTTTACGCCTTCATTCGCTTCGGGAAGTTTCACGCCCTCTCTGGGTATGAAACCCTCCGCCGCCCTGGGCCTCCCGACGTAGTCGAGGCGGATGTTTGCCACGGGCCAGGGACCCGGGAACCTGAGATAGCCGTGCAGGTTCTCGAGGCGCATGATCTCGGAAGGCAGCGCGAGTGGCCGCATCTCGCGGCGCTCGCTGAGCGATACCCCGTCCCTCATCGCGCTCGCGCCGTAGCTGAGCCCCTCCGCGTATTCGGCCACCTCGCCGCGCCCGAGGCTCTCGGCCGACCAGCGCGCCGTCTCCTGGTCGGGCGCCGCCAGCACCACCCGGGTGCCGCACAGGCCCGATACCGTCTCGGCGCCGTTTCGCCCATACAAATCGCGCAGGGCCGATATCACCTGTATCCCGAGCACGAAACACCCCCCGAACTGGCGCGATTCGGCGAGCCCGGGTTGCAGGCTCGGCACCTGGTGGAGGGTGGGAAGCTCATCCAGCACAATCCATATCCTGCGCCCATCGTCCTGCGCGAGGGACAAGAGCGCGTTCACGGCGATCTCGAGCCAGGTCGAGATGAGGCCCCGTAGACTCGCGTGCTGATCCCCGCGCGAGGTCAGGAACAGGAAGCCGGTCTCGTCCTCGCGCTCCACCCACTCCCTTATCGAGAACGGCTTGCCCGTATCGGGCAGGCACTCGAGCGCGCCCAGGTGAGCGGTCAGCATGGCGCGCACCGAGAGAGCGGTCTTGGGGTTTTCCGGATCCACGATGGACTGCGCCACCGTGCCCTCCATGGCTTCGGCAAGCGCCGTGAGCTCGGTCTTGAGCAGGTGTTCGACCAGGACGCCGTTTTCCGTCACGCCGCGCTTCCAGAGAACCGCCGCGCCGTTCGCGAACAGCTGCCGCGCGGCCGTGACCCAGAAGGGGTCCACCGTGTCCTTCTGCTGCGGGATGAGTGCGGCCGCCATCGTGTCGAAGTCCCTGGGCGTCCTTGCCTCCAGGAAGGGCGACCAGCGGGGCGCACGCGCGTCGAGCGGATTCATGAGTACGTCGCGCACGGGGTCGAAGAACGCACGCGTATAGCTCCCCATCTTGTCGTAGATGATGCAACGCTCCCCACGCTCCCTGATCTGCGCGACCAGGTCCGAGATCAGGACGGTCTTGCCCGAACCCGTCGTGCCCGAGACGATGGTGTGCTGCGTCTCGGCTCTCTTCGGCCAGGGAACGCCCGCGACGCGGGGCCGCTTCCCGAACAGGGAGGGGAAGGCCTCCGCGATGCGGGAGTAGAAGGGAAGCACGCGCCTTGCGAGCGACTTCGCGGACGTCATCTCAGCGCCCCTGATCCGCCTCGCGCGGGCCATGCGGCGGCCCAGCAGCCAGAAGGTGAGCACGAATGCGGCCACGGCTATCAGCCCGAGCCACAGTCCCCGCCATGCGCCCGCGTGGATTGTGGCGAGAAGCCGCCTCCTGATGCGCTCGATTTTGGGGTCCGACGCAATCAGGGAGATCGAATCGACGACCCGTACGCCTTCCCCCCACTCGTAGACCTGGCCCGAATCGGGGGAATAGCCGATGGCGAGCTTGGCCTCGGCGAGGGTGCCGAGGCCCACGACGCGCCATTCGTGCGCGCTCGTCGTGGTGAATATCATCACGGCGGGGGTCAGAACGACCGCGAGGACGAGTCCCATGACGCCCCAGCGGGCGAGCTGGCCCCACATGCGGGCGTCGTGCAGCAGCGTCTGGCCGCCGCGTAGGGTGGCGTTTCCGATGGTCATTGAAATCTCCTTTTGAATGTAAATGGATGGCGATACGCCGCCAAGAGGCCGGGTAGAGGTGCGGGAGGGCGCGGGGCGGGGCCGGGAGAGAGGCCGCCTCGCCCGCAACAATCGACTCACGACCCGGGAGGAGCCGCACGTGAAGAACCGTAGACCATCCGCTTTGGCCCATTGCCTGGTTCTCGCCGGACCCGCAATCGCCGTTCTCTTCACCCTCTGCGTCCTCGCGTCGGGCAGAGGCGCCTGCCTGTTGTCCGCCGCCTGGCTCCTGGCCGCGGTCTGGAGTTTTCTCACGGCGCTTGCCGGCGCCTTGTGGCGGGGAATCCGCCCACAAGACGGGGACGCCATAGCCAGCAGCGCGCACCCCCCCCGGCACCCCGTGGGGCTTCGTGAACGCCGGCGCGACCATCGCCGCGGGCGAGCCGACCGGCGAGCTGCCGGGGCAGGTGCTGCGGGGCCCGGGGTACGT
>VXPH01000195.1:3768-11320 GCA_009839615.1 Nitrospinota bacterium
TGTGGGGCCGCGCGGGGTGCGCGGGCGGGTGTTTTGTGTTGTTCGCGGGGGTGTGGGGGGGGGGGTGGGTGGTTCCCCCCCCCCCCACGACTGGTCCGCCTTCGCCTGCTGCGCGCTCCCCGAGCGGAACGATGACCGCTTCGAATGGGAGACCCGATCGGGGCGCTACGCCTGGTGCAGGGATTACGAGGAGGGGGGGCTTTACGACGACGATGCTCCCTTCGGTCACGGTCCCATCACCTGATCGCCCAGGAAACTTCGTTTTGCGCCCGGTTCTTTCATTTCCTCTTTCTTCTCCTCCCCGGGCGCCGCGTTCCGCGCCGTGCCGTAGAGTTGCCCGCCCAGCCATTCGCCCACGACGGGCAGGTCCTTCACGACGTGCTCGGCGAGGGGTTTTTCGGTCTCGGCCGCCACTTTCACGTTGCCTTCTCCGATGCGCCCCTCCGTCACTTCCGTCCGGGCCGTACGTCCCGCCTCCCGGATGTCGAGTTCGGTCTCTATCTCCGCGCGCCCTCGTTCCGCCCGCCTGACGGCGCCGCCCGGCGCGGGCGCGCCCTTGCCGCTCGCCCGCTCGCGCACGGATACCGCCCCTTCCCTCCAGGCGGCATCCGTCCCGGCCGCGTCGCGCAAGCCCTCCTTCGCCCGCTCGTAATCCGCCCGATCGGGCGCGGGCTCCGGCCCCTCGCCCGCCGGGAAACGCTCGGCGATGAAGGCGGCGGCATGGGCGCGCAGCACTTCCGCGTCTTCCGTCGTCTGCGGAGACGCCAGGCGCATCGCGCCCGCCGCTCCTATCTCGCGTCCATCCGCGCCCACCCGCGTCGTGAGCCACGCGAAGAAGGGCTGTCCGAGTTCGCTCTCTATCGCCCGGGAGTTGCCGCGCACCTCGGCCGCCTGCGTACTCCAGTTCTCAGCCTCCCTGCGGCTCACCGCCTCCTGCTCGGAAAAACGCCGCATGCGCGTGAGGTTCGCCCCGAAACTCTCCTCCAGGCTTTTCATCTCGTTCTCGCCGGTTGCGCTCGTGTAGCGCTTTGATGCGTCGGCTACGCGCGACCACAGGTCGAGCAGTCCGCTCTGGCCCGCGTAGTCCGTCATCCGGTTCCAGGCCTCGCGCGAGAACGTATGTCCGCGCCAGCTCGCGGACCCGCCGGCGCCCATCCTGACGATGAAGTCGAAGCCGCCTCCCACCCTGGCCTCGCTCGTGAGGCTCGCGGCCTGCTCCTTTGTGATGCCGCCGGCTTGCGAGAGTTTTTCCAGGTGTGATTCAAGGCGCTGCGCGCCCGCGTTCTCGCTCTCCGTCACCCCCCGCGCGTGGGTGACGCCGCTTCTCACGTCATGAGAGAAGCGCTCGACCATGGCGGCGGAGTCCGTCGCCGCGGCCGTTCTGGCCGCCGCCGCCTCGGCCGAGAAGTGGCGGGCCTGCTCGATGGCCGCACCCGCTCGCACCTCGTGGCTCTGCGCCAGGGACTCGGACAGCCTGACGCCCGCCGCGGGCACACGGCTCGTGGCGGAGCTTGCGTCCATCACGGCGGCGCCTTCTCCGGTCACCGTATAGGCGGCGCCGCCGGGCGCGAAGCCCGTGTAGCGATCCGTGTCCACGAGGGCCGAAGTCCTTAGCTGGTGACCTTCCACGGACGCGAAGCGGTGCGTGTCCGCGCTCGTGTTGCCGAGCGAGATGTTGCCCGTCGTGCCCTCCTGGGCGGCGGACGAAGCGGCTTCCTGTCCGACCGAAAGAACCGAGGTCGCGAGCGAGGTCGCGCGGCCCACCCCGTAGGCGAGGGCCGCCGCGAGGAAGGGCACCGACATCGAGAGGTAGCCCGACATCACGGCCACGTCGGCCGCCACGGCCCGGATACCCGCCTGCGCCACGAGCGAGACGCCGACGTCGTCTCCCGGCATGAGAGCGGCCGCACCCATGCGCTCCGCGGCCTCTCCCATGGCGACCCGGTGCAGGATCGCGTAGAGCGGACCCCAGCTCTGCAGCCAGACGAGGCCCGAGAAGTAGGAGCGGAATATGGCGCCGCCCGCAGGCGTGAGCATCAGGAGCACCGCCATCGGGAACGCGCCCACGTAGAGGCACTCGAATACGATACGGAGCATGGGGACCCAGGTCTCCGCCTGTCTCCCGATCGCCCGGTAGGCCGATACGGTCTGCGCCTCGGCTCGGGCCTCGGTGTAGGACCTGAGCGCCGCGGCGTTTCCCGCCTCGGCAGACCACTGCTCGCCCGCGTCGTGTACGGCGTTCAGCACCATCTGCTGGCGCAGGACCTCGGCGGCCGATCTGGAAGCGCCTATCAGGTAGTCGTGCGCCGCCGGGAGAGCGGCCATGAGCTCGGCGCGCGCCAACGCCTCGCTCGCCGCCCCGGGGAAGAGCCTCATCCCGAAGAGGCCCGAGGCGCGCGTTACCTCCGCCCCCCAGAGGGCGTCGAGGCGCGATGCGGCCGTGGCGCAGGTCACGATCTCGCGGTCCAGCGTCGTGGCGCCCGTGCCCGAGGCCGCGCCCCGGCTCGCGTATTCCACCATGCGCGCGGGCGAGGCGCCCGCCGAGGGCGAACCCGAAGCCGTGACGAGCGCCCAGAGGTCCGTGCTCTCCCTCAGGTCGTCCGCCGATATGTGCCCCAGGAGCAGGGCGTGGAACACGCACTGCCTGGCGTATGCCCTCAGGTTTCTGGCGAAGACGGCGTCGGTCACCTCCATCCGGGTCGTTGCGGCGGCGAGCCTGGCGCCGAAGATGAGTCCGTGCCTGCGGTAGGCCAGGTCGGCCGGGAGGGAGAAGGCTTGTTCGCTCAGGCGCGTGAGGCCGTCCCCCAGCCGGCTCGTGAGCGAGGCGAACAGCGCCAGGCCCAGCGGCACGTTCGCGACGACGGCGGGCGCCAGGGCCGGGTCCAGCCTGTCCACCACCCGCACCGTTCCTTTCGGTACCACCAGCGCGCCCCAGACGCATATGAAGATAAGGAGCCATTTCGCGTTGTCCTTCCACGACCCCCCGAACGCGGTGCGGAACAGCGCCCAGGCGAGTCCCGTGACCCCCGCAATCTGCGCCAGCATCACGAAGGCGCCGCCTCCCGTGATGGCGGCGACGGCGTTCAGGAGATCGACGAGGTAGGTCCCGCCGCCCAGGGTGAAGATTTCATACATGGGTTGTCTCTCTCTGCCTCACTATCTGGCGCCTGCCGCGCCGCGCGAGAAGGCGAGCGCGGCCCTGAGATCGGCCGAGAGCGCGCCGGCGAGTTCCGTCTCGATGAGGCGCAACTTCTCGACCACGGCGAGGGCGGTGTTGAAGCGTTCGAGACCCTCGTTCCGGTGGCGCGCGAGGGCGGCGCGGTTTCTTCTCAACCCCTCGCGCCAGCGCGTGAGACGCTCGCCGTCCGCAACGTCCATCGATCCCGCTCGCTCCTCGATCGTGCGGTGAAGGTCCGATATCCATACCTGGAGCACGTCGAGCGCCACGGCTTCGGCCAGGGCGTCCACCTCCTGCTCCACCACGGCGCCGCGGTAGGCGGCGGCCGCGTTCACGAGCCTGTAGACGGGAAGCGTCGTGAGGTTCACGAGTCCCAGGGCGTCGGGCGGAGGCGCCGTGTCCCTGCGCACCGCGTCGACCAGACGGCGGAGCAGTTCCGCGACCCGGTTCCGGAAGCCTCGCGCGGCCGGCACCGTGAGGCGTCCGAGCGTGGGGTTGAGACATTCCACGGGAGTGTCGCAGCGGTAGACGGGCAGATCGCCGCCGCCTTCCATGAGGACCTCCGTCACCCTCCTGTCGAGCGCCAGGGGTTCGAGCACGCGCACGCGGGGACCGGAAGGGTCCGAGTCCGATATTGGCGCGGTCACGATCACGCTCCCGGATACCGACATGGCGAACTCGCCAAGGTCGCGGTCCGACGCCAGGAAGCCCGAGGCCCTGACCGCGCGCCAGGCGTAGTTCACGTTGACCGGCGCCTGTTCTTTCAAAGGTCCCGTAGCGGCCGCCAGGGTCGAGTTCCGCTTCCCGTCCGCCCCGCAGCCGTGGCGCGCGGCGGCGTAGTCCGAAAAAATCCCCTGCCTCGTCCCGATCGCCGCGCAGATGGCGGCGCTCGCCCGGTCGTTCTTCGACCACACCGCGCCGACGAGCGCCTGGGCGGTCTCACAGGAATTCAGGTTCTGGTTGTTCACCCACTGGGCGAGCGCTCTCAGCTTCGACATGGTCTCGGCAATCACGGGCGAGATGGTCTCGAGCGCGAGTTCGAAGGCGAAGCCCGCCGCGTTCTGGGCCACGGCGCGCGCGAAGGCGATCATCTGGTCGGAATCGATGAAGGAAAAGGCTCCCGCGAACGCGTCGATGCCCCCGCAGCCGGCGCGGTATGAGGGGAGGCTCACCGTCGCGATCGACTCGGAGCGCACCGGAGCTCTCAGGTAGAGGTTGCCGAGCGTCCAGTGGCCCGAAGCCTGGCCGTCGAATGCGGTGGGACCCGTGGTGTTCACGGCCGCGCCCCGCCAGAAGCTCTCCATCTCCGAGAGGACGTCCGCGCGCGCGGGCGCCGTGAAAACGACGACCACGGCCAGGACCGCCGCGAAAAAACGGGCCGCCGCCGCAAGGATTGCGTGGTTTGCTCTAGTAGTCACTTCCGACCTCCCGTGCGGTCAGGGCGAAGATGCGATCGGCAATCTGGTCTTCCGCGACCACGCCGTATGAGACGGGAACCGCGCGTTTCGTCTTCGCGTCGTAGAGGATGAGGGCGGGAAGTACGGACGCCCGTATCCCCAGGCGCGCGGCGCGGCCCCGATCGGCGACCGCCTCCGGCCAGCCCTCGAGGGACCCTCCCGTGGTCGACACGGCGAGGACTTCGAGTCCGTGGCGAAGCGCGAATGCGCGCAGCAGCGGCCCGAACACCCTGCAGGCCGGGCATTTGTCCGATCCCAGGTAGATCAGGCCGTAGCGCTCCCCGAGCCTTGCCAATGCCGCGTCGCGCTCCGCCCTTCGTTCCTCGGTCCAGAGCCTCTTGGCGAGCGCGCCCACGGGGCGCCTTAGCGTGTAGTCGAGATCGGGGTTCGCCCAGACGGCGCGCCGGAAGGCGTCCGAGAACGCGGCGGCGGATTGCAGGACCCTTTGCTGCAAGCGGAGATATGCCGTCACGTTCCCGGGGGTGGGTTCGATGATCGCCTTTGCGCGGACGTCTTCGAGCGCCTTGCGCATCGTCTGGATGCGCTTTTGGGCGCTTTCAGGAGGCGTTTGTCCGGTTCGCGGCGCCTCCTCCTCCGGTTCGTCGCGGTCGCAGTAGAAGTGCCAGCCGAGAGGCCGCGAGGCGTCCGCGCCGCACCAGGAGCGCCACTCCCGCGCGTCTGTGGAGGCGGCGGAGGTGAGCAGGAGCACACAGACGAGCAACAGTGCGCTGATGGTTTTCATGATCGCTCCTCACTCGTTCTTCGAATAGAAATCACGCACCCGCTCGCGCATCGTCTCGCGCGCTGCGCCGGTCTCGGGGAGTGTGACATCGGGTTCGCTCGCCCCGTCGATGAGGTTTGACGTGAACTCGGAGAGGTCCACGGCCTCGAAGTCGATCCGTTCCATCTCATCCACCGTGAAGCCCCGGCAGCTGTTCCAGCCGATGCCGAGCTGTGCGCGCGCCGCCTCCTGCAGGATGCGGCCGAGCTTGGAGCCGAAGACGCACCAGACCCGCTCCTTGCGCACGCAGACGCCGAAGATCCGCTTCGCGCACCTGACCCCGAGGTAGTGCGTGTTGCCCGCGTGGCGCTCCTGCGCGAGGAGGCGCTCCGCCTCGGTGCAGTCGCCCAAGCCGATGAGAAGGCCCGAGTCCTTGCAACAATTCGCCAGTCCGCCCCAGCGTATCCGGCACGCGCGCCGCTCGCCGCGGAAGAAGAGAAGGTTCCCCCGGTCGAACTCCTCGCCGCCGAGCTCCATCACCATGTTGAGCTTCGCCGCCGAATCGACGAACCCCGTATTCGACTGTATGGATTTCGTCTCGCAATCCGCGCCGGCGCACCAGGAGACCGAGCCGCAGGCGCCGCCCGACTCGGCTTGTGCGAGTCCCGCGCCGCAGTCCGTGACCGACCCCGACGCGAGTCCCGAAGCCCTGAAGCGCGGAGCATCCGGATCTCCCTGTACCTCCTCCCCGCGCACGGATACCGGGTCGCCGGTTTCGATTTCGACTTTTTCGCGCGCGCTCATCCCTTCGCTCACGTAGCGCCCGGCCCGTCCGCCCGGATCGCCGGGATCGGCGAGCGCTCCTTGCGCCGCGTCTTCAAGCTCATCCGCGCCCAGATCGCGCTCGGGCACGTTCATTCCGGCGTAGCCCGGGATTTTCGAGGCGGATGAGGGGTCCTTCGCCAGGGCCGAGGCAGCCGTTCGTCCTGCATCACCCGTCGCGCGCGCCGCCGCCTTGGGGTCTTCGGCGCGCGAGTCTCCCACCGGCAGGTGCGCCAGGATGAGCAGGATCAGGACGGCGGCCTTTATTCTGCCGTTGCGCTTCATTCGTGTTCTCCCCCGAGTTTTTCGAGATGAAGCCGCGCCGTCTCGCGGCCGGGTCCGCCTTCTGCGGCGACGATTCGAAGCGCGGCGTCGAGGCCGACGTTTCCCTTGACGAGGTCGTGGGGCGGCGGCATGTCTCCCGAGCAGCCCCTCCTCGAACAGGGCGGGACGCCGCCCGGTACGACGGCGACGGCGGGGACCGCGTCGATTCCGAACAGCCGGAACATGTGCGGGTCGATGGCAGTGCCTCCGCCTTCCGCGAGATGTGTTCCGATTCGCTTCAGGGTGGCCCGGAGCCCGCCCCGCGTGACGCCGCGCAGGACGAGCGGCGCGCCGATCCGGGTCGCTTCCAGGCTCCATTCCCGCCAGCCCGCGGCTGGAACGGAGAGGCTCATGAAGACGATGACTTCCGCGCCGCGTCGCGGCGCCGAAAATTCACCCGCGAGGCTCCCCGCTCGGCTTTCGGCCGGAAGGGGGGCGGAGGTTTCGGTGGCGTTTTTTCCGGCTCGTTCGAGAGCGCGCTCTAGTACCAAGCGCGACCAGTCGTTAAGGTCGGGGTGTGGCGATGTTTTCGTTTTGCGGAGCACTTTCTCCACCATATCTCGAACATTCTCTTCGGCCTTTTCCTGCGCGAGAGCCTGAGCAGACAACGCCGCGAGAAGAAACGCATATGAGAGAGCAACGCTTCGCATAATCAAGAATCGTTTCATCCTGTCCACCCAATCAGAGGAGGCAGCAGTTGCGCTTGCGCCAGAGGAGATAGCCGAAGTTTTCCCCGGAAACCGGGAGCTCGCGCAGCGACTCCCAGATCACGGTCGAGCGGCCCGTGGGGTTGCAGCCTGCCCCCGGCGCCGTGGCTGGGACGGGCTGGGTCATCTGCCAGCGGTATTGGGATTTCTTCATGAGGGGCATGGGGTAGCGGCCGCACAGCGCCGCCGATCCCGACGTGCCCCACGCGAGCAGGGTCCGGTGCAGGCGAAAGACGAGCCTTTGCGCGGCGAGGAGCGAGGCCTGCACGCCGCCCACGTGGGCGCCCACGTTGCCCGTCAGGGGATACATCGAGCCCTGACAGCCCGCGCACCAGTAGAGCGG
>VXPH01000241.1 GCA_009839615.1 Nitrospinota bacterium
GATCAAACTAACGAAATATTGTATTCCGAATTAACAGGTTGTCGGAATATATTAAAGTAATACATTATATAATTATCGAAATTTATCGAATTAAAAAGTTTTCCGGAACCACGCATTTGCCCGCATTTGCTCGCATTTGCTCTCGGGAGCGCGCCTACTCATCCGGGTTGGGTTCGGGGAAATCCTCGGGCCAGTTGTCGATGAGCGATTGCAGGTAGGCCTTCATCTTGTCGGGATTCCCGCGCACGGATTTCCTGATCTTGTTCACCTCGCCCTCATCCTCGATGGGGATGGCGAACGAGTCCATGAAGCGGTTCATCATGCCCTGCTTGCCGCTCATGAGCGACATCTCGACGATCTCCCCGTCGGTGAAGTGCCGCTTCACCTCCTCGAGCACGCCCGGGTTCTCGCGCGCGGTGTTTCGCGTAAAGTGCTCCGCCCACAGGCAGGCGGCGCGCTCGCGCGGGTTCAAGAGGGGGGAGGTCATGTAGTCGTCAGACGCGATGGCCTCGATCTGCGCATCCGTGATTCCCGTCGCTTGACCAAGCGCCGTGTTGTGCGCGATTCAGTAGGCGCAGGCGTTCACGAAGCTCGTCTTGAGAACCACGATCTCCTTGATCTTGCACGTCAGCAGCCCGCCCATCCCCTTGCGCTGGAGCGTGGCGTTGAAGGGGAGGTAGAAGCGCGCGATGTAGGGCGTGTTCGCCATCGCGAGCGCGGAATTGGGGATGCGGCCCAGAAACTCGCGCGTCGCCTCGAAAAAACGCGCCGTATCGCCCGCCGCCTCATCAGGGTTCAGCAGCCGGATTTTGCTCGTCTCGCTTGCCTGGTTCGTCATGGTTTTCCTCGTTTTGGTGATTGGAATTTTGGGCGATTATAGGAGAATCTCGCCATCCTTGGGAACCGGGGTGCCGTGCGTTACACCGAGCTCTTCGTTTTGATAACATGGCGCATCTCGCCTGATTTCTCTGGAATACGCACCCGAAAGGAGAACCGCATGGCCGATTTTGACCTGGAAATGACCGACAAACTCCTCTCCACGACGCGCTCGGTGCGCAAGCGCCTCGATTTCGATCGTGAAGTGCCGAGAGAGGTCGTGATGGATTGTCTCGAACTCGGCCTGCAGGCTCCCACGGGCTCGAACCGCCAGGGATGGCGCTGGCTCGTGGTGACGGATGAGGACAAACGCCGTGAACTCGGCCGGCTCTACCGCAAGGGAGGGGACGAATACCTCGCGCAAGGCCTGGCGCAGGCGCGCGAAAGCGGGGCCGCGCAGGATGCGCGGGTGTTCGATTCCGCCATCTATCTGGCCGAGAACATCGAGCGCGCCCCCGTGCACGTGATTCCCTGCATCCAGAATTTCCTGCCCGAAAACCCGCCGAGGTTCATGTGGGCGGGTCTCATGGGGTCCGTCATACCGGCGGTCTGGAGTTTTCAGTTGGCGCTTCGCTCGAGGGGTCTGGGTTCGGTGTACACCACCCTGCACCTGCGCTGCGAGGCGGAGGCGGCGGCCCTGCTCGGCGTGCCCGATGATTTCATGCAGGTGGCGCTCATCCCGGTCGCCTACACGCTGGGGACGAATTTCAAGCCCGCCGAGCGCCGCCCGCTCAAGGAAATCGTGCACGTGAATTCTTGGAATTGAAAGCTGCTCGACCTGAGCAGGGGGGCGTCCGCCTGGTGACCCCTAGGGGACTCGAACCCCTGTTACCGGCGTGAGAGGCCGGTGTCCTGACCGCTAGACGAAGGGGCCATGAAGCGGTGTCTCTCGCATCGCCAGTATCGGTGCGATGCGAGAGACGGGAAGGGTAGTCCCATCGGTTTTTCGCGTCAAGCGGCGGGCGCGATCTATCAACCTATTTTGGACACCTCATTAACGAAATGAGCAGGGCGGCAAGTTGCTCATCGAGGGATGGACGCGCCTTTTGCCCCTGTGCTGCAGGCCGAGGCTCAGTTGCGTGGCGAGCACGGGTTCGGGCCCCAGGCGTTTTCCGCGAAGCGCGAGCCAGCCCGCCGCCGATTTGCGGATGCGGCCCAGACGCGTCAAATCCCTGAAATCGCGGATGTGCGCTTTCCTGCGCACCTCGACGAGGCGCTTCGCCCACGTGGGGCCGATTCCCGGTACGCGCATGAGCGTCCGTGCGTCCGCGGTCATGATCTCCACCGGGAACTGCGAGAGGTTCCTCCTCGCCCACGTCGTCTTGGGATCCTCATCGAGCGCGAGGTTGCCGTCCGTGGCGGGAATCTCATCCAGCCCGAACTCATATTCGCGCAGGAGGTGTTCCGCCTGGTAAAGCCTGTGCTCGCGCGTTTTGGAGACCGAAGGCACCCCGTCCATCGGCGTGTCCTCCACGGGCTTGAAGGCGCTGAAATGGGTGTGGCGCAAAAGGCCTCTCTTCTGGAGGGAATGGGAGGCCGTGAGGACGTCCATGTCGCTCTCTCCACTGGCGCCGACGATGAACTGCGTGGTCACGCCGTCAATGATGAGGCCCGTTCTCTCGAAAAACGACTCGCGCGCCATGTTGCCCACGTATTCGAGGGCGGGTTTCAGGTCGGTTTCCAGGCTTTTCTCGGGCGCCATGGCGTGAAGACCCCGCTGGGTGGCGGCTTCGAGGTTCACCGAGAGCCTCGTGGCGATCTGGGCGGCGCGGCTCAGTTGGGAATCCTCCACCCCGGGCAGCATCTTCAAGTGGATATAGCCGCCGAAATGATGCTTGAATCGCAGGATTTCCGCCGCCGCTATCATCCTGTCCACCCCCGTGACGCCGCTGCCCGGAACGCCGCTGGTGATGAAAAGCCCCTCGGCGCGGTTTCTTCTCTTTAACGCCATGAAGGTGTCGGACAGTTCCTCGGGGCTGAAGGCGTAGCGCGGCATGTTGCGCGAGGCGCGCATGGGGCAGTAGTGGCAGTCGTAGCTGCAGGCGTTGGTCATCATGGTGGAGAGAAGCGGCATGATGCGCCCGCCCTTGAAGGGAACGGGAAATATCGCCGGCGTGTCCGAGGCCAGGAACTTGCGCCGGTATTTGGGCTTTTTCCGCATGCCGGGCGGACCCTCCCTGTCGTCGAAGGATTGTCCGCCGAGAATGGCCAGTTTGTGGAGGGTTTTTTCCGTTACCATGGTTGTTCTCCCTGTTCGAGTTGGCGTGAGAGAGAAAATATAAACGAATATAATACGAAAGTAAAGAAATTTTCTTAAAGCCATATAACAGGTTTATCTATAGATACTTATATGGATTATGCTGAAGTGGTAGATGATGAATAAGCGAAAGAAAGAGTATATTCTTTCGTTTTTTATCTGCGTGAGGAATGCTGTTGCGAGATGAAAGCGCGCCAAGGGGACGACGTGTTGGATTTCCCGGGATTTACGTGAATATATTCAGATACTTCAAACGCCGTTTTCGCGCCAATTTGCGCGGGCTCGCTTGAATGCATCAATATCAGGCGGAATGCGTTCCGGCCTGCCGAGGGCTGCGCCAGCTACTTCCGCCGCGTTCTTGCCCGTACCCGTGCCAATGCAGACGATTACCTCATCGGCTTCCGGTCTTCCGGGCCGCTCGGCGCCCTCCATCAGGCTCGCCACGGACGCTGCAGAAGCGGGTTGCAGGAAAAGCCCCTCGTTTCTTGCGATCTGAAACTCGGCTTCCAGGTTCATCGCGTCGCTCACGAGCACGCCATGGCCTTCTGATTTCCGAACAACTCCCGCCACGCGCTCGCCAGCACCTGGGGAGGGACTCGTGAGACCGGCGGATTTCGTACGCACCTCGCCCCAGGGCTCGACTTTGCCGCCCTTGTGCAGGGCTTTGACGATGGGCGCGCAGCCTTGCGGCTGCACGACGTCGATGGCCGGCATCCTGTCTATCCAGCCGAGAATGAGTAGTTCGCGGAATCCCTGGTCCATTGCGAGCGCCATCGTGCCGCCCGCTGTGGGGCAGACGACGCGATCCGGAGCGCGCCAGCCGAGTTTTTCGGCGATCTCGTAAGCGGCCGTCTTTTTTCCCTCGATTCTGTAGAGATTCCGGGGCAGGGTGGCGTGGAGGCAGCCCAACTCTTTCGACACCTCTTCGGCGAAGCGTCCGCCCGTGCCCTGATCGCCCTCGATGATGAGTGTAAACGCCCCGTATGCTCCGACTTGCAGGCAATGGACGGCAGAGCTGTCGTCGCGCACGAAGCCGATGAACTCGATGCCGCCCCGCGCGCAGTATGCGCTGAAACAGGCGGCGGCGTTGCCGGACGAAGGCAGCACGATGCGGTCAACCCCCACTTCCTTGCACTTGCTGATGGTGACCGAGCCGCCCCGGTCCTTGAACGAGCCCGTGGGGTTTCTCGATTCATCCAGGATGTAGAGGTTCCTGTATCCGAGCGTTTCCCCGAGCCGCTCCGCGTGGATGAGGGGGGTGTCGCCTTCCACGAGCGAGACCACGTTGTGCTCATCGCGCACGGGCAAGAGTTCGCGCCAGCGCCAGATGCTCCGGGGTCTGCGGGCGATTTCGTCCCTGTCCACGTTCGCCTTTATCCACTCGACGTCGTAGCTGCCCTGCAGGTTTCCGCCGGTATCGGGGCAGGTGAAAGGGTGTTCCATGTCGTCCACGATGCGTCCGGATTCGAGGCTCAAAAGGCCTTTCAGCGCGCTGTGCAAGTGCGGCTCTCCTTCATGGTGTCTGATGGGTTCGGTGGAATACGCTAGGCGATACCTTCTTCCTTCATGGTCTGTACGCCCGCCCGGAAAGCGGCGAGGGTTTCCTCGATCACGTCGTCCGTGTGGCAGGTGCCCACCAAGGCGCGCGCGCCGTTGAAGTCCACGCCGTGCAGGATGAGCGCCTGTCTGAGCGCGCGGCTTTTCTGCGCGTTCTTGGAGTCGAGACGCCGCCAGTCGATTCCGCTCACGTTCTGCTCCTCCCCGTCATGCGGCGGGGCGTCGGCGTCGAAGAAGATTTTCCAGTCGCTGTATTCGCCATACACCCGCCAGGCCACCGCCTCTTGCGCGAGAATCTCGTTCATGCCGAATCTCAGCTTTTGCGCCTGCGCGTTCACCTTCTCGGTCGCTTGGCCATCGGCCAGCGAGGAGAGCATGGCGACGCCCGCGGCCGCGGAGACGGGGTTCGCGTTGAAGGTGCCGTGGTGGGCGATTTTCATGTGCCGGTTCGCTTCGGGGTCCGGGTTGGTGGCGAGGTATTCGAGCACGTCGGCTCGGCCCACGACGGCTCCTCCCGGAAGGCCGCCTGCGAGTATCTTGGCGAGGCTCGTCAGGTCCGGCGTCACGCCGAAGTGCGCCTGCGCGCCGCCCGGCGAGACGCGAAAGCCGGTAACCACCTCATCGAAGACGAGGAGCGTCCCCGCCTTTTGCGTCTCTTCTCTGAGCGCGGCCACGAAATCCTTTTTCATCGGGATGGTGCCGAAGTGCCCGCCGGTCGGTTCCAGGATGAGCGCGGCAACGTCTCCCGGGGCGAGTGCCTCCCGGACGGCTTCGATGTCGTTTGGCGGACAGACGGTGACGAGGTCGGTCACGACTTCAAGTTGTCCCGCTTCGGGTTCGTTCGTGTAGGGGGCGCGCACACCGATTTCGAGCCCCTCGTGCCAGCCGTGGAAATGGCCCGCGAACTTGACCACGCGCTTTCTGCCCGTGAAGGCGCGCGCGAGTCTCAGCGCCATGTGCGTCGCCTCGGTGCCCGAAGCCGTGAAGCGCACCCGCTCGGCGCAAGGCACCAGACGCTGCACCCATTCGCCCCATTCCACTTCCGGCCGGTGACTCGCCCCGTAGTGCGAACCCTGGAGTACGGCCTCGCTCACAGAGTCGCGGATGTGGGGCGGGTTGTGCCCGTAGAGAAGCGCGCCGTGGCCCATCCAGTAGTCGATGTAGCGGTTGCCGTCCACGTCCCACTTGTAGGCGCCCTCGGCGCGCTCGACGTAGATGGGAAACGGTTGCATCCTGCGGTTGTCGTGCGTCACCCCGTCGGGAAATACCTCCTTCGCCCGCTCGTAAAGCGCGCGCGAGGCGGGCAGGGATTCGGCGTAGGCGTCGGCGAGCTTGGGGGTGTCCGTGGGCTGTTGCATGAAAATCTCCGGATGGGGAAGTTTTTTGAAATTTTCGGGATTTCTAAGCTACAAACTTTCGTTTTTTTGGAAAATAGTTTTCAGCGCATCTTCCATACCCTTCACGAATAATGGGTCAACAGCAGTCGGGGATGAATCAAGTGTTTCCATGCAGGTGTTAAAGATATCGGTTTTCCATTCTTCACTCACATTGACGACGTAGATCAAAAAACGACATGCGGTCTTCAGTCCTGATAACTGACCTTGAAGATAAGCCGTCCTATCGCCTGCGTCTCTTACAATTTCATCCGCTTCGGATTCATCATCGACTTTATTGGATTTTTCATTAGCGCCCATCCGCATTTCGTTTACGCGGATGCGCATTTCATTGATGGCTATGTGCATTTTCGTGATTTCAGACTGCATTTCAACAATGGCCACCAAGCTATCTTCACTCATACGAATCTCTAATTTAGAGGGAGTGTAAGTTGGCAGATACGCTACGCCCAAGCGCGTCCGAGCGTCAAGGCGGGGACGCCCCTTGTCAACCGGCCCCCAAATGTTCATTATGCCGTGTTTTTCTTTTCGGCAAATCGTTTTTAATTCCAAATCGGAGGTTTCCGTGCCCAGCTACGATCATGCCAAGGTATGGCTCAACGGAGAGGTGGTTCCGCCCGAAGAGGCCAAGATCAGTGTTTTCAGCCAGGCGGTCCTCAGGGGTTCGAGCGTGTACGAGGGGATTCGTGCCTACTGGAGCGAGGAGAGAAACAACCTGTTCCTCTGGAAGATGGACCCGCACATCCGGCGGCTGTTCGATTCGATGCGGGTGATGCGGATGACGCCGCCCTACACGGCGGAGGAATTCAAAGACGCCGTGGTCGAGTGGATACGGGCGAACGAGTTCAAAGAAGACCTCCACTTCCGCCTCAACGTATATTTCGACGATTCGGGCCCCCTGGACATGAAGGGCTACGCGGCGGACGAGGTGGATACCTGCGTCTTCATCAGCGGCGGGCCGAACAGCAATCGCAAGCGGCAGGAGGGGGGCGTGAACCTGTGCGTGAGCAGTTGGCGGCGCATCTCGGACGATTCCGTGCCGCCGCGCGTCAAGGCTTCGGCCAACTACCAAAACGGCAGGCTCGCGGGCGTGGAGGCCAGGATCAACGGGTATGACGACGCACTGCTGCTCAACCAAAACGGCACGGTGGCCGAGGGCACGGGCACCTGCATCATGATCATCCGCGAGGGCAAGCTCATCACCCCGCCGGTGACGGACTCGATTCTCGAGAGCATCACGCGCGACAGCGTGATCGAGATGTTCGGCAGGCACATCGGCCCCGAACCCGTGGAGCGGCCGGTGGATCGCACGGAGATCTACGTGGCGGATGAGGCGATGATTTGCGGCTCGGCCGCAGAGGTCGCGCCCGTGCTATCGCTCGACCGCATCGAGGTGGGAGACGGAAAGCCGGGAAAACTCACTCGCAGACTACAGGAGATTTTCTACGCCGCCGCCCGTGGCGTGGACGAGACCTACGAGAAGGATATTCTGCCGGTCTATTGATGAAGCGGGCAATGGCTGTCATCAGGGGGAGGGCGGCTTTTTTGCGTAGAACGAATCCCCCTCAGCCCAGGTGGCGGAACACCTCGCCCACGATCTTCATGCCTTTTTCGATAACATCCTCATTCACCGAATAAGTGAAGCGCAGGTGGTTCTCGCCAGAAGCGCCGAACTCCGAACCACTGCGGATCGCCGCCCCGGCCTCCCAGACGTGCTTTCGCACCTCGCTCGAGGGAATGGGGTACTCATACCGGCAGTATTGGTAGAAACCGCCCTGGGGCTCGATGGGAATGAGGCCCGGAATAGCCCTCGTCATTTCGTTCATGAGCCGGCCCCGCTTGTGGTATTCGCGCTTAAACTCCTCCACGCATTCCTGCGAACTCCTGAGCGCAGCCGCGCCCGCGCGCTGGACGAAGGTGTTGATCGGCCCGTTGATGGAGCGGTGCACGCTGAACATCGGCTGGGGCAGATCCTCGGGCAGGACCATGAAGCCCAAGCGCCAGCCGGTCATCGAATAGGTCTTGGAGAAGGTGTCGAGCAGGATGAGGTGGTCGCGATGCTCGGTGAACGAGAGCAGGGGCACGTGCTCGAAGCCGGGTTGCAGGATTTTCGCATAAGCCTCGTCCGATACGAGCATGAGGTCGTGCTCCGTGGCGAGTTCGGCGAGGGCCGTGAGATCCTCGCGCCGGTAGACCACGCCGGTGGGGTTGTTCGGATTGTTGACGAGGATGAGGCGGGTGCGCAGGGTGATGGCGCGGCGAACGGCTTCGATGTCGATCTGGTAGTCCGCGTCGTGGGGCGCCTGGACGGGGACGGCGCCGAGTTGCAGGGCGACGTGGGCGTAGAGGGAAAACGTCGGGTCCATGAGGATGGCCTCATCGCCCGGGTCGAGAAACGCCGTCATGACGGCGTAGATGCCCGAACTCGCCCCGTTCGTCGCTATGACGGAACCCGGCGTGTATTTCGCGTTCGCCTCGCGCTCGACGTGCTCGCACACGGCTTCGAGGAATTCGGGGTCTCCCTGTCCGGGCGCGTAGCCGGTGAGGCCCTGGTCCATCGCCTCCTTGGCGGCTTCCGTGATGTGCTCAGGCGTGGGGAAGTTGGGCGTTCCCGAATCAAGCGGCACGAGACCCGGTGGTTTCCTGGCCGTCATGTGATTGGCGCGCTCACCGCCTGCGGTCGCGGCGACGGTTTTTGCGAGGTGTCTTTTCATGTTTTATGCGTTCTCCGAAAGTTGACGATTCACAAAAAGATAAAACGGCGCGCGGTCTGTTTGCCCCTAGTCTCTCGTGATGACCACCTTCCCGAACTGTTCGCCCTGCGCCACGCGCCCGATGGCCTCGCGGAAGCGCGAGAGGGGATAGGTGGAGTCGATGTGGGCTTTCACCTTGCCCTCCGCGGCGAGGGCCATCGCCGCATGGAACTCCTCGGGCGTCGCCATGGTGGAGGTGTGGATGTCGACCTGCTTGAAATACAGATCGCGCAGGTTCACCTCGGGGATCACGTGGTGCGCCGCTCCGCCCACGATGGTGATGCGCCCGTTCAGCGCGACACACTTTGCGCTCAATGCGAAGGTGGGCGCGCCCACGTTGTCGACCACCACGTCGGCCCCCCGGCCATCGGTAGCCTCCATCACGGCTTGGGCGACGTCCCCTGTCTTGTAGTTGATGCAGGCGTCCGCGCCGAAGGATTTGGCGGCTTTGAGCTTCTCCTCGCTCGATGAGGTGACGATGGTAAAAGCACCCGCCTGCGCGGCGAGTTGCAGGCAGTAGAGCATGACGCCCCCGCCCACCCCGTGGATGAGAACGCTCTCGCCCGCCGCGAGCCGCGCGCGGCTGATGAGCTGGCGATAGGCCGTACACAGGGCAAGGGGAAGCGCCGCCGCCTCTTCGAACGAGAGGTTCGCGGGCTTCGGAAATAAATTCTTTTCCGGCAAGACGATGAACTCCGCGTGCGTGCCCGCACAGTGCGCGCCCACGATGCCGTAACCGGGCTTCGTGGGGTCGCTCAGGTTGGGGTCGACGACGACCTCATCATCGGGCTTCAAGCTCACGCCCGGCCCCGCCTTATCGACCACGCCCGCGCCGTCCGCTCCCATGGTGTGGGGCTTATCGTGGCGCACCATGGCGGGGGTGCACTGGTAGACGTCGATGTGGTTGATGCCAGACGCCAGGAGGTGGACTCGCACCTCACCCTCTCCCGGCTCGGGCGTGGGGACCTCGCCGTACACCAGTCCTTCGATTCCTGCGTCGCCCTGGACTGTGATCGCTTTCATATCTCATCCTTCATGAGAGTGGATTTCAGTGTCATGGGTGAAGCGCCCTCACTTGGGCGGAAGCGAGCCTGCGAACTTCGCCGCCCTGCGCACCCATGCTTTCAAAGCTTCTTCGGTCGCAATGCCCGCCGGTTCGACGACCGCCCAGCCCTTCATCACACGTCCGCCCATGTCGGCGGGTTTCGTGTGAGGTTCAGTGAGGGTCGTCTCGTGGTTCTCCCTGGCGAGACGCACGATGAGCGCGCCCTTCCACGTACCGACGCACATGTTGCCGTTGATCATGAAGCACACGCCGCCGAACATGCGTTTTTCAGAAAACCCCTTGCGCCGCCTGAGAATCGGGCGGACGCGGGTGATCAAGGCCTCATCTTCCGTCATCGGGTCTCCTGTCTCGTTACGGCGGGATGAGTGAAGATGCCACATGAAACCAGCGAACGCCACCGCGGGGCGTATTCTGCTTACCCCTCTCCAGGCGCCCAGGCAGGGGGACGCTTCTCGTGCGCTGCGGCCATGCCCTCCTGTGGTTCGCCGGTTCGGAACGAGGCCTCGAAGGCGTCGATGGAAGGTGGAACGGCGGCTTCGAGATAGGCCCCCATCCACCTTCTAAAAAGCGCCTTCTGGGCGCTGAGTGCGCCGGGGGAGGCCTCGAGAAGCTCCATTACGGCCTCACGCGTCGTTTCTCCCAGCCTGGATGGCGGGCATATCCGCTGGACGATTCCCAGACGATGCGCCTCATGTGCGTCGAACGTCCGGCCCGTGAGGAGCAGGTCCTGCGCGGCCCCCAGACCACAGAAGGGGGCGAACAGCGCCGCCTCGATGACGGAGGGGACGCCGACCCGCACCTCGGGCATACCGAACTTCGTGTTATCCGCCGCGACGCGGAGGTCGCAGCCGAGCATGAGTTCCAGCGCGCCGCCCAGCACGTAGCCCCGGCACTTGCAGACCACGGGATGCGGGAATTCGCGCACGCTGCGGATGAGGGAGTGGAGGTTCGAGATGAAATCGCGCGCGGTGTCTTCTGTCAGCGCGCCCATCTCGACCACGTCGGCCCCGGCGGAGAAAACGTCCCCTGCGCCTTCGATGATCAGGACGCGCAAGCCTCCCGCCCCCGCAAGGTCGGCAATCGCCGATTTCGCCTCGCGGGTCATCTGTGAGTTCATGGCGTTTCGCTTCTCGGGGCGGTTGAGCGTGAGCGTGGCGAGCGGGCCGTCGCGCTCTACGAGAATCAGTGGTTTCATCGACATGGAACGTCCTCCCTGAATTTGAGGCGACAGCCTATGCGAGCTTGCGGGGGAGCGCAAAGGCGAACCCCGACTCTCACGTGCTATGGGGTTGTTGAAAAATCCTCGGGAGCGATTTTGGTTGCGCGCACGCTTTTGAAGTTCACTCCCCCCTTGAGGGTCGGGCTTCCCGAGGGGAAAGCCCGACG
>VXPH01000176.1 GCA_009839615.1 Nitrospinota bacterium
GTTATGACACATTTCGCCTCATACCCCGTTGGTGGCGATTGTCGACCGTTTGGGGGAAGTTGCCTTTGGCGGCGAGAAAAACTCTTGTGACTCTTATCTCGCTGACGCTCCCCTTTGGCCCGAATATGTCTTTGGAGCGCATCGAAAAATTTCGTCGGCTGCAATGGGTGGAATCGCCGCTGAAATTGTACGCCTTGGCGCGTCTTTTGTTGTGGCCCGAAGAGAAAAGGGCTTTGTATTCCCCGCAACTTCAGGTCCACTTTCGCGAGCGCAAGGCGGATGAAGATATTTTGACGATGCTCGACTCGTTGGTCCGCGTCGGCGAGAGACCCTGGAGCGTTCTGAGTGAACTCGAAATGCAGGTGTATATGGGATGGAGAACCTTGCGGGATACCGACACGATGAGCATGGCCCATTCTCTGGAGGTGCGGGTGCCGTTCGTCGATCATCACATTGTGGAATTCGTCTGTGGTCTGCCGCCCGGGTGGGAGAGAAGGTGGGGGCACCCGAAAAGATTGCTCGAGGCTTCGCTCCGCGACGTTATCCCCCCTGAGATTTCAGCCAGAAGAAAGCAAGGTTTCGCCCTTCCGATGGCGAAGTGGATGAGGGAGGATTTGCGAGAAATCCTCGAAGATGTTCTGAGTGAGGAGTCGCTTCGCAGAAGAGGGATTTTCTCGCCCAATGAGGTGCGCAGGCGATACGCCCATTTCCGGGAAGGGAGGTCCGCCTATCCCCTGATCTGGTTTCTGGTGATTTTGGAGCTTTGGTTTCGGGAGATGCTGGACCCCATCACTAGGTGATTACTTGACGCAATGGAGGGAATTCGGAGTGATTAGCGTTTTGATGACGTCTTACAACGCTCAGGCCTACATCGCCGCCGCCGTGAAGAGCATACTCGCGCAGACGGAGCCTGAGTTTGAGTGCGTCATCATCGACGATGGTTCCACAGACAATACAATTTGTATCGTCAAGCAATTTCGCGACCCCCGAATTCGCCTGATAGAGGCGGGAAGAATCGGACTCGCGAGAGCACTCAACCTCGGGGTGCGCGAGAGCAGAGGTGAATTTATCGCCCGCCATGACGCCGACGATTTGTCTCACCCCAAAAGACTTGAAATTCAAAAAGCGGCGATGCAGCATTTTCCTGATTATTCTGCCGTAGTTTCTCCCTTGTTCGCCTTTCATGCCGAAGACGTCCCAAATTGGCCCGCATTCGGATTGGAAAAGGCGAGGACTTCGCTGAGCGACCTGAGGAAAAAACTCATGCTTTTTAATCCGGTGGTTCACACGTCGTTGTTCGTGAGAGGCGAGGCGATGCAGCAAATCCGAGGTTATGACGAGAGTCGCACCGGCCAACTCGATTGGGACCTGTACGTTCGATTGTATGAAAATGGGTTGAAGCTCGGGTCCTTGGAAGTGCCCGTAGCTGCAAAAAGAATCCATGCAAGACAATTCTTCGAGCGGGGTGCCAGGCTTCGCTATGTGCTCGATGGGGTAGTGCTGCAAGACAGGGCGATTCGCGCTCTGGGAGGCGGATTTTCGTATCGGGCGCTGTTGCCGCTTTGGTTTTCATATCGCATGTTGCCGCACAAGGTACGCATGTGGGTGAAGAAAAGCTATTTTTCCAGACGTCCGGACGCGCGGGAGTAGTTTTTCCGTGAGCGTGGACCGCGCGGCGTCAAACGCCTCTCCTCGTCGACTCACCAACGCGGCCATTCGTCTGCATGCCGTTTATTTTTTCATCCCGTGGGAGCGTGTTCCCTACTTCCCGGGTCAATTCGTGGGTCCGTATAAGGTCTACGTGCTACTTTTCGTTTTGATGTGTGCCGCATGGGCGGTAGAAGTCATTCGGTTCGGGGGGAGAAAACCGGCGCCGGGATTTGCCGTCGCCGCCCTTTGGTTCTGGGTGATATTCTGGGCAGGGATAGTCCATGGCTATGTTCAGGATGATCCCATCAAGACGTCGGTTCCCTTCTATCGGCTCCTGGCCGATACCGTGCCCTACGCTGACGGCATGCTCGCATGGTATCTGGTTCATAACAACCGGTGGGGGAGAGAGGAGTTCGAGAGGGTGCTAGAGAGTGTGTTCTGGGTCGCCTTGGCGATGGGTGTCGAGAGCATTCTGTTCTATTATTCACACATTCCCAATCCGTATTCGCTCAATCACGAGGGGCAGTTTTTCCTCAGCATGTTCGCCCGGCACCACATCGTCGCCAGCAGACTCGGGCTGATACTTGCGGGTGCCGCCTTTTACTTTTACTGGAGAAGAGGCGCCTGGTTTTATCTGTTCGCGTCGTTTGCCGGAATTCTCCTGGTATTTTCTACATGGCGCAGGGTTCCGATTTTCGCGCTGTTCCTGGGCGCATACCTTTTGATTCTCTTTTTCGTGAAATTCAAAAGACGTCCGGGCGCACAGGAAAAGATGAAGTCTTTTTTCGTTTCTTGTCTCGTGGCATTGGGTTTCCTCGCGTGCATCGGCGTTTCGGCGATGGTGGGGACGAAGGTGCGTGGGGAGTTCGTCGAGGCATCGAATCTCTCGGTGAGTGTAAAAGAGCGGTTCTTTCAGTACGCGCGGGCGGCGGACGTGCTAATTGCGCGGCCTTTCCTGGGGGGCGGGCCGAGGCAGGGATTCTTGTATGGGTACTCCAAGAATACGCCGGCGAGCATGTCTGCGTATTTTTACGGCGACATCACCCTGTATGAATCGGGTATTCGGGGATGGTCGACTTCGGATTTGTTTCAAGAAAATCCAAGAAGGAGCGCACCGGTTTCCCTGCATAGCCTGCCGATGAACTTTGTCGTGGACTTGGGATTGCTAGGCCTCGTTTTAGTGATGACTATGCTAACAACGGGCGGGATGTATTTTTTCAAAATCTACCGATTGCCGCCACATGAAGATTCACTCCACCTCATAATGCCTTTCGCCGTCATCTTCTCCACCATCGCTGCCTTGTTCGTAGCCGTATCCACGACGGCGCATTTTTATCCCTACTGGCTGTTCGCCATTCTGCTCCGTTTCGTCCGCTGTCTGTATGGTGAAGTTCTGGCGGGTCTGTTTAGGGGATTTCCGATCTCGAGGATTTCGCCGTCAGGCAATACGCCGTGATGGCCCAATAGAGAACGGAAATTTTGGGAGAAGAGAAGATGTTCTCGGCTCCGGCCTGAAAACATACGCCGATGCAGGAGGCCCATCCCCAGGCTTCGGGTGAGCGTATCGAAAGCCGCCCCGTTTTCCTCAGATGAAAAAACACCTCGATGAGTCCGCTGGCAATCAGGCACAGGAACAGAAAGCCTCCCGGAAAACCTGTTTCGACGAATGCTTTGAGATAAGAGGAATGGGCCGAAAGCGGCGAGAGATTTTGGTCCCTATCGTTGAGGTGTACCTCGCCCCGGTCCCGGGACTTATCAGTTCTCCCTGAATCGGAATCCTTCACTCGCCATGGCGGTGCTTTCAGTCCCTGGCTTTTGATGTAAGCGCTCTCGTTTTTCTGAAACGCCTGAGGGAAGAGGCCGTTTCCGTGGCCCGCCAGAGGACGCTCTGCAAGCATTTTTCCGCCGATTTGATAGATATAGATTCTAGGGAGCAGCGATAGGTCCATGAAGTCTTCGTCAGTGGCGGCGACGGCGCCTATCGATAAAATCAAGGAAGCTGCCAGGAAGTGCCGGAAGAGGCGGCTGCCGGTGAAGGAAATGCGGCCGGAAGTCATGCTCGTGGGGCATTGCTTCGTGAAATACAACACCACCGAACAGCAGACGGCGAAGCCCAGGACTCCTCCGTAGCTGCCCGTCGATGCCAAAACGATGAGATGCGCAGCGAGGATGACGGACGCCGCCGGGCGTGAAAGCGTGCGGAAAAGCAGTGGATAAAGAGTCACCCATAGAACCAGATAGGCAGCCAGAAAATTCGGATGTCCTATCGGACCGGGCCGGGAATAAAAGAATACCCGGGGAAATGGCGAGTACAGCAAATCGGCACTAAAAACATGATGCGGCCCCCAGATTTTCCAGGTGATTTGATAGGCCAGATTCTGGAGCAAGACCGCCGCCAGCATGATGACACCGCCATATAGGGTGGCTTTCGGTATCCGGTTGCGGGATGCGCCGTTCGCACAGATAATTTGAAAAACGAGAAATGTGATGAAATAGGCGCTCGTTTCGGCAAGGCCCCAGAATTGTTGTTTCAGAGGAGCGCCGTTCAGCCATGCCGCCACGAGACTCCAAGCGATGTAGACGAGCCATATGTAGCAAAAAATCGGTTGGCTTTGGAGACTGAGGCGTTTTTTGTTTCTCAGAACATGCCACGCAAAGCCCAAAGCCAATGCCAAGATCGCCATTTTGTCGTACGAGATGCTTCTTCCCGTATCACCGAAGGCGACCTCAATGTTCACGAGCGGGTTCAGGAACAAGAACAGTGCTCCCCCGGCTCCGAGGTTGTATAGGCTCGACCCGATGATCGCAGCCGCGCCGATGGCCATGGCGCCATATGCCAGGAACGAAGGATTCATCAAAGGAAAATGGCCTCCAGGAGACGGAGACTTTCTTGAAAGGGACCGAAAATCTCACGCCTTCATGATCGATAAAAACGTATATGCCTCAAAATTCTTATGCTTCGCTTGAAGTTGACAACTCCGGTTTTTCATCACACTATGCCTCTTGGCATACAGTTCATGCGCGTAGATTCACGGGCTGCTCGCTGAATACAACACGGCTCCCTCAATGTCGGAATAGGCGTGAAACCACACTCCATGGATTTTGGATTGTGTGCCGACCAGCCCGTAAAAGGCTCGAGGACTCAGACTCGCTTTTGCGCCAAAATTCGTGAGGGTTCGACGCTCATGTGTTTTCGTTATCACTCCCCTCATCCAACAACCAGGGTTGTGGGCTAGTGCCCTCTGCGATGGAAGGAAAATCCAAATTTCATCAACTTCCCCCAAAGTACGTCGGAAACAGTCGGCAATTCGTTTTACGCCCTGATTCTTTCTTCGTTCTCATCCGTTTTGCCTTGCGTGAAGCTGTGTCGTATTTTCTGCCCGTACGGTGGATTATGAATTTTGTTTCGACCGCGCGGCAGTATTTTCGTTATATTTTCGCTATTCGTTCGAATATATGGAAATTCGGTTTGAATGTAAAGCGAAAAAGAGCAATCTCATGAAAAACCGCGTTCCTTTGGAGTCTATTTCCGGTAGCGGGAAATTATCCGTCTTCAAGAGCGGACAGGTATTGAGCCGACGTCAGCACCTATGCAAGCGTGCGTTTGATTTGGGATTCAGCATCTCGGCTCTAATCTTGTTCGCTCCCTTTGGACTTCTGCTCGCCATTCTGATCAAGTTCGTGAGCGAAGGGCCGATATTCTATTCTCAGGTTCGTGTTACCCAGGGTGGCAGATTGTTCACTCTCTATAAATTCAGGACCATGCGCGTGAATGCTGGCCAGCCGCAGGGAACCATGTCCACGAAGGAAAACGATCCGAGAATCTATCCGTTCGGGCGTTTCCTGCGCCGGTATCATCTCGATGAGTTTCCCCAACTCTGGAACGTCATCAAGGGGGATATGAGCATCGTCGGCCCCAGGGCGGAGTACATCAAGACGCTGGAGGTAGCCAAACAACATTATCCCGAATTCGGATATCGAGAACTCGTTCCCGCGGGAATCACGGGGTGGGCGCAAGTTCGGCAGGGCTACGTCGACCAGATTGAAGACTACGAAATCAAGCTGGAGTACGATTTATACTACATTCTGAACTATTCGTTCTGGATGGACCTGCAAGTGATATTCCTGACAATGCTCACTTTTTTACGCCTGCGGGGCCATGGTGCCTAGGCCGTCATGGCATCTGAGGAGAAGTTTCATCCTCCATCCATCAGACCAGCCGAAACCTGCCTCACTTCTTCTGTCGTTCTTTTTCCGTCGCGCTCATGCACTCATAGAGCTTCAAGATTTCTTCCGAGACGATTTCATCGGAAAACTCCCTTTCCACGATTCTCCGTCCCGCTGCACCCATCTTTCGCCTCAGGTCGGCATCCCCGGCCAGCCTTTTGATGGCGTCAGCCAGGGCTTTTGAATCTCGCGGCGCGACGCGCAGTCCGTTCACACGGTCTTTCAGAATATCCCGGCAACCCGGAACGCCGGTGGTAACCAGCGGGCGGGCGCATGACGCCGCCTCAAGCAGGCTTCTCGGGAGACCCTCTTTGTAATAAGTCGGCAAAACGGCGATGTGGCAGCCTCTCCAAACTTTGCCCATGTCTTCCCTGTGGCCCCACCATTCGACTCTGGCCTCGCGGTTCCATTCAGAAAGTGTGGATTCGGGGACCGAAGATGGATTCTTGGGATCCGGGCTTCCCACCAACGCCATGCGAATTTTCAAGCCCTCTTTTTGAAGCAGGGCTGCCGCCTCTACGAATTCATGCACTCCTTTTTCTATGAGCATCCGGGAGGCGAGCACCGCCAGTGGTATGCCCGAGGGTTCCGGGGCGGGATGAAAGGAGCGTACGTCGACGCCCGAACCGCGAACGACGTTCAGACGCGATTCATCGGGAAGCACGTTTTGGAGAATCATCTCCCTATCGGCGTCGTTCTGCACGATGACACGGGTGTTTTTCCTTCGGTGAAAACGCCGCAGCGAGAACAAGACGATTTTTCTCAGGATGTTCAGCTTCAGCGAGTTTTCGGAAAAGAGCGACCCCAGTCCCAGGAGCGAGTTCACGACGAAGGGCGTTTTGGCGAGACGCGCTGCAATCAAGCCGTGAAGCAGGTTTCTCACACCGAAATGGTGGACGATGCGGGGGCGGTATTTCCGGTAGGCGCGAATGAGCTTGAGGAGGGTTTGAAATTCCCGCAGGAAGCTGATCCCTTCCTTGTTTTCATTCTCCAAAGCGAGGCACTCGAATCCCGCCGCACGAATCCGCTCCATGTATTTTCCGCCGATTTTCACGCACACGATGACGCGGTATCCCGCATCCCGCGCCGCCAGCGCGATCGCGCGCCTGTGGCTCCAAAAGTATCTGTCCTCTAAATCCAGCAAAAATAACGTCTTGTTCATCTCATCGCCCTTGCTCGTCCAGCCACGCCTGAAACATCAACACGCCCCAGAGACAGTATTGCCAGTCTCTTTCACCGGAAATGTGCTGCCCCCACATCGCGCGGATCGAATCTGCGCGAAAAAATCCCTCTTCCCTGAGTGGCGACTCTGTCAACAAATCTTCCGCCCAGTCCTTGAGAGGCCCTCTCAGCCATTCGCCGACAGGAACGGCGAACCCCATTTTAGGCCTTTGAATCAGCGAGGCGGGAGCGTAGCGGGACAGCAACCGTCTTAAAATCCATTTTCCTTCTCCTCTCCGCAGCTTCAGCCTTAAGGGAAGGCTCCAGACGAACTCTACGACGCGGTGGTCCAAGTAGGGTGCTCTCACCTCAAGGCTCGCTCCCATGCCCGCCCTGTCCACTTTTACGAGGATATCATCGGGCAGGTATTCCACCATGTCGCGGTACATCATCCAATCCGCATGATTAAGACCGACTGGAATGGTAAGTGCGCTTTCCGGTTCCCGTTGCGCATGGAGACAAACCGAAGCATCGCCTTGCGTTCTCAGACGTTGGTACGTCTCATCGAGACTTGCTGCGCCCAAGAGATCCGCCAGCTTGAGGAGCTTCTCCCCGGCCATTTTCACCTGATACCGTTTGGGCAGAAGGGAAAATATTTTTTCATAATACCGTGCCAGCGCAGGATGTCGCGTCACCAGCCCCTTCGCGATTCGTTTTTTTACTCGCTCCGGCAGCCGATTGCTCCACCTCCAGATCTTGGGCGCCCAGAAATAGCGGTTATAGCCGCCGAAAAGCTCATCGCCCCCATCGCCCGAGAGGGCGACCGTCACGTGCTTCCTCGTGAGGGCGCACAACAGGTGCGTGGGAATCTGGGATGGATCCGCAAACGGCTCGTCATAGAGCCGGGGCAGGCGAGGGATGACCTCGAGCGCTTCTCCAGGCCCTGCGTAGAGTTCGGTGTGTTCGGTTTCGAGATGGCGGGCCATCTCGCGCGCATGATGGGTCTCGTCGTAGCCTTTCTCGTGAAATCCGATGGAAAACGTCTGGACGGGAGCGCCGCTCTCCGCCTTCATCAGGGCGACCACGGTCGAGGAATCGACCCCGCCAGAAAGAAACGCGCCCAGCGGCGCATCGGAGCGCAGCATCTGGCGCACGGAGCGCTTCAGGACCTCTTCTAGTTGATCAAGCGCCTCATCTTCGGAGAACGCCTTTTTGTCTGCGGATGCGCGCTCCACCAAATCTTCCGCGCGCCAATACGCGCGCGGCTCCGGCAGATACCCGGGTGGGTCCGAAGTGTGGAAGCTCAAGATGGAGGCGGGCGGCAGTTTGTAAATCCCTCTGTAGATGGAACGTGGAGCGGGCACGTAGCCCAGTTTCATGTAATCGGCCAAAGCGTCGGCGTTGATATCGCCTTCCCAGTCAGGATGCGCGCGGAGGGCTTTGAGCTCCGAGGCGAAGAGAAAAGATTTTCCGCGCCAGCCGTAATAGAGGGGCTTTTCGCCCATGCGGTCGCGCGCGAGATGCAGCGTTTTTTCCGTACGATCCCATAGGGCGAAGGCGAACATGCCGAGGGAGCGCCGAATGGCCGCGTACAGCCCCCACCTTTCCACAGCAGCGAGGAGAACCTCGGTGTCCGAGCATCCCTGGAAGCGCACCCCCTCGCGCGTCAATTCATCGCGCAGTTCGATGAAATTATAGATTTCCCCGTTGTAGGAGAGGACGTATCTTCCTTCATGCGAAATCATCGGCTGGCGGCCGTCCGCGCTCGGATCGATAACGGCGAGCCTCCTGTGCCCCAGAGCGACGCCCGCCGCCTCGTCGACCCAGCTTCCCCCATCGTCGGGACCCCGGTGGCGCAGGCTCTCCGCCATCTTTGAGACGACGCCCCGGGGGTCGTTCGTCTCTCGATGCGTGAAGAGAAAGCCCGCGACGCCGCACATGGGGCCTACTCGGCTTGAGTGGATGAAGCGGGGCGCGCTCTGGTTCCCATTCTCATTTTTTGCGAAGCGCCATGCTGAAGGTCTCGGCCGCCCGCTCGCGCGACAGGAGATAGAAAACCCAAAGCCACACCCGCCAGAGGACGTGCAGAGGCGCAAAGAAGCTAAAATATCCACTGTAAAAATAGGCCTTTTTCCTGATGACGGCGAAGCCTTGCCCGTGCGCCATTTCTTCGAAATCGGACAAAGTGCAACGGTGGTAGCGGCCCGGAAAACCGGACTTATCCGCGAGTTCGGGATAGAGAAGCCTCAGCAGCTTCCGCTTGAGCTTCACGGGGAGGAGGAGGTTCACCCGCGCATAGAGAGAATTTTTTGACGGCGTGAAGAGGAGGGCGACGCCGCCTTTTTGCAATATGCTCGCCAGGCCGGCGAGGGCGGCCGGGGTGTCGTCGACGTGTTCGAGCAGCGCCTGGCAAATCACCACGTCTGCGTCTTCGCGTCCCCGGTATCGAGTGATGTCGGCGCGGATGGTCGCATCGTAGACCCCGCATGGAGCGCGGAGGAGTTCACCCTCGTCGATATCCAGGCCTACGACACGAAGACCGCACCGCGCCTTCTCCTCACGGGAGAAGAGCGGATGTTTCCCCCCGCCGACATCATAAACGAGCGCACCCTTGGAGATGTGGGGCGGCGCGAATTCCTCGCGGAAATGCGCCTGCCCGTCCACCCGGAATTCCGCGGGCAACATCTCATCGAAACGCTCGGAGAGGGATTTGTTGAACTCGATGAATTTTCCCGGCAGGCCGCGCATGATTTGAGGAGTCCCTGTCTCGTTGAATACGGCGGGTGGATACGATGTCCACCCGAACAGGGTCCTCATGGCCATCCATTATGCCGGGTGAATGGGGTGGGGGGAAAGCTGCGTTGCGTGAAAATTGAGAAGGCGCCCCCCTCTCTCGAGGGGGGCAGCCTTCATTTGATCTTCTAGGCGAGCTTCTCCCGGAAGAAGTCTATCGTGCGTTTCCAGGCGAGTTCGGCGGCGGCTTTGTCGTAGCGCGGCGTGGTGTCGTTGTGAAAGCCGTGGTTCGCCTTGGGGTAGAAGTGCGCCGTGTACTCCTTGCCGTGTTTCTTGAGCGCGGCCTCATAGGCGGGCCATCCCTTGTTGATGCGGCGGTCGAGTTCGCCGAAGTGGAGCAGCAGGGGCGCCTTGATCCTCGCGACCTCGGCCTCGGTCTTGGGCTGGCGGCCATAGAAGGGAACCGAGGCGGCGAGGTTGGGCTTGTGGACGGCCATGGCGTTCGATACGCCGCCCCCGTAGCAAAAGCCCACCACGCCGACTTTTCCGTTCGCGTTCGCGTCGGCCTTCAGGTGATCGAAGGCGGCGAAGAAATCCTGCAGCAGTTTCCCCTTGTCCAGCTTTCGCTGCATGACCTTGCCGTCGGGGTCGTTGCCGGGGTATCCGCCCAGGGGCGTGAGGCCGTCGGGCGCGAGCGCGGTGAAGCCCGCCACGGCGGCGCGCCGGGCGACGTCCGCGATGTAGGGGTTCAGGCCCCTGTTCTCGTGCACCACGATCACGCCGCCGCGCTTGCCCCCGCCTGCGGGCCGGACGAGATAGCCCTTGATACTCCCGTGTCCTTTTGGAGAGGCGTATTCGATGGTCTCGCCCTTGATGCGCGCGTCGTTCTCATCGACCTGTTTCGCCAGCGCGTAGTCGGGCGATAGCATGTCGAGCAGGGCGGCGGCGGTGAGGCCGCCCACGGCGAACTTGGCCGCCTTGTCGAGGAACTCCCTGCGCTCGATGATGCCGTGCACGTACTCATCGAACAGGTCCAGCAGTTCCTGGTCGAAATCACTCGCTTTTTTGCGCTCCATGTCGGTCTCCTGGTTTGAAGAAATGGGATGAAAAATGATCGGCACCAGGCGGCCGGTGCGGTGGAGGGGATTATACATCGTTTCGAGGCGATGCGGCATGTGAAGCGAGGAGCCGAATGCGGGCAGTTGCGGGCAAATGCGGGAGATGCGAAAAACTTTTTTTGGTTCTGAATCTGAGTGCATCACACTTAGATTTATATGATAACCTTTTTGATTACAATCATTTACAAGAGAAATAATTTTCAGAAATTTATCGAAAAACCCCGTGAATTTATCGAATTTTACGTAAAATATGATTATTTTTATTTTCGCGCCTTCCT
>VXPH01000193.1 GCA_009839615.1 Nitrospinota bacterium
ACCAACACGCGAAAGATCGTCGCCAGCGTCAGATGTTTAAAAGATACAGTCATCACGCTCGCCTCCGGGGGGGCGGGCAGCGGGGCTTCGGGCAGAAATGAAACGATTCTCTTTTTGGAAATGCTTCGCGGGCTGCTTCGCGATATACTCATCACCCAGGAAGCGCCCGGGAAGATAGAATTGTGGCATACGGACATCAGGGCGGCGTTGGCCGCCATGGCAGAGCGTTGGGGGAGCGCGGGCTTAATTCGCGCCCTGGAGAGGGTGGGGGAGGCCATGCGCGACGTGGACGGCGGGAATACCAACCCGTCCCTGACGCTCGAGACTCTGGTATATTCCCTGCGGGAGACGGTCCCCGCCGGGGTTTGAGGTGAGCGAATGAGTGAAATAAGCAATGGCGGCGTCGCCGTCGAGGCGGCGCCCGAGACGCGCAAAATCGGCGTGGTCGGGGTCAAGACGCGCTTCGGCGCGCGGCCGGTGCATCACGCCTATGAGGACTTGCGCCTTCGGGTCGGCACGAAGGTCATGGTCAAGAGCAAGGACGGGGATACGGAGTTCGGCGAGATATCCGAAAACCCCCGGATCATGGATTCTCGCTATTATCCAGAGCCGCTTCCCGAGGTGTTGCGGGTCGCCACCGAGGATGACGAGAAAAAGGTGGTGCGCACCGAGGCGAACGAAAAGAGCGCCTATGATTTCTGCCGGATGAAGATATCCGAACTCAAACTGCCCATGCGCCTCATCGAGGTTCGCTACATTCACTCGAACAAGAAGGCGACGTTTTATTTCTCCTCCGACGGCCGCGTGGATTTCCGCAAGCTGGTGCGGGTGCTCGCCGAGCGCCTCTCCGTCCGCGTGGAGATGCGCCAGATCGGCGTGCGCGACGAGGCGGGCATGAAGGGAGGCTGCGGGGATTGCGGACGCACCTATTGCTGCAGTTCCTTCCTCAAGTCGTTCGACCCCATTTCCGTCCGCATGGCGAAGGATCAGAATCTGAGCCTGAATCCCGTCAAGCTCTCCGGCGGCTGCGGGCGTCTCAAATGCTGCCTGCGCTTCGAGCATTCCCACTACGTGTCTGTGAAGAAAAAGCTGCCCGCGTGCAAGAAGAAAGTCGGCGGCTGCGACTGCGGCGCGACCGTCGTGCGCCAGGACCTGCTCAAGGAAGAGGTGACCCTCGCCCTCGAGACCGGCGATTTCATGACAGTGGGCGCGGAGGATTTGATGCGCTTGCCCACGGGCCAGTTTTCTCTGAAAACCGGCGTCCAGAACGAAGCGTCCCTAAACGTCTTGCCCAAGGAAAACGGCCCCAAACGATGAGCCAGAAACCATTCTACGTCTCCACGCCGATATATTACGTCAACGACAAGCCGCACCTCGGCCACGCCTACACGACGGTGGCGTGCGACGCCAAGGCGCGCTTCCACAGGCTCAGGGGCGAGCCGGCGCATTTTCTCACCGGAACCGACGAGCACGGACAGAAGCTCGAGCGCGCGGCCCGCGAGGCCGGCATGGACCCCCTGGCGTTCTGCGACATGAACAGCGCGAAGTTCCGCGAACTCTGGGAGAAGCTGGATATCTCCTACGACGATTACATCCGCACGACCGAGGAGCGCCACGTTCGCGGCGTGCAGGAGCTCTGGCGGCGCGTGGAGGCGGCGGGCGACATCTACCTGGGCGCCTACGCCGGCTGGTACGCCGTCCGGGACGAGGCCTTCTACACCGAGAGCGAACTCACCGAAGGCCCCGGAGGCGCGAAGCTCGCCCCCACGGGCGCCGAGGTCGAATGGGTGGAGGAGCCGAGCTATTTCTTTCGCCTGAGCAAGTACGCCGAGCCGCTCCTGGCGCATTACGAGGAAAATCCCAGCTTCGTTCAGCCCGAGAGCCGAAGAAACGAGGTGATGAGCTTCGTGCGCGGCGGCCTCAAGGACCTCTCCCTCTCGCGCACGAGCTTTCAGTGGGGAATCCCCGTGCCGGGGGATGAAAGCCATGTGATCTACGTGTGGTTCGACGCGCTGAGCAACTACCTGACCGCGCCCGGCTTCGATGAGGGCGGGGTGCGCGGGGGAAGCCCCTGGCCGACGGACCAGCACTTCATCGGCAAGGATATTTTGAGGTTCCACGCGGTCTACTGGCCCGCCTTTCTGCTCTCCGCAGGCGTCCCCCTGCCCGCGCAGGTCTTCAGCCACGGATGGTGGACGGTCGAGGGCCAGAAGATGTCCAAGAGCCTGGGCAACGCGGTCGACCCGCACTGGCTGATCGAGGAATACGGCGTCGACGCCATCCGCTACTTCCTGCTCAAGGAAATCCCCTTCGGGCTGGACGGGGATTTCTCCCACGGCGCGCTGATCGACCGCATCAACAGCGATCTGGCGAACGATCTGGGCAACCTGCTCTACCGCACCCTGAACATGGTGAAGCGCTATAGAGAGGGCCGGCTGGAGCGCTCTTCGGCGGGCGATACCGAGGCGGAGGGCGCGTTTTGCGCATTCGTCGCCGAGGCGGCCGCGAAATACGAAGACGGCATGGCGGCGACGCACTTTCAGAACGGCCTGAGAGCTGCCTGGGAGGTGATTTCCTGCGCCAACAAGTACATCGACGCGAACGCCCCCTGGACGCTCGCGAAAGAGGGCGAGGAGGCGCACCTTGGTTCGGTGCTCTGGCACGCCGTGGCGGCGATTCGGGTCGTCGCGGCCATGATTTCACCCGTCATGCCCGCCTCCGCGCAGAAAATAGCGGCGCAAATCGGGCTGGACGGAGACTGGGCGAGCGCGCCTTACGCCGAGTTGATGGACATGCGGAGGCTGCCGGAAGAGTTGGTTACCAACATCGGTGCTCCCCTTTTCCCGCGCATCGAGGATGAGGCGAAAGAGGCCATTCAGGAGAAGGTGGCGAGGCGCATCGCGGGCGGTGAAGACGCCGCGCCCGAGGAAGACGCGAAAGAGCAGATATCCTTCGAGGAATTCCAGAAGATGGACTTGCGCGCCGCGAAGGTGCTCGAAGCCGAGCGTATTCCTAAGTCGAAAAACCTGCTCAAGCTCACCGTTTCCCTGGGAGAGGAAACCCGGACCGTCGTGGCGGGCATTGCGAAACACTACGCGCCCGAGGATTTGCCGGGCCGCCAGGTGATACTGGTGGCCAACCTCGAGCCCGCGAAACTGATGGGCGTGGAATCCCAGGGTATGGTTCTCGCGGCTGAAGACGGCGGGAACCTCCTGCTCGTGGACGTGGGCGAGGCGGTGACGCCGGGCGCGCCGATCAGGTAGAGACGAGACGCCCCGCCCGGGAGATTGGAGTTTTGGAGTGAATGAATCATACGAGTCCGGGCCGGACTCATCCGGCGACAGGGACGCATCACCGGGATCGGAAAGAAAAGGCCGCTCTCATCGCCGCAGGAGGAGACGCGGACGAAGGGGCGGAAAGCGCCCGGAGCAGATAGAGCGCCAGAATACCTCCGGGAAAACCGAACCCGAAGCGCGCGCGCAGAACGGGGAGGGCGCCGCCCCGCGCCCCGACAGCGGCGGCTCGCGCGACGGACGCAGGACCAAGAACCGCTGGCGCCACCGGCGGAGGAAGAAAGCCCAACCCCAGGTCATCATCGCCGAGCTGCCCGATACGAACGGCCTGCCCGTGCTGGTGGACACCCACGCCCATCTCATCGACAAGGCGTTCGACCCGGACCGCCAGGGGGTGGTGGAGCGCGCCATCGAGGAGGGGGTGCACTACGTCATCTCGATGGGCACCTGCCTGGAGTCGAGCCGCCGGACCCTCGACCTCGCGGCGTCCTACGCGGGCGTCTACGCGGCGGTCGGCGTGCATCCGAGCGACGTAAAGAACATCAACGAGCGAACCATAAGAGATATCGCCAAACTGGCCGAAGATCCCAAGGCGGTGGCCGTCGGCGAGATTGGCCTGGACTACTACCGCGAAGGCGCCCCGCACAAGGCACAGCGCAGGTGGTTTCGGGAACAAATCCGGCTGGCCGTCGAGGTGGGCAAGCCCATCATCGTCCATTGCCGCGACTCGGCGGATGACATCCATCAAATCCTGGAAGAAGAAAAGGCGTGGCGCGCAGGCGGCGTCATCCACTGCTTCACGGGCGACGAAGCGCAGGCCCGGAAATTCCTGGACATCGATTTTCATCTGGGCGCGGGCGGCGCCATCACCTTCTCGCGCTCGGAAGAACTCCGCGAAGTCTTCGAGCGGGTCCCCGTCGAGCGCGTGCTGCTCGAGACGGACAGCCCCTATCTCGCCCCCCCGCCCCACCGGGGCAAGCGCAACGAGCCGGCCTACGTCGCGCGCGTGGCGGAGACTCTGGCCGAACTCCACGGGATATCGACCGAAGAGGTGACGCGCCTCACCACGGAGAACGTGCGCCGCCTGTTCGGCGTGGGACCGCCGCTCGAAGAGGGAAGCGTCGCCTACGCTCTCGGCGGGAAGCTCTATCTCAACGTCACGAACGATTGCCAGAATTCGTGCTTTTTCTGCGGTCTCCTGAGCGATTGCGTCTACAAGGGCCACAACCTGAAGCTCGCGCAGGAGCCCGACGCGGCGGAGGTACTCGCCGCCGCCGGCGACCCGACCCGCTTCGAGGAGGTCGTCTTCAGCGGGTTCGGCGAGCCCACGCTCCGGCTCGACCTCGTGAAGGAGGTGGCCGGCGAGCTCAAGCGCCGCGGCGCCAGGCGAATCCGCCTGGTGACGAACGGGCTCGCGAACAAAACATACGAGAGAAACATCCTGCCCGAACTCGGCGGTCTCGTGGACGCGATATCCATCAGCATGCAGGCGGAAAGCCCCGAAGCCTACGCGAAGGTCTGCAAGACCAGGGACGTGGAAGACCCCTACCCGCTGGTCAAGGAATTCGTGAGGTGGTCGAAGAACTACATCCCCGAGGTGGAGGTGACGGCTGTCAGGATGAACGGCCTCATCGACATCGAGGCGTGCGAGAAGGTGGCGACCGAGGAGCTGGGCGTGCCCTTCCGCGCGCACGATTACGTGCGGATGGATTAGCCGGAGCGGGCGTAGTTTGTTTCCGTAGGGGCGGACACATAGGTCAGACATATATATCTGACCCTACAAGTTGATCTTTACCACCGCAGAGGTAGGGACAGGTCGCGACCTGTGGGACAACCCCGAGGAGGGGTTGTCACTACGGAAACGGAATCCGCATCAGTGTAGGGGCCGTTCGTGAACGGCCCCTACTGAACAACCGTGCCCGTTTGCGCTAGAATGGCTCCATGAATAACCGTCATTCCCCGGAAAAATTAACGAAGCCCTTCGAACCGGACCCGCCCGTTACTCCCTGGAACATCCCCCGATGAGCAAACCCTTCTATATCCTCTCGCTCGACGGCGGGGGGTCGCTCGGGGTCTACACCCTGGGCGTGCTGGCGGAAACCGAGCGCACCCTGGGACGTCCCCTGCACGAGGCCTTCGACCTCGCCTACGGCGTCAGCACGGGCTCCATCATCGCCACGATGATAGCACTTGGCGATGAGGTCGAGCCCACGATAGCGGACCGCTATTTCGAACTCGCGCCCGACGTGCTGGGGCCTCTGCTCGCGCGCAACAAGACGAATGCGCTCAAGCGGCATTCGGAAAGAATCTATGGCGAGAGGACTTTCGAGGATTTCAAGCTGGACGTCGGGGTCCTCGCCACCCACTCGGAATCCGACCGCCCCATGGTGTTCAAGAAAATCGTTCATCAGGCAGGGGAGGGCCCCGGTGGTTTCCTCCCGTGCCGGGGCATGAAGATAGCCGATGCGATCATGGCGTCGTGCGCCGCGCACCCGTTCCTGAAGCACAAGCGCATCGACCTGGCCAATCACGGGGAGCGCACCGCGCTCGACGGCGGGTTCACGGCGAACAACCCGGCCCTTTTCGCCATCGCGGACGCCACCGGGCCGCTCGGCGTCGCCCGGGAGGATATCCGGATCCTGAGCGTCGGGACGGGGAGTTACCCCGAATCGAGGCGGTGGACGCGGCGGATCATCGCGGGCATCCGGCCGCTCAAGACCTACATGACGCTCTCCAGAACGAGTTCGAACACCGTTGATACGCTGCGCGAACTCTTCTTTCCGGACATCCGAACCCTGCGCATCAACGACGCTTTCACCGAGCGCGCCTATGAGACGGATTTCATGGAGCACGACCCGCGCAAGCTCAAGGCCATATATCAGCTCGGGCGCAAGTCCTTCGAGCGCGCCGAGGGGCAGGTGCGGGAATTTTTCCGGGAATTGCTTGAGTGAAGAGAGAGAACCCATTTTGTGGTAGGGACAGGTCGCGACCTGTCCCTACGGTAGTTATTCACGATCGATACAGATATAAGAAAGCGCCTCTATAGCACGCCTTCCATCCCGCCGCGTTTGCGCTACAATACCCCCGCTATGGACGGACACTCCTTTCATCCGCTGGTCACGCGCTGGTTCCGTGAGAAATTCGCGGAGCCGAGCGCCCCGCAGGACGCGGGCTGGCCCGAGATCGCCACCGGGCGCGACACGCTCATCGCCGCGCCCACGGGCACGGGCAAGACGCTGGCCGCCTTCCTGTGGTCGCTCGACGGGCTGATTCGGGACGCGCTCGCGGGCGAACTCGAAGACGCCTGCCGCCTCGTCTACATCTCTCCGCTCAAGGCGCTCGGCAACGACATCCAGAAGAACCTGCAGGAACCCTTGAGCGAAATCCGCGCGCTCGCGAAGAAAGAGGGCGCGGAGCTTCCCGAAATCCGCGTGGCGGTGCGTTCGGGCGACACGCCCGCGCGCGAACGCAGGCTCATGCTCAAAAAGCGCCCCCACATCCTCATCACCACGCCCGAGTCGCTCTACATCCTCTTAACAGCCGAGCGCAGCCGAAAGGTGCTGGAGACCGCGCGCGCCGTCATCGTGGACGAGATTCACGCCGTCGCGGGCGACAAGCGCGGCGCGCACCTGGCGCTTTCCCTGGAGCGGCTGGACGCCCTTTGCGGGGCGCGGCTGCAGCGCATCGGCCTGAGCGCCACGCAGAAGCCGATTGCGGAGATAGCGCGCCTGCTCATCGGCGCAGGCAGGAGCGGGGAGGACGGCGCTCCCGATTGCGCGGTCGTGGACGTGGGCCACAAGCGCGAGATGGAGCTTTCCGTCGAGGTGGCGGATCAGGATATCGGCCCCATCGCCTCGCACGAGTACTGGGCCGAGGTGTTCGACCGCATCGCGGGCCACATCGAGGCCCACCGCACGACCATCGTGTTCGTCCACACGCGGCGGCTGGCGGAGCGCGTCGCCCACCGGCTCACGGAGAGGCTCGGCGAAGGCCGCGTCGCCGCGCACCACGGGTCGTTATCGCGCAAGATCAGGCTCGACGCGGAGGAGCGGCTCAAGTCCGGCGCGCTCTCGGCCATCATCGCCACGGCGTCGCTTGAGCTCGGCATCGACATCGGCCACGTCGACCTGGTCTGCCACCTGGGCGCGCCGCGAACGCTCGCCTCCCTGCTCCAGCGCGTGGGGCGTTCGGGCCACTGGAAGGGCGCGGTGCCGAAGGGAATCGTCTTCCCCCTGACGCGGGACGAACTGCTGCAGAGCGCCGCCGCGATCCGCTCGGTGAGAGGAGGCGCGCTCGACAGGGTCATCTTCCCCGTGGCGCCCCTCGACATCCTCGCCCAGCAGATGGTGGCCGAGGCCGCGGCACAGGAAGAGGTGGGAGAGGAGGCGCTCTGGTCGCTCGTCCGGCGCGCGCAGCCTTACGGGGCGCTTGCGCGGGACGTTTTCGAGGACGTGCTTGAAATGCTGTGCGAGGGCATCTCGACCAGCCGGGGCAGGCGCACCGCCTATCTGCACAGGGATCGCGTGAATGCACTCTTGAGACCGAGGCGCGGGGCGCGGCTTTGCGCCATCACGTCGGGCGGCGCGATTCCCGACACGGCGGATTACGACGTGGTGGAAGGCGCCGCGGAGACCTTCGTGGGCAAGGTGAACGAGGATTTCGCCATCGAATCGAACGCGGGCGACATCTTCCTGCTCGGCAACCACTCCTGGCGCGTCAAGCGCGTGGAGCGCGACAAGGTGCGCGTGGAGGACGCCGAGGGGCTTCCGCCGAACATCCCCTTCTGGCTGGGCGAGGCGCCCTCGCGCACGGCGGAACTCTCGGAAGCCGTCTCGGAACTCCGGGCCGAACTGGCGGAGCGTCTCGACGCGCCCCCCGAGGCCATCCGCTGGATGCGCGCCGAATGCGGGCTTTGCGCCTCTGGAGCTTCTCAGCTTCTCGACTACGTGCGCGAGACCGTGCGGGTGCTCGGGCGCGTTCCCACGCAACAGGAGATCGTGGCGGAGCGGTTCTTCGACGAGGCGGGCGGCATGCAGCTCGTCATCCACTCGCCCTTCGGCGGCCGCATCAACCGCGCGTGGGGCCATACGCTGAGAAAACGCTTTTGCCTCACATTCGATTTCGAACTGCAGGCCGCCGCGACGGACGACGGCATCGTGCTCTCGCTCTCCTCGCAGCACAGCTTTCCGCTCGAGTCGATATTCGGCTTCGCGCGCCTCGCCTCGCTCAAAAAGGACATGCTCCAGTCCGCCCTGCAGTCGCCCATGTTCACCAACCGCTGGCGCTGGAACGCGGCGCGCGCGCTCGCGCTGCCCCGGCACAGCGGGGGAAAGAAGGTGCCGGTCGCGATCCAGCGCATGCGGGCCGAGGACTTGCTCGCCGCCGTCTTCCCGGCCCAGCTCGCCTGCCAGGACAACCACCACGGCCCCATCGAGCCGCCCGACCATCCCCTGGTGAACGAGACGGTGGAGAACTGCCTGACGGAAGCGATGGACATCGAGAGCTTAAGAGCGCTCATCGCCGACGTGGAGAGCGGGAAGATCAGGACCTACGGCGTCGAGACGCCGGCGCCCTCGCCCATGTCGCACGAGATACTGAACGCGAACCCCTACGCCTTCATCGACGACGCGCCGCTGGAGGAGCGCCGCTCGCGCGCCGTGCCGCTTCGGCGCGCCCTGCCCGATGACGCGGAGAGCGCCCGACTGGATCCGGACGTCATCGAGGAGGTGCGCGAGCAGGCCTGGCCGGCACCGCGCGACGCGGACGAGCTGCACGACGCGCTGCTCTCCCTGTGCGTTTTTCCGGCGGCGGAGGCGGGCGAGTGGTCCGCTTGGGTAGATGAACTCGGTGAGCGGAACCGCGTGGCGAAGGCGTCGTGGCGGGTGGGTGGCGTCGAACGAAAGGGCTGGGTGCCCGCGGAGCGAATGGCGCTCGCTCGCGCGGCGATACCGGGAATCAGGCTTGAGCCTGAAACGATCCCCTTCCAGGGGGATGAGGCGCAGCCGCCCGCGCAGGATGAGGCGGCGCTCGCCATCGTCCGGGGATGGATGGAGGCGTCGGGTCCGCTGACGGCGGGCGAACTCGCCGCCCGGATTGGACTCACGCGATCGGACGTCGAGATCGCTCTCGCCGCTCTGGAGGGAGAGGGAGCGGTTCTCAGGGGCCGCTTCGCGCGGCTTGATGCCGAGGCGGAAGTCGAGTGGTGCGACCGCGTGTTGCTGGCCCGGGTCCACCGCATGACGCTCGGCAAGCTGCGGCGCGAGATAGAGCCCGTCACGGCGGCGGATTTCGTGCGCTACCTGCTCCGGTGGCAGCACGTGCACGAGGACGCCATGCTGCACGGGCGCGACGGCGTCCTCGAGGTCATCCGCCAGCTTCAGGGGCTGGAACTTCCCGCGCCCGCCTGGGAGGAGCAGATTCTGCCCGCGCGAATCAAGAACTACGACGCAGCCGATCTCGAGGCGCTTTGCCTCTCGGGTCTGGTCGCGTGGGGACGCCTGCGCCCCGGCGCGCCGCCCGAGCCGGAAGGTGAAGCGCCGAACGGGAGACGCACCAGGAAGCCCCAGAGTGCGCAGCCCACGCGCCGGGCGCTCCTGGCCTTCCTGATGCGCGAGGAGGTGGGCCTGTTCCTGAAACCCCGGGAAGCCGAAGATGCCTGGCGGGGGAATCTCTCCGGCGCCGCGCTCGAAATACTCGATTATCTGAAAGAGCGGGGCGCGTCGTTCCTCGCCGACATCACGGCGGCGACGGGCAGGCTCAGGACCGAGGCCGAGGAGGCGCTCTGGGAGCTCGTCGCGCGCGGCCTGGTGACGGGTGACGGCGTGGCGGGCTTGAGGGCCTTGATAGCGGGGGCGAACGAGAAGAAAAAGGGCGAGCGCAGGCTGCGCGCCCTGCCGGGCGGGCGGGCCATATCGCGCGAGGCGAAAAAGCGCTTCATGCCCGTGGGCCGCTGGTCGCTCTGGGGAAGCGCTGAAGACGCGCTTGACGCCGAAGCCGGCCGCGAGGCCCATGCGCGGCAGTTGCTGAAGCGCTACGGCGTCGTGTTGCGCGAGCTGGCCGTGCGAGAGAGCGGCGCGCCGCGCTGGCGCGAGCTGGTGCGGGAATTCAGGCGCCTGGAAGCCAAGGGCGAGATTCGCGGCGGGCGCTTCGTCTCGGGCTTCATGGGTGAGCAGTTCGCCCTGCCCGAGGCGGTGGAGGCGCTGCGCGCCGTGCGGCGGATACCGGCGCGGGGCAAACCCACCATCGTCCATGCGAGCGACCCGATGAATCTCGTGGGTGTCGTCGTACCGGGAGTAAAAATTTCGCCCCGGTCGCGCGACGTCATCCTCTACCGCGACGGCCTCGTGGCCGACAGCGGCCCGCTCGGCGAGGTGCGGAGCCGGATGCGGAACGAATCGCTGACGGGCGGGGGGTGAAGTACATAATCAATTGCAGGCTCCCGTGCCTCTCGTCAGAAAGAACCCCCCCCTACCCCCCCTTGACAGGGGGGTATAAAAAAGCGATGCGGTCCCGCCGAGGTGATGCGGCCCTGTCGGGTGGAGGGGTTTTGCCTTTTCTTACGCCCCTGTCAAGGGG
>VXPH01000057.1 GCA_009839615.1 Nitrospinota bacterium
GAGTTGGTTTTGTCTCCTCATGGACTTTTTCATCGGGGATTCCCCTCGGGATGCCCGACCCCTCGAGGGGGAGTGGTTGTCGCCACCCTTCCTGGTCGGCCAATATGCGCCGGATCACGGGATCGGGGATTTCCAGCAATCCCGTATACGGGAGCGGACGAAGGATGTCGATAAGGGCAGGAGAGGATAATGGCGCGTAGAGGCGTGAGAGACGGGCGCTACACCATCAGCGCGGTGGCCCGGATGTTCGAGATCCACCAGCAGACGCTCAGGATGTATGAGCGTCAGGGTCTCATTGAGCCGGACCGCAGCGAGGGCGGAACGCGCTATTACTCCGAAGAAGATATCGATCAACTCGAAGTCATCATGGCGCTCACGCGGGACATGGGCGTGAACCTCGCGGGCGTGCAGGTCATCATCGAGCTTCGCGATAAATTGATGAGCGCGCTCGAGCGCCTCGGCGAACTCGAGGAATTGATCGAGAGCCGGGCGTTCGAGGAGTTCCGCGAGCAGATGAGCAACGCCACGCCCGATATGCAGGCCATGATACCTTCGGTCGCCGCCAAACTCGTGCATGTCAGGAGGAGGCGGTTGTGAGCACGAATTCCATCAAATCCTTTTTGCTGCTTGGTTTGCTGACGGGGCTGATCCTGCTCATCGGGAATCTCCTCGGCGGGACGACCGGGCTGGTCATCGCCCTGGTGCTTGCGGTGGGAATCAACGGTTACAGCTACTGGTATTCGGACAAGATCGTGCTTGCCAGCACGGGCGCGAGCGAGGTGTTGCCCGAACACGCGCCGGAGCTCTACGGCATGGTGGCGGACCTAGCAAGGCGCGCGAGCCTGCCCATGCCGCGCGTCTACGTCATTCCCGAGGATGCGCCGAACGCCTTCGCCACGGGCAGAAACCCCGAGAACGCCGCCGTCGCCTTCACCGAGGGGATTCTGCACGATCTCGACCGGGAGGAACTCGAAGGCGTGGCCGCGCATGAACTCGCCCACATCAAGAACCGCGACATTCTCTTGAGCACGGTCGCCGCCTCTCTGGCGGGCGCCATCATGTATCTTGCGCAGATGGCGCAGTTCGCCGCTTTTTTCGGCGCCTACGGGAGGGACGACGACGAGGAGGGCGGCGGCGGAGGCCTGCTGGGAATCATTGTCGCCGCCATCGTGGCGCCCATTGCGGCGACGCTGCTCCAGATGGCGGTGAGCCGCTCGCGCGAGTATCTCGCCGACGCCACGGGCGCGCAGATCGCGGGTACGCCGGTAGGCCTTGCGAACGCCCTGCACCGCCTCGATGAGGCCGCCCACCGCGAGGAGCTCCACTGCGCGAGCGAGGCGACGGCCCACATGTATATCGTCAACCCGCTCGCGGGCGGGGGTCTGGCGAATCTGTTCAGCACGCACCCGCCGATGGAGGAGAGGATTCGGCGGCTGATGGAAATGAGATACTAGGTTTCGGGAGGAAGTCGTTTCATGAAAGCCAGGGATGTCAAGGTCGATATAGTCGATGAGAACGGGGCGAAGGGCGAAGCCGCAAGCGATGAGTCAGTAGAAGCGGCGGATGCGGAAGAAGAAGCCAAGGAGAAGCCGCGCGTCGTGGACAGGCGGCGCGTCCGCGAAGACGGCGAGGTGAGCGAGGAGAGCGCCGGGGAGGCCGAAGAGACCCCGCGCGTGCCCGCCTACGTGGAGCAGCTCCAGGCGAAGGTCGCCGCCGCCGAGGAGAAGTTCAGGGAATATGTCGAGAAGATCGACAAGGATACGGCCGACTTCAGGGCGCGCCAGGAACGCGAGATGGAGCGCAGGTCCCAGGAAGTCAAGAAACAGGCGGTCTCGGGCTTTCTGGGCATCGCCGACGATCTGGCGCGCGCCACGGCGGCAGTGGACGGCGGGGCCTCCGGGGGGGAAGCGGGGAAGACGCTCGAAACCCTCGTGCAGGGGGTGCGGATGATTCAGGGCCGGTTTTTCCAGGAACTCTCCAACCTGGGGGTGGAGCCACTCTCCGCGATGGGCGTCGCCTTCAATCCCGAAGAACACGAGGCGGTGCGCATGGTCGAGGTGAGTGAGGAGGCGCAGGACGGCCTTGTGGTGGAGGAGTTGGCTCCCGGCTACAAGCTGGGCGATGCGGTATTGCGGCCTGCGCGCGTCTCGGTCGGCAAGTACGCCGGCCGGAAGCCGGACGCGCGCCCTTGAACCGGATGCGCCCTCATAGTATCTTCGCGTGTTTTCGATTTTCGGGATAAAGGGAAAGCATGAGCAGGCGTGATTACTACGAAGTGCTGGGCGTGGACCGCAATGCGAGCGACGCCGAGATCAAGAAGGCGTATCGCACGCTGGCGATGGAGCACCATCCGGACCGCAACCCCGGCGACGCGAAGGCCGAGGAGTTGTTCAAGGAAGCCTCCGAGGCCTACCAGGTGCTGAGCGAGCCCGAGAAGAGGAGCGCGTATGATCGCTTCGGCCACGACGGGCTTCGGGGCATGGGGCATCAGGGGTTTTCGAGTTTCGACGACATCTTCTCCTCGTTCGGGGATATTTTCGGGGATTTGTTCGGCGGCGCATTCGCAGGCTCCCGCGCGCGCCGCGACGGGCCGCGCCAGGGCCGGGACCTCGCCTATGAACTGGAGATGACGTTCGAGGAAGCGGCGGTGGGGGTTGAGCGTGAAATCGAATTCGAGCGGCCCACGGAATGCGTCTATTGCGGCGGCAGCGGGGCCAAGTCGCCCGATGCGATTCGTGAGTGTCCATCGTGCGGCGGCAGCGGCCAGATGTCCTACCGCCAGGGTTTCATGACCTTTTCCACGGCTTGTTCGGATTGCGGCGGCGCGGGCAGGCAGGTCACCGAGTATTGCGCGGAATGCGACGGCGCCGGACGCCGCCTGGAGCAGAGGAAGGTGAAGGTGAAGATTCCCCCCGGCGTGGACGAGAGCGCCAGGCTGCGTCTTCGGGAAGAGGGGGAGGGAGGCGCCAAGGGCGGCCCGGCGGGCGATTTGTTCGTCGTCGTCTCCCTGCTCTCGCATGAGGAATTCGAACGCAACGGGGCGGACGTGGCGAGCCAGGTATCCGTTACGTTCTCCCAGGCCGCGCTGGGCGATACGGTGCGGGTGAGGACGCTCTATGGAGAATCCGAGCTCGATATACCCAAGGGCGTGCAGTCCTCGGACGTGTTGAGGCTCAAGGGCGAGGGATTCCAGCGCCTGGGGAGGAGAGGGCGCGGCGATCACATGTTTTTGGTTCACGTCCAGACGCCGACGAAGCTGACGCCGGACGAGGAGCGGCTCTTTGGCGAACTCTCGGAGATCGAGCGGGATAAGGCGGAGAAAAACGGGACTGGAAGAGTCGGGGAAAATGGCGCCGGAAAGAAGGGCATTCTCGAGAAGCTGAGTTCTTTTTGGGGATAAACGTCTATTCGGGCGAAACCGGAAAAGGCGGCGTCGATTTCCCGGAATCCGGCGCCGGAGGGGTAGCGATGGAAGAGGAAAACGTAGAAGACAAAGGGTTCAAGGTTTCCGACCGGAGATTCTCCGTGAGGGGATATGAGGATGAAGAATCGCCTGCTTCGGGAGGTGAGGGGGGGGTAATCTCCCCGGATGCGGCGGATGAGGATACGGGTCCGCAAACCGGCGCGTTTTCGTCCGGGCCCGAGGCGATGGAAGCCGAACCGGCTCCATCCCCGGAAGTTCCGCAACCGCAAGCCGAGGAGCAAGCGCAGCCTCCGGCCGAGGAGGCGGACGCGGATGAGGAAGAAGACAAGAGTTTCGAGATGCTCATCGCCATCGTCCAGCAAAACGCCCTGGCGGCGATGGGCATTCATCCGCAGACGGGAGAGCGCATCGGAGCGGCGGACCCGAGGAGTTCGAAAATTTTCGTCGACTTGTTCGCCGCCCTCAAGGAGAAGACGGAAGGCAATCTTTCCGAGGAGGAGGAGCACCTTCTGAATCAGGTTCACTCCGATTTGCAGATGATATATGTTCGGGAGGTTGGGTTCGGATAGGTCCGAAGGATCGGCGAGGCGCCGGTTTGATGCGCGTCGTACCCGATCATCTTTTTTACCTCATGCGGGGGAATATATGACCGTGTCCACGTCTTATGACGAGATGTTCGAAGAAGCGCTCGGTGTCGTGAAGAATCGTTTCCTGCTTTCGGTGCTGCTCGCCAAGCGCGTAGCCCAGCTCCGGCGGGGCGCGGAGCCTCTGGTTCCCTCGCAGTCCCACGAGACGCCCGAGGAGATCGTGTTTCGCGAGATTATCGAGGAGAAACTGGAGTGGCGAAAGACCGCGTCGGCCCTTGATTTGACCGATATCGATCAGGGATTCATGGATGTCGGGTTCGACGACGAGGCGTAGTTCCGCCCGAGAGCGCACGCCGGCCGCTGTCCGGTCCACCGGGCAGCGGTTTTTTTATCGCTTGTTGAGGAACGCCCCGACTCTTTCGAGGCCCGCTTCGATGTTTTCGACCGAGTTGCAGTAGGAGAACCGCAGGAACCCTTCCCCCCCGGGGCCGAAATCCGCTCCCGGCGCCACGGCCACGCCGGTGGCCTCCAGAATTTCCCTGGCCAGTTCCAGGCTGTCCTCGCCATACGCGCGCGCATCGGCGAAGGCGTAGAACGCCCCCGTCGGCTCATGGAGCATTTTGAGGCCGATATCCCCGAGGCGCGCGAGCATGATTTTTCGTCTTTCGTCATAAATCCCGCGCATGCGCTCGGCCTCGGGCAGGCCGTCCTTGAGGGCGGCGATCGCCGCGTGCTGGACGAAGGAATTGGGCGAGACGAAATAGTTTTGCTGCAGTATCTCCAGCGGGCGCACGTATTGAGGGGGTACGATCAGATAGCCGACCCGCCAGCCCGTCATGGCGAAATACTTCGAAAAACCGTTGATGACGAAACAATCCTCCGCAAAGTGGAGCGCCGTGTATTCCGCATCCTCGTAGCTGAGGCCGTGATATATCTCATCCGAAATGATGGGAACGCCCAGTTCGGCGAGCGCGTGCATGTCCTCTCGCGCGAGCGATGTGCCCGTGGGATTCGAGGGCGAGTTGATGAGAACCGCCCTGGTGTTCGGGCTGATGAAGCCGAGAACGGCCTCGGCCTTGAGCGCGAAGCCATGCTCCGCACGGGTGGGGACACGCACCGGCTTCCCGCAGGCGGAGAGGATGAAAGCGGGGTAGCAGGCGTAGTGGGGGTCTGAAATGATGATTTCATCGCCCGCATCCACGAGAACGGAGAAGAGCATCAGCAGGCCCGGGCTCGTGCCGTTCGTCACCACCACGCGCTCGGGCGATACGGATACGCCGTATTTGTGGTTGTAGAAATCCGCTATCGCCTCGCGCAGTTCGGGAATCCCCAGCGCCGCCGTGTAGTGGGTATGACCGGCGCGCAGGGCGCTCTCGGCGGCGCGGGTGATGACCTCGGGCGTGTCGAAATCCGGCTCTCCAACTTCTAAATGGATGACCTCGCGGCCCTGCGCCTCCAGTTGATGGGCGCGCTCCATGATATCCATCACCAGGAAGGGCTTGATGTCCGAGATGCGCGCCGGGACGGGGAATTGGTTCATTATTTCGCCTTTTCGAAGATTTGGTGATTTGAAAAACTTGCTCACGCGCAAGGCTAGTGGTAAACTCGATAGAACTCAAGACGTTACACGGATCGTAGATAGACATCATAGGGAATCAAGGAATTTTTCACTCCGGCTTTGCTCCCTGTACGAGGGCAGGGTGTCCGGCAAGTCTGCGCAAGTAAGGGGGGGAATCCTTTGACGAAAATCGACATCATCAACCTCGTATCGGAAGATACGGGCCTCAGTAAAGTGAAGTCGGAAGAAGCGGTAGAGACGATTATCCAGACCATCAAGGAATCCCTCCAGAATGGCGAGTCCGTCATTTTAAGGCGCTTCGGTTCTTTTCAGGTGAGAGAGAAGAACGCTCGCGTGGGGCGCAACCCCAAGACGGGCCAGGAAGCGCCCATCAGCGAGCGCCGCGTCGTGCGCTTCAAGGCGGGCAAGCACTTCAAGGAGGCGGTGAACGGCGCCGAGGTGAGATTCCACTGATCCGGTGAATCACTCCTCCGCCCGGCTTATCAGCATGGCGTCCCCGTAGCTGTAGAACCGGTATCCCGCATCAACCGCCTGCGCATATGCGCTCAGGATCTTCTCCCTTCCCGCGAACGCCGCCACGAGCATGAGCAGGGTCGAGCGCGGCAGGTGGAAATTCGTCAGCATCATGTCCACCATCTGAAACCGGAAGCCCGGCCGGATGAACAGTCGGGTGCTGAATTCCCCCGCCCGCAGCGCCCGGCCGCGCGCGTTCGCCTCGATGTACGCGGATTCCAGCGCCCGAACCACCGTCGTGCCCACGGCCAGGACGCGGCCGCCGCCCGCTCTCGTATCCTGAATCGAGGCGACGGCCTCTTCGGTGAGAACGTAGCTTTCCGCGTCCATCTCGTGTTCCTCGATGTTTTCTGTTTGAACGGGCCGGAACGTGCCGGCGCCCACGTGGAGGGTGAGCCGGGCGATGCGCGCGCCTGTGGCCGAGACCTCTTCGAGCAGCGTTTCGCTCAGGTGCAGGCCCGCCGTGGGTGCGGCGACGGCGCCGGGGTTTCGGGCGAAAACGGTCTGGTAGCGCTCCTTGTCGACCGCCTCGGCGCTTCTCTCCAGATAGGGCGGGATCGGCATCTCCCCGAAGGATTCCAGCCATTCGAGGAGACCGTCCGGGGAGGAGAATTCGAGTTCCCTCTCCAGACCCTGTGGCCCGAGCGTGGCGCGGTGCGACTCGTCGAAGACGATCGTTTCCCCCTCGGGCAGGGGGCGGTTGGCGCGCGCCATGGCGCGGAATTTTTTTGGCGAGAGCTGCTTGAGCAGCAGGACCTCCACCCGGCCGCCGCTCTCCCGCCTGCCGTGGATCCGCCACGGGTTCACCTTCGTATCGTTGATGACGACCAGATCCCCCGGACGTAAGTAACGCGGCAGGTCGGTGATCTTGAGATGCGCGAGCGTCTCATTCTCTCTTGGGAGGTGGAGGAGCCTCGCGTCCTCGCGGTTCGGCGGCGGGTAGCGGGCGATGAGGTGCCGGGGCAGGTCATAGTCGAAGTCGTCGAGTTTCATGCGTTTCACGCTCTGCGCGGGTTTTCTTCGGCGCGATGCCCGAAGTCAGCCTTCTTCACCCGCTCCGCCCGGGCGGGACGAGACGGCGGACTCTTCTGCTCCGTCTTTTTCCCCCGGATGAAGGAGCTTCCAGATCGCCTGCCGCAGCACGCCCCGCATCACCCGGACCTCCCTCTCGTCCGGCCCCAGCCTGTCGAGCATCCTCCGGAACGTGCGGGCCACGCGGTTCGGGTCGTTGTGGGGGGTGAAGCCTATCTGCTCCATGGATTCGAGCAGGTGATCCACCAGTCCCTCGATTTCCTCGCGCGATGCGGGCTCGTGCGCGTTCGCGCGCGCGCGCTTCGCATCGGCCGCCCCCGGACGGTCGTCCGGCTGGTTCCGGCAGAACAGCTCCCACAAGACGAGCAGCACGGCCTGGGAGAGGTTGAACGACTCGCCGTCTGGCAGGGCCGGGATGAGGAGCCTCTCCTGGCACAGGCTCAACTCCTCGGTGAACAGGCCCTTGTCCTCCTGCCCGAACACGAGGCCGACCTTCATGCCCGCTGCGCGCGCGAGCAGGGCGACCGCATCCTCTCTAGGGCGCATGGTGGGCTGTCGTTTTCGGCCCAGGCGCCTGGACGTCCCCACCAGCCAGCCGCAATCGTGCGAGGCCTCGCGAAGGCCGGCGAAATGCTTCGCACCCGCCAGCAGGGGTTGCGCGTTCATGGCCATCGAGCGCGCCTCCACGCTCTTGACGTCGCACCGCGGCGAGACGAGCCGCAGGTCCGATACGCCGAAGTGCGACATGACGCGCGCCACTGCGCCCACGTTGCCGGCGCCCCTCGGGCGCACGAGGATGACGGCGAAATCAGCGTATTCTTCCAGTGAAACGGGTTCGTCCATGAGGTGTAATCACCATCTCGCGAAAGCAGGAATTTGATGGCCACTCGCGCCGGGGGCCGCTTTGTCAGACAGCCCCGACGCGGGAGATGCTCTTTCCTCCTCATAGCACGAAGCGGCCCGGCCTGTCATAAACGAATCGGGTGCGACGCCAAAATTCCCGCACGGCCGTGTCATCCGGTTCGTTTTGGCGTAGTATGGACGTGCTATGAGTTCCGACATCACGCGAACATTCGAGCGCGGAAACCTCCACGAACTGGCGGAATTTCTGGTGACGCCCGCCCGCTCCGGCATTTTCCTCACGCGAAGCCGCATCCGCTCTCTGGCTCAGGAGATGGGCCTGCGCGCGGGCGTTCAGAACCGCGCCAGGATGCTGGAGAACCTCTTTCGAGAGGCCGGTTCGGACGGCCGGGTGCAGGAACTGCTCGGGCGCATCGACGGGGTGGCGGAGGAGAACCTCACGCGATACCGCGCTTGGGCGAAGGCGTGTCCGCCCTCAAAAGCAGCGTGGCGCGACTGGAGCAAGAAAACGCAGGCTCTCAGGCGACACCTTGCGCAGGCCCGGAAATGGGCGCGCGCCATGAAAGAGGAAGCCTCATAGGGCCTGCGGTTCAGGAACGAAACCCGCACGGCCCGAACGGCGCCCCCCTACACAATCCCGGCGATGTATTTCCTGTCCGAGAAGGCGAATTCGCGTATCCACCTGGCGAGTTCGCGGTAGAGGTGCGTTTCCGCGTCCTCTTCCATGCTTGACGTGTAGACGGGCATCCAGCGCATGAGGTGCTCGTCCATGAACCGCGCGCTCAAGGAGAGCTTCTCCCGCGCGAGGTCGGCGTCGCCCTCCTCCCAGGCGTCCGCCTCTTCCGTGGCGAGCCGGGCCAGGAATTCGAGCTCCACGCTCAGGTGATCCATCGCCAGCACGCTGGAATGGGCGAGCGCCTCGCTCCCACGCCCGGGGTTGTAGCCGCAGGCGCGGTAGAAATCGGCGACCGCATCGGTCCGCTTCGAGTTCAGGTGCCCGCTTTCATCCATCAGGGCGGCTTCGTATGGGGGGGAGGAGAGCACGAAGAGGTTCGTGAAGTCGACCCGGAGTACCTGGAGGGTCTCTTCGGTGACCTCGAATCCTTCGGGGAAGAGGAACGGGTAGTTCTCTTGTAAGAACCCGGCGAGTTCCGCGTCGAGCGGGTCGAGCATCGCCCGCGCCTGCACCCGGTAGAGTTGCGCGCGGAGCCTCGCCTGCTCAGCGTATTCAGAGGGTGAGGCGCGGCGCTTCCAGCGGAGGCTCATTCGGAGATGGTGTAGGCCTCGGCCTGGGGCTTGTTGGGCCGGGCGAACCACAGCGGACGCCTGAGGCCCTCGGGGCCGGGGGCGGGCTTCGTCATCTCGAGCCATTGCTTGTAGTGCTCGAAACTCTTCTTCGTATCGACGCTGATGTCGCCGTAGCGGTCCGCCGCCCCCGCCTTCGTCACCCGCACCTTCTGGTGCCAGCAGTGCATCCCGCTCACCGGGTCGGGGTTGACCGGGAATGTGAGGTTCTGGTTCACGCCCACCTCCCGCCACCAGATGCGCTCGGTGTCGGGGTCGTCGCTCTTGAAGGGCTGGACGCCGTGCACCTGGCGCATGGTGTATTCCCCGTCTCCCTTCTCATCGAGGCGAACGACGGCGGAGGCGATCTTGGGCGCGCCCTGCTCTTCGCTCAGCCGCCAGCGGCCCAGGTGGTGCGCCATGGCGACGATGCCGGGTCGGAGACCCTCCGTCACCCAGCATCTCGTGACGAAATGGCCTATCGCGGTCTCCACTTTCGCGAGGTCGCCCGTCTTGAGCCCCAGCCGCGCGGCGTCGTCCGTGTGGAGCCACAGCGGGTTGTTGTGGGTGATCTCGTAGAGCCACTTCACGGCCGAGCGCGTGTGGATGAGGGTGGCGAGGCGATAGTTGGGAAGCAGGTCGAATTCGTTGTTCTCGCGCGCCATGTCGCGCCAGTAGACGTGGGTCTTCATGTACTTGGGTATCGCCTCATCGCCCCAGTTCCAGGCGGCCATGGTCGGGCTGTAGAACTCGAGTTTCTTGGACGGCGTGTGGAAGCCCTCCCTCGCTCTTCCCCGGCTCATGTTGCCGATGAGCGCCCCGTCCTTCCAGACCGAACCCGTCGCCTCGTCCACGTGGGCGTCCTGCATGGCTTCGTCTGAAAGCTCGTGCATGTGGGGTTCGTACACGTTTTCCTGCACGGCGAAAACGCCGTACTTGCGCATGTATTCGAGTGGCGTCAGGCCTTCCTTCTCGGCGGCCTCGGGCAGTCCCGGAACGCCGTTTTCGAACATCCACTGGTAGTATTCGTTCACCGTGATCTTCTCGCCCGGCCTGTAGGGGCTCTCGAAGTACTGCCGGATGCCGAGCGAACCGTCGGGGTCGATGCGCCAGGAGAGTTCGATGTGGAGTTCGTCCTCCTCCCACACCTCGCCGGGGTTCGTCTCGCGCGAGGTCTCGAACGTCTCGCCCATCTTCTCGCGCAGCGCGCGCAGAACGGGCTGGCGGAAGCCCACCCATTTCGTGGGGTGCGTCTCCTGGCTCTGGTTGTCGTGCCGTTCCGTCGCGTTGCCCATCGGCAGGATGTAGTCGGCGAACCAGGCCGTCTCGCTCCAGGTGGGGGTGAGCGCCACGTGGCAGCCTATCTTGTCGTGATCCTTGAGCATCTCCACCCACATGAAGCCGTCGGGGTTCGTCCACACCGGGTTGTAGACCCGCGTGAAGTAGACGTCGACGCTGTGGCCCTTGTCCTTGACGAGGTGGGGCATGAGGAAGCTCATCTCGAAGAACGCGAGGGGGTATTCCCGGGGGAAGAGAAGCTCGTTCCACTCCTTGGGGCCCCTGGCGCTGATA
>VXPH01000127.1 GCA_009839615.1 Nitrospinota bacterium
CATCGGTGCTAAACAACCTCTCCCCGCCAACACCCGCCCCTGAACCCACACCCACGCCGCGGGCGCCGTTCTGGGCCACAAGTTCGAGGCGCTGATCCGCGACTCTGAGACCAACCCGGCGAGTTCGGTGCGCACGGCGAGGCGGCTGATCCTGCGCGATAAGGTTTTCGCCCTGCTCGGTCCTCTCCACGGCGGTGCGGCCATCGCCGTCCTGCAGGAATCGAAAAAGCTCAAGACGATGAACTTCCCCTGGGCGGCAACCGAGGAGATCAACACGAAATTCTGCAGCCGCTACACCTGGCGCGTGGGCAGCAGCGCGCAGCAGACCTCCCGCGCGGGCGCCGTCATCGCCCACCGGCTGGGCTTAAAGAAGTGGGCGACGATATCTTCTGATTTCTCATACGGCCGCTCCGTCGTCCGGCAGTTCTGGAACTATCTCAAAGAACGTGACCCGGGCGCGAAACGCCCCTATGCGGCTTGGCCGAAGCTGGGCGAGAACGATTATTCCGCCTACATCAACAAGATGCAGAAAGCGAAGCCCGATGCCATCTACGTCGGCCTGTTCGGGGCGGACCTCATCAAGTTCATGAAGCAGGCCCGCTCGTTCGGCATGTATGAGAAGGTGAAGATTTTTACCGATTTCGGCGGCAACCACGTGTTGCTCAAGGCACTCGGCGATCAGGCGCCGTTTGGCCATTGGGCGAGTTCGCGCTATCTGCACAACTATCCGGTTTCTGCGAACAACAAGCGCTTCGTGGACAACTTCCGCAAGGCGTACAACGTCTATCCGGACATGATGGCTGGTGAGGCGTATTCGACCGTCCAGGTGATTGCGGAGTCCATCCGCCGCGCGGGCGCCGTGGACAAGGAGAAGGCGATTGACGCCATGGGCGGCGTCGCCTTCAACGCGCCCGAAGGGTGGATCATCATGCGTCCCTCCGATCACCAGGGCTGGCAGTCCAGCTTCTGGGGCGTGATTTCAAAGAGCAAGAAATATCCATTCCCGATCCTCTCGAACATTCAGGTGATATCTCCCGTCGAGGGTTCTCACCCCGACGAGAACACGGGCCAGGGCTGCCGGAAGTAATCATCACGCGTGAAGCCGAAGACGCCCCGGGAAATCCCCGGGGCGTCACTTCACCTTTTTCCGGAGGCCCTTTCGCATGGAATTGGACGTCAGTTTCTGGTTGACCCAGTTTCTGAACGGGTTGGCTAACGCGATGGTTCTCTTCCTGATCGCATCGGGCCTGACGATTCTCCTGGGCGTGCTGGGCGTATTGAACCTGGCCCATGGCTCGTTCTACATGCTGGGCGCTTTTCTGATTTTCTCAAGCTCTGTCATCAAGAACCCGAGCTGGTTCTGGGTGGGCCTGCTCTTCGCACCCCTCGTGGTGGCGGGGTTCGGCACCATCATCGAGGCGTTCTGCCTGCGCCCGCTCTATGGCCGGGAAAGGCTCTACACCCTGCTTCTGACTTACGGCTTCACGCTCATTCTCGATGACCTGGTTCTGCTGATCTGGGGCAGGGACTACAAATCCGTTCCCATCCCCGCGCTGTTCGAGGGACGAATTTCCATCGGGGATTTCAGTTATCCCGTGTATTTTCTCTTCATCATCGCGGTCGGCCCGCTGCTGGGCGTTTTCCTGTGGTTCATCCTGCACCGGACGAACTTCGGGAAACTCATCCGCGCCGCTGCCACGGACAGCGAGATGCTCGACGCCCTGGGAGTGAACGTGAACCGGGTGTTCACCGGCGTATTCGCCCTGGGTGCCTGGCTCGCGAGCCTGGGCGGCATTCTGGCCGCGCCCATGAGAAGCGTGGAGCCCGGCATGGGGGTGGAGATCATCATCGAGTCGTTCATCGTCGTCATCATCGGCGGGATGGGGAGCTATCTGGGCGCGTTCGTGGGGGCGGTGCTCATCGGAATGCTCAAGGCGTTCGGCATCGAGATTCTCGAGAATTTCGCGATGATTTTCATCTACGCCCTCGTGCTGCCGATCTTGATCTTAAGACCCCGCGGCCTGTTCGGCGAAACGACGATTTAGGGATATCAATAATTCATGGAAGGTATGGCGAGCGGAAAAAAATTATTAACCCGCCTCGCGGAGCGCCTCACCGGGCGCTTCGGCGTCACGGCCCTGCTCATCCTGGCCGTTCTCGCGCCGTTTCTGGTTCAGAGCGATTACTATATCCAGCTTTGCACGGAAATCCTGATAGCGAGTCTCCTCGCCATCAGCCTGAATTTTCTGATCGGTTACACCGGCCTCGTCTCCCTGGGCCATGCGGTCTATCTGGGCGTGGGCGCCTACGCCTTCGCCCTGCTGACGAAGAACGTCTATCCCTCCATGTGGGCCGGATTGATAGTGGCGGGCGCGTCGTGCGCGCTGCTCGCATGGTTCATGGGTATTTTCTGCGTGCGTCTGGCGGGGCTTTATTTCGCCATGCTGACGCTCGCGTTCTCTCAAGTCGTCTACACCGTCGCCTACTACTGGCGCGACGTCACCGGCGGGGACGACGGGATGCTCGGCATACCGAAGCCGGAAATCGGGATACCGGGCGCGTTCAGCATCTCCCTGGAATCGTTCACGAACTTTTATTATTTCGTGCTGATCATCGTGGCGACGCTCATCTTCCTCTCGTGGAAGATAGCGAATTCCCCTTTCGGCAGGGTGCTGCAGGCCATCCGGGAGAATCCAGAGCGCGTGGAGTTCATCGGCCTGCCCGTACACAGGTACAAACTCTACGCCTTCATTATCGCCGGGACTCTCGGCGGTTTTGCCGGAGGCCTTTACTCGACTTTTCAGGGCTACATTTCACCGGATTTGCTTTACTGGACCCAATCGGGCGAGATCGTTCTGATGACGATCCTGGGCGGCATGTACTCATTCCTGGGTCCCGCCTTCGGCGCGGGGCTGCTCTTGTACATCCGGGATACGGTTTTGAATTTCATGGAGTACTGGAGGATCGTGGTCGGCAGCATTCTGGTGCTCCTGGTCCTGTTCCTCCCCGGCGGAATCCTGGGATTCTTCGAGGGGTGGATATCCAGATTATCGATTGGCGGAGATCATGGCGACGCCCGTTCTTGAGACCTGGGGTCTCAGCAAGCAGTTCGGTTCGCTTCTGGCGGTGAACGAGGTGGACTTCCAGGTTCCAAAAGGTGAACTGTGCGCCGTCATCGGGCCCAACGGGGCGGGAAAGACCACGTTTTTCAATCTGATTTCCGGGAAGCTCGAACCGACGGCGGGCGGCGTTTTCTTCGAGGGAGAAGATATTACCGGTCTTCCTCCGCACGCGGTGGTGAATAAAGGGGTGGGACGTTCTTTTCAGATTACGAACATATTCCCCAGGCTCTCCGTTCTGGACAACGTCCGCATCGCCGTTCTGGCGAGGCGGGGCAAGACGCTCGATATGTTCTCCCCCATCGAAAAGCACACCGAAGAACAGGACGAAGCGCTTGTGATCCTCGGCGAGGTGGAGCTCGAACACAAGGCGCACCACCCGACCACGGAACTGGGCCACGGGGAGCGGAGAAACCTGGAACTGGGCATCACGCTCGCGCTCGAACCCCGGCTGATCCTGCTCGATGAGCCGACGGCCGGCATGTCGATGGAGGAGACCTCAAGCACGATCGATCTCGTCAAGAAGATATCCCACGACAAGACGGTCGTTTTCACCGAGCATGACATGAGCGTGGTTTTCTCGATTGCCGATCGCATATCCGTCCTGCATCAGGGGAGCATCATCGCCGAGGGAACACCCGAAGAGATTCGAAACGACGACCTCGTTCGCCTCGCCTACCTGGGGGAAGAGGTTTGATTCTCACCGTCGAGAAAATCAATACGTTCTACGGGGACAGCCATATCCTGTTCGACGTGGATATGAGCGTCGCCGAAGGGGAGGTGGTGAGCCTGCTCGGCAGGAACGGCGCGGGAAAAACGACGACGCTGCGCTCCATCATGGGGCTGACACCCCCTCGTGAGGGCTGCATTCGCTGGCTGGGCGAGGAGGTGCAACGCTTGAAGCCGCATGAGATCGCCAGAAAAGGCCTGGGCTTCGTGCCCGAGGACAGGAGAATCTTCTCCCGCCTGAGCGTGGAGGAGAATCTCGAAATCGGCGCCTTCAAGTTGGAGCGGGCGAGCGGCTGGACTCTTGAGCGAATATATGGTCTTTTCCCAAAGCTTGAGCAATTGAAAGCCCACAAGGGAAACCAGTTGAGCGGCGGCGAACAGCAGATGCTCGCCATCGCCCGCGCGTTGATGGGGACGCCGAAACTCGTTTTACTCGATGAACCTTCCGAAGGCCTCGCGCCGGCCATCGTGAAAGACGTGGGCGAGATGATCGGGACGCTCCAGGACGAGGGGATCGCCGTTTTGCTGGTGGAGCAAAATACCCGCTTCGCCTGCCGGCTCTCCGATCGCGTCTACATCATCGACAACGGCAGGGTCCGCTTTGGTGGCACGGTGGCCGAGCTCGAAGCGGACGAGGAACTGAAATCGCGCTATCTGGCCGTTTGATTTTTTCATCAATGAAGACGAGGAGGATTCTGGATGAACTCCCGCGTTGAATTCGGTTTGATCATGGCCCTGACCATCCGTGGGCTCGCCGTCGGGAACTTCGAGGACATGAAAGCGGTGGCCCAGGAGGCAGAGCGGCTGGGCTTCGATTCGGTGTGGCTTTGCGATCACTTCCTGACGCTCGACCCGAGCTCTTATGCGAAAGACGCAGGCTTCGAAGACGAGGGAGAGTCGGAAGGCGTCGGTTCGGGCTCCATTCCCCTGCTCGAGACCTGGACGGCGCTCAGCGCCCTTTCCCAGGTCACGGAGAAACTTCGCATCGGAACCAGCGTTCTCAGCAACTCCTACCGCATTCCCTCGGTGCTGGCGAAGATGGGCGCGACGCTGGATCACATCAGCGGCGGGCGGCTCGACCTGGGTCTCGGCGCGGGCTGGATGCAGGAGGAATACGAGGCCTACGGCATTCCCTTCCCGAGGGCTTCGGTCCGCATCGCCCAGATGGAAGAGGCCATTCAGCTGATCCGCAGGATGTGGACGGAGTCTCTCCCCACGTTCGAGGGAGAGCACTACACGATCAAGGGCGCGGTGTGTGACCCCCCGCCGGTCCAGAAGCCCTCGCCGCCGATATGGATCGGCGGAGAGGGGAAGAAAGTACTTCGCGTCGCGGCGAGGTATGCGGACGGCTTCAACGTCCGCTGGTGGCCGCCGGAGCGCTATCTCGAGCGCAAAGAGGAGATCGACGCCAACTGCGAGGAGGCGGGGCGAAATCCTGATGAACTCAAACGCTCCCTGATGTGCCTGCTTCTGCCGAGTCATGATCGCGCGCGGGTCGAGGCCGAAAAGAAGCGATTTGCGGCCATTCCCGAAACGGGTATAATCGCGGGCGAACCCACCGAATGCGTGGAAAAGATGATGGAATACGTCGACGCGGGTGTTCGTCATTTTCTGTATACGATCCCCGACGTCGCGGAAACGGATATGCTTCGCCTCGCGGGAGAGGAGATTCTTCCCGAGGTCAGGAGTCTGTCGAACGGGGGCTGAGGCCCTCTTATGAGCAGGGAGATTCTCAGATGAAAGAAAACCAGGAACTCGCCGATTATCTGAAGCCCACCGAATACATCGATTCGGACAATCCCGACATCGTATCGAAAGCGGAAGAACTCACCGAGGGCTGCGCGGACGATAAGGAAAAACTGAACAATATCTATTATTTTGTCCGCGATTTTCCCTACGACATTCTCGATTCGTTCCGCTACCTCGCCGAGGGGAAAAAGCAGGCGAGCGACGTGCTGAACAACGGCAAGGCGTTCTGCATGGGCAAGGCCAGCATGTTCGCCGCCCTGTGCCGGGCCTCGGGCATCCCCTCGCGCATCGGTTTCCAGCAGCTTCATTGCCCGGACAAACCCTTCATGAACGAGGAGGTCGCCAAGATCTGGGGCGACCGCAAGCTGCCGTGGCACTCGCTGGGAGAGGCGTATCTGAACGGCAAGTGGCTCAAGCTCGACGCCACGATCGACAAGGAGTTCGCCGCGCGAAAAGGGCGGGTATATTCCCAGGAGTTCGACGGCGTAAGCGACATCCCTTCCGTCGAAGGCCCGCTCATCAAGGACCTACCCAGCCACACGGACTACCCGAAGGACGTGGCCGACTGGTATGAGCAGGTGGCGAAGGACGTCGTCTCTTCCGTGGAGGAAGACGTGGTCCACAAAGACGTGCTGAGCGATGAGGAATGGTCCGGTCCCGATTCGGAGAAAATGTAAAGTCCGGAGGCCTGCCTGGGGCATCTGGCCTGAATAACGATCAATGAAAGGAGTGATAGATGTCAGGTAGTTTGGTGAAGGTGGCCGAGTTTCCGCTCACCCAGGAGGTGGAGCAGCAATTCATCGACGGCAACTGGGTGAAAGGCGAGCGCGGCGAGCCGATAGACGTGCTGAACCCCTCGAACAACGAAACGATTTTCCAGTTGTTCCCCGCCTCGGACGCGCAGGTCGATGAGGCGGTCGCCTCCTGCTGGCGGGCGTTTCACGACCCCTCCTGGAAGAAGATGCCCGCGCTCGAGCGCGGAAAACTCATCATGAAGCTCGCGGCGCTGATGCGCGAGCACGCGGAAACCCTCGCAAGACTGGAGGCCATCAACACGGGCATCCCCATCCGGGAGAGCCGGCTGGAGTCCGCCTCCTCCGCGCGCCATTTCGAGTATTTCGCCGGGTGGGCAGGCAAGGTGGAAGGCGGCGCGCAGCCCCTCATGAACGATCGCCTCGTGTATTCGATAAGGGAACCCCTGGGCGTCGTGGCCATCATCGTTCCCTGGAACACGCCGCTCAAGTTGATGTCCCGGGGTCTGGCCGCCGCGCTGGCATGCGGCAACACGGTGGTCATCAAACCCTCCGCCGTCGCGCTGGCCTCGGTGCTCTATTTCGGAAAACTGGTTGAGGAAGCCGGTTTCCCGCCGGGGGTGATCAACATCGTCGCGGGTTCGGGGCGCTCGACGGGGGCCAAGATCGTGGGCCACCCCGACATCCGGAAAATCGTCTTCACGGGCGGCACCGAGGGCGGCCTGGAAGTCCTGGGGCTCGCCGCGCAGAACGTGACCCCCGTACTGGCGGAGCTTGGCGGCAAGGGCCCCATCATCGTCTGCGAAGACGCCGACCTGGACGAGGCGGCGGACGGCGTGATGAGCCAGGTGTTCGCACGGCAGGGCGAGGTCTGTTTCGCAGGCACCCGCCTGTTCCTGCCGAGCGCCATTCACGATGCGTTCGTCGAGAAGATTAAAGAGCGCGCCCAAGGAATCAAAGTGGGCGATGCGATGGATGAAGAGACCGACATGGGGCCGCTCATCTCTCCCGATCACCTCGCCGACGTCGTCGGCTACGTCGAATCGGCGCTCGGGGATGGAGCCAGCGTCGCTTGTGGCGGAGACCGCGCAAAGCCCGAAGGGGGGCCGGACGGAAACTTCATGCAGCCCACGGTGCTCACGGGCGTGAACCAGGGCATGGAGGCGGCGTGCGAGGAGATTTTCGGCCCCGTTCTCACCGTGCACGAATTCGATTCGCTCGACGATGCGGTCCGCGACGCCAACGCCACGGAGTTCGGGCTGGCGAGCTACGTCTGGACGAGCGACCTGCGCCGGGCGCATCGCCTCGCCGCGGAGCTTGATTGCGGAAACGTGTTCATCAACACATACCGCTACGGCTCGGAGATTCCGTTCGGCGGCACGAAGAAGAGCGGCATCGGCAGGGAGCACGGCGAGGAGGCGCTTCGCGAATACACCCAGATCAAGAGCGTCTGCATCGGGCTTTCGAGATGGCATTCCTGGAATCGTGATTAGGTTGATTCCGTTCGTTAAGTTAATAGGAATTTATCAACGTACTTTTCGACGCATCTCAAGGAGGAATCACCATGAAGAAGTTGTTGCTGGTTTTCGCACTCGCCTTCGTCGTCGCGGCGGTGTCGGTTGCGCCCGCCTCGGCGGCCTATCCGACGAAACCCGTGGAGATGACCATCACCTTCAAGGCCGGCGGCGCGGCGGACATCTCAGGACGCACCGTGGCGAAAGCGGCCGAGAAGGTGTTCGGGCAGCCCATCGTCGCCGTGAACCGTCCGGGCGCGGGTGGAACGATAGGCTTCGCCTACGTCAAGACCGCACCGAACGACGGATACAAGATCGGCTGGCTATCGGCCTCGATCCTGACCGGAACGACCATGGGAAAATTGCCCTATGACTACCGCGCATGGGATTACGTTTCCCGACTGGTGTTCGAGGGAACCGCCATCGTCGTCCGGGCCGATTCCCCGTATAAATCGCTTCCCGACCTCGTGAAGGCGGCCAAATCGAAGACGCTCAAGATCGGAAGCGCGGGTTCGGGCAGCTTCACGCGGCTCACGGCTTCGGCGCTCTCCCAAAAGGCGGGCTTCAAGTTCCGTCACGTCCCCCTGGGCAAACGCCGCGTACCCAGCCTGCTCGGCGGCGAGGTCGACGCGATTTCCGTCCATCCGCCCGAGGTTCTGGCCCTTCACAAGGCGGGCAAAGTCCGCATGCTGGCCGTTTCTTTCCCGAAGCGCCACCCGGCCTACCCCAAGGTCCCCCTGTTCAGCGAGCACGGGTGGGATGTTGGTTTCTATCAGTTCCGTGGACTGCACGTTCCCAAGGGAACGCCCAAAGAAGCGGTTCAAGCGCTCCACAAGGCCTTCTCGGCTGCTGCGAAGGACCCGAAAGTGCTGGCCACCGCCGAGAAGCGGGGTTTCCTGGTCTCCTATATGGGTCCGGACAAGTTCCCGGCCTTCGTGGCCAACCAGAACGCCCTGATCAAGAAGGTCGTCGTATCGCTTGGTCTGGATAAGAAGAAAAAGAAGAAATAGTCTTCCGAATCGTACCGAGGACGAAAGCCACAAGGGACCGGGTGTTCATGACGGAGGAGAGCAAAAAAATCAGGCAGCACGTCGGACGCCTCGCCGTTCCGATCCTCCTCGTGGTGTTTTACGTCTGGTACGGTTCGCTGATTCTGGAGTTGCCCCAGGGGCCGGGGGAGGAAGGTCCCCTGGGGCCTTCTTTTATCCCCTGGCTCTGGGCTTCGCTGCTTATCGTCCTGACGCTGGTTGAAATCGCGACGGGCAACCTCGGAGCGCGCCGGGATAAAGAGCGCGTCGTCATCGAGCGCAAGGGCATTCTCGACGCCCTGATCCTCTGCCTCCTGCTGGCGGGCTTCGCGCTCTTGATGCAATACACCGGCTTTACGCCCGCGGTCGCCCTGTTTCTCGCCATCTGTTTCTGGTGGAGCGGAATCCGCTCCTGGAAGATCATACTCCCCTACGTCGTCATCTTCGCCTTTGTGGTGAACTACGTTTTTCACCACGTGCTCAAGGTGCCCCTGCCCCAGGACTGGCTCTTCTGAAGATGAATCTCCTGGTGGAGGGCATCGTCCAGGCGCTTGCGTGGAAGCCATTTCTGTTCGCAATCCTGGGAAGCTTCATGGGCATCGTATTCGCGGCCATTCCGGGCCTCACGGTGAGCATGGGCATCATTCTCCTGTTGCCCTTCACCTTCCACATGGCGAGCGTCACCTCGATGAGCCTTCTCGTAGGCGTTTTCGTCGGCGGGATGACGGGGGGCAGCATCTCGGCCATCCTGATCAACATCCCCGGCAATCCCGCCGCCATCGTCACGAGCCTGGACGGCCACCCCCTCGCCAGAAAGGGCCGGGCCGGTGTCGCGCTGGGCGTGGCTTTTTTCTCGAGCTTTCTGGGCGGGCTGTTCAGCCTCGCCTGTCTGGTGACCATAGCACCCCAGCTGGCGGATTTCGCGCTCAAGTTCGGCGCGCCCGAACTGGCGTCGCTGGTTCTGCTGGGGCTTTGCCTCATCTGCGGATTCGCGCAAACCTCGATGAGCAAGGCGCTCATCTCGGGCGTGCTGGGCCTGAGCTTCGCCACCGTGGGCATGGACCCCATCGATTCGATACCGCGCTTCACGTTTTCCGTGGTGCAGATCCAGCAGGGGGTCTCATTCCTGCCGGTGATGATCGGGCTTTTCGCGGTGCCCGAGATCATCTCGGGCATGCGCGGCTCCGCCGTATCCCTGCCGGATTTCTCGACGCGCCTGCGCGACTTGCTGCCCTCACCGGGAACCCTGGCCGGCCTCTGGAAGACGCTCGCGCAATCCTCCCTCATCGGGACCACCATCGGCCTGCTGCCGGGAACGGGTAGCGCCGTCGCCGCCGTGCTGAGCTACAACACGGCGCAGCGCCGCTCGACGGAGCCCGAATCGTTCGGAAAAGGGAAACTCGAGGGCGTATCCGCGCCCGAGGCCGCCAACAGCGCCATGACGGGCGGCGCGATGATCCCGATGCTCACGCTGGGGATCCCCGGCGACCCCGTCACCGCCGTCATGCTCGGCGCGCTCACCATCCAGGGGCTCGCGCCGGGGCCGCTCCTGTTCGAGAGCCACGGCGGTTTCGTGTTCTCGATATTCGGGTCGTTCTTCATCGCGCTGTTCCTGACCATCGTCATCGCGCTGCTGGGCATCCGCCTGTTCGTCCAGGTGCTGCGCGTGCCGCCTGGGCTTCTCTTCCCGAGCATCGCGGTGTTCTGCGTCATCGGCGCGTTCGCGCTCCAGAACAGCTTTTTCGACGTTTTCCTGATGATTGGCTTCGGTCTGCTCGGCTATTTCATGCAGAAGTTCGACTATCCGATTATGCCCCTGCTCCTGGCGATCATCCTGGGTCCGGTGTTCGAGAAGAACGCGAGAATGTCGCTCATCCTCTCGGACGGCGACCCCGGCATCTTCTTCCGCAAGCCGATCAGCCTGGTGTTTCTTC
>VXPH01000245.1 GCA_009839615.1 Nitrospinota bacterium
GCCCTCGCGCGCGCCATGCGGCGTCGGCTCTCGGGGTCTCTCCCACCGTATCGGGAACCCTCTTCCCGGGCTTTCATGTATCTGGCGCGTTCGGAGGCACGGGCTTTTTGGAGGCAGGCTTCGCACAGGGTGCGCCCGGGCGCGGGAGGGTGTTCGCCGCACTTGGGACAAGCCCCCCGCGCGCGGCGCGATTCCGTCCGCCGCCTGTGGCGTTCGCGCTCATAAGCGCGTCTGGTTTCGAGGTATTTGTGAGGCATGGTTTCCTCCGGGTGTCAGTGAAGGCGTGCGGCCGGCCAGACGTCTCGTGCGGCTCATCCCCGGATGAGCATCTTTCCCCAGACGAGGTGTTCGCCCCACAGCTGGAGCCCGCTCCCGGGGATGCGAAGCCCCGTGCAAATGATGAGTTCGTCACGGGCGGGCCGCATCTCCCTCACCGTCCGGCGCGAGACCGTCACGCGTTTTCTTCTGCGCTTCCCCGGTTCTCCCGCTGCTACGGGACGAATGCCGCCCCGGGCATCGCTCCTGTAGCGTTTGACCTCGTAGCGCTCGTCCGCCAGGCCTTTTTCACCGAGATGTGTGAGGAAGGTGTTCGCTTCGGGTTTCGGTTTCCGCATCGCGCGCCTCCTTGGGTGGGTGGATGATGGCGGCGGCCGGTCCCGGAGGGGAAGGGAGAGCCTCCCTCCCGGATCCTTCCGCCGCCCCCTCCCGGCCCGGCTCCGCCTCTCGCCGGCGTTCCGGGTCGGGTGAGTCACCCTGCGGAAAAAATCTGTCAGGCAGAACCCCCGCGCATCCGCCCGCGGAGCGTATGATCCCGGATACGAGAACATGTCGATGACGACATGTCGCTCGTTGATGGTCATTCGGGTGAGGACGCGCATGAACGGGAACGTCAGGCGCCGGCTCAGGGCGTTCGAGGACGTGGCACGCCGCCTCTCGGCCGGCAGGGACGCGAGCGCCCGCAGGCTCGAGTCGACTATCCTCCACGAGTCGCGGCGTACGGCGCCTCGCCGGGAACGGCGACACCGCCCTGTACACGGCGGCCTTGACGAACGCGAAGACCGTCGTCGTGAATGTGTTGTTGGAAGCGGGCGCGGAGATCGTGTCTCGCGACGAAAACGGCGCGGTCTCTCCGCGCAGGCGGGGTTGTCCAGGGCTTCCCGCTCCGGTATCGATACCCTCGAACCGATACAGGGAACATGACGGCGATTGTCGCTTGCCGCCCGGGACAAACCCGGTCCATGCCGGCTCTTCGCCACGCCCCGGAAACCTTATGAACGACGCCTCCCGGCGCATCCCTCACATCCTGCGCACGACCCAGAGCGCCTTTCCGAGGAAGTGAACGTCCTGGGCCAGGCGCGTATAGGGCGGATAGTCGGGGTTTTCCGAGATGGGCAGGGTACTTAATTCTTCTTCGCCGGGTGCATGGCAGGACGGATGGGTGTCTCCCTCCCCCAGGATCGAAGCCACCCACGTATCGGCCATTGCCGGGATTCTACGGTAAAATCTCCGAAAAGGGCGGGACCCGGTTCTGGTTCCACGGGCTGCGCAACGCCTTCATCACGATGGGAGATGCCGTCTCGTTCCCGATGAGAATAAAGCCGTCTTTCTCACGGCGCGGCTTGTAACCCAAGCGCACGCAGGTTCAACCTTACGATGGCTCTTGCGGGAAAATGCGCGCGGAGCTGATCCTTGTGATTATCCACGTAGGGGCGTTTCGTGGAGTGCCCGCTCAGGTCTATGTCGGATGCCTAACGCCGTAGCGAACTCGTACCGTGAGGCCTTTAATTCGCCTTTCCCGGCTCGTAGCTCACCAACTCCCTGAAACGGTCTCTTAATTTGTATTTGTGTTCCCACTTGTAGAGAACATTCATCTTGATATCAGGGGATATATGGTATTCTCTTCTGATATACTCGGATTCGCAGACGATGTGATAAGTGTCGAAACTGCCTGCGGGTACATTGACTCGTACCTGTCCCTTGACTTCACATTTGTTTCGATCACTCCAGCTTCTGCCCGAATCGAGCGATCCTTCGTAGTCGTATTTCAACTTGTTGCCAACCATCAGAGGCCAGATCTTGCCTTCGAGATTCGTGATCGTCCCGCGCCCGTTGGAGCGGCGGCTGCCGCAATTTTTCCATTCGAAATATTGCGAAAGGAATTCATGGTGCGGTCTTGTAGAGGTGCATCCGGAACTCGTCTGGTATTTCGCCGTGGTCTCATCCGCTCCCACGATTGTCTCGGTGTATTTTTTCCCGTTCGAGTGCTTCCAGGTTCTTGTAGAGCCGATCTGCGGCGCGGGCTTGGGCATCGGTGCGAGGGTGACTGATACGGCCTTGATTTCGGCCGTTTGCGCCAAGGGAGAATGCCCCAAGGCGAAGGTTGCGAATGCGAATGTCAGACTTGTGATGACGATGCGCTTCATGAGGTTGTCTCCTTTTTCGAATAAATACGGGTCCGACATGACGAGCGTGCGGCCACGCCTCGTCGTGGGCGTATGCGTCACGTTCGTCGGCATGATCGGCGCGCCCTGGGCCGATGATGAACGAGAGAACTGCGCGCGAGACACCCCGTCGCCCCCGACGAGGGAGCCGGAGGCAGCGGTTGCGAATGACTCGCCGCGTGATGAACCTGGGGAATGGGCGGCGAACCTGTCGCTCGTCTATTGTTTGTAAGCCCCGAAAGCACCCAGGATGGTCTGGAGGTCATCCGTTGTCTTGGCGCCGAAGGTCCCGGCCACCGAACCGGGATGATCTGTGGCGCTAGCGCCGTTGCTGTAGAACTTGCCTCCCCACTTGCCTGAAAAGGCAACGCCCGCGTCCGTCATGCCTCTGGTGTCGCCAAAGAAATTTCCTCCTCTACCTGCACTGGAGCTATTCGGATGTATATTGACGGACCCAAGGGTCACCTCGGACAAGGCCAAGCCTCCTTCCGTCATTCCCTCGGTGATGCTTCCCGAGACTGACCCCAGCGCGGTCGCATCACCGAAATCGGCCGTCAAGCTCGCCTTTGCATTGAAGTAATCGATTTCAGGAGCCACGTTGGTGCTCGTCCTGCTCATAACAACGCCAGTGGCCGGTCCCTCGTAGGATGCCGTACCCGTGAGGCCAGCGAGATTGGCGCTGATGAAGCCGTCAGAACCACCACCGGAGACTCCTAAGGCAGTGCCTGAGAGTTGACCCGTGTTGGAGTCTCTAAAAACAATTAGCCAATATCCGAGAGTCAGATAATCCGCATCTTGGGCGTTCTCGATATCGGAGAAAGCATCCCAATAGACGAGACCCGTAGGATAGTCCGTTTCAGTTTCAACTCCTTTCCACCCCGGACTCGGTGAATCGTCCAGCCTGTTGAACGTTACGTCCGAATCATTCGAGTGAGAGGTAAAAGTCCTGGTGCTCGTCTCGCGAATTCGGGTGAAGAACAACTGTCCATTGCCATCATATTCAGCCATGAAAACCCATCGGTCTGCAGTTCGCCCGTCTTGTTGTCTGTTGGAAGACTGCGTTGTGCTGCTAAACGTTGATGTGGTGGCAGTTGGCGATTGTCTATTTCTGGTTCTCCCGCGCGTTCCTACTCCAGTCGCCCTTAAGTAGTCTCCGATAGCTTCCGCAGCCACTGTGGGCGGGAGCGTCTCCGCCGTGTCAACCATTCGCGATCGAGGCGGCGGGGAAGAACCTTTGCCTGTCATGTCTTGATCGGGCATTTGCTGGTCGTCGCTGGGCATCGGATCAGGCATGACGGCTGAACCGCCTCCTCCTCCACCGCCACAGCCAGCGAGCGCGAGGGTGATTGCCATCATGAATAGCATAACCGGGACTGCGCGCATCGCATTTCTGTACAAACGCACTGTTTTTCTCATGATCCAGTTTCTCCTTTTGATGTGGTGATAGATCACCAAGCCGCAAAGAAAACAATTGCGCAGCTTTGGCGTGGTTGGAAAATCGGGGTTAGTGCAGGTTACCGACTCGCCCGAAAGGGGAGCGGACGGTTCCGGCGGCCTGGTTAGTTTACTGCGGAGATGCGGAGATGCGGAGATGCGGAGATGCGGAGATGCGGAGATGCGTTGAATCAGCATAGCAAACTCATGGTTTGAGATATAGTGCAACGTTACTTTATGTCTATTCAGGGGTGTGCGCAACCCCTCATATGGCTTGCCCGCAGCTCATGTAAATCGGTGTGCAACGCAACCGTGAATACTGGACGAGAGTGTCCGATGTCTTGTGTAAGTAAGGGTCGAGGGTTCACACTTCAATTGGAGGAGGACCTTTGATGACGACATTGAGACCTGAACTGTTGGACGAGTTGCTGTCCGGCTACGAGAAGCCGGAAGACCTTTTGGGAGAGGAAGGGCTGTTCAGGCAGCTCAAGGAGGCGCTCCTGGAGCGCGCGCTGGGTGCGGAGTTGAGCGAGCACCTCGGCTACGAGAAGGGAGACCCTGCCGGACGAGGCACCGGCAACAGCCGCAACGGGCATTCGGGCAAGACGGTCCTGACCGATGATGGCGAGCTGGACCTGTCGGTTCCCCGGGACCGCAACGGGACGTTCGAGCCAGCGATCGTGCCCAAGGGGGAGTGGCGTCTGGAGGGTTTCGACGAGCGCATCGTTTCCCTGTACGCGCGCGGAATGAGTGTTCGCGAGATCCGTGGCCACCTCGAGGAGATGTACGGGGTATCGGTATCGCCGGATTTGATCAGCCGGGTGACCGACGCGGTGCTCGATGAGGTGCGGGATTGGCAGAACCGGCCCCTCGACCCCGTTTATCCTGTCGTGTTCTTCGACGCGCTGCGGGTGAAGATCCGCGACGAGGGTCTGGTGCGGAACAAGGCGGTCTACCTCGCGCTGGCGATCACCTCTGAGGGCGACAAGGAGGTGCTGGGGCTCTGGATCGAGCAGAGCGAGGGGGCGAAGTTCTGGCTCAAGGTGATGAACGAGCTCCAGGCCCGGGGCCTGCAGGACATTCTGGTCGCGGTGGTGGACGGGCTCGCGGGTTTTCCCGACGCCATCGGCACGGTATTCCCGCGCACCGCGGTCCAGACCTGCATCGTGGGGCTGTTGAAAAACCCTTGATTCTGTGGTTTGGTATTTAGATATCCCCGCGCCCGAGAAGGGAATTCCCTAGATGTTGGGACGCAAGAATCGCGAGCAGCTGGATTTGTTCGTGGCAGGTTCTCTGGAGCAATTAATCCCGAAAGACCACATACTGGCCCGCGTGAACCGGGTATTGGACCTGAGTTGGCTTCGCGAGGAAGTGGCGGATAGCTATTGCGCGGATAACGGTCGCCCGGGGATCGACCCGGAAGTGGCGGTTCGGCTGATGCTGGCGGGCCTTCTTATGGGTTACGTTCACGACCGTCGCCTCATGCGCGAAGCGCAGGTAAATCTGGCTATCCGGTGGTTTATCGGGTATGGCTTGCACGAGCGGCTGCCGGATCATTCGAGCCTGACACGTATCCGTCAGCGCTGGGGCGCAGAACGGTTTCGCCGGATATTCCAGCGCACGGTCGAAGCTTGCATTGCGGCGAAGATCGCGACCGGCGAGATTGTCCATATTGATGCATCTTTGATCCGTGCGCATGTCAGTTGGGATGCGCTGGCTGTCAGACATGTTGCGGCGGTGGAGACGGCCAACCTCGAGGAGATTGACGAGAACAGACGGCGAGCAGGCAAATCGAAGAAGGTTTGCACGACCGATCCCGATGCGACTATGGCGACGAACGGTCGCAATCGCCGCCTGGAACCTGCCTATAAACAACATGCTGCCGTTGACGACCTGGCTGGCGTCATCGTCGATGTCGAAGTCGCCACAGGGGAGGAGAATGAAGGCGGGGTGGTCGCTGGCCGACTCGATGCGGTCGCCGCGACGACCGGCCATTCGATCAGGACCGTTACAATGGACGCCGGATATGCATATGCCAAGGTTTTCCGCGCGCTGGAAGACAGGGGCATCGAAGGCGTCGTTCCGTCCAAGGCGGAACCCCGACCAGGCAAGGTAATCCCGACGCGCCGCTTCAAGTTCGACGCCCTGCACAACCTCGCACGGTGTCCGAGAGGTAAGATACTGCGTCCCAAGGGGAAGAAGCTCCATCGCGGCGCCTTCCAGTATTTCCATGCCAGTGCCAAAGACTGCCGCAACTGCCCGCTGAGGGCACGCTGCGTGAGCCCTTCACGTCACGCCCGCGTCGTTGTCTTCAATGTCAATCATCCTTCGTTACTCAGGGCGCGACGCAAGCGGATCAGATGGGGCAGCCACGAGCGGTGGCTCTATCGCCGCCATCGCTGGCGGGTCGAGGGTGTTCATGGAGAGGCCAAGACCTGGCATGGCCTCGCCCGTGCCGTGCGGCGCGGTCTCCAGAACATGCGCATCCAGGCTTTCCTGACGGCCGCTGCGATCAACTTCAAGCGGCTCGCTGCAGCGCTTGCCGCGATATTGCTCGTGTTTTTTGTATCTCCCGGCGCTAATTGCGGCGCGGCACGACCTAATTTCGCCTGAAAGTGCAAAATCGCAGCACTTCGCACCCAAAGCGCCCTCGTCTCACCTAAACAATGGAAACCCGTCTTTTTCAACAACCCCATCGTCCATCTGATACGCAATTCGATGTCGTTCGTCGCCTGGAAGGACCGCCGGAAGGTCATGCCCGATCTCAAGGCGGTCTACCGGGCCGAGATGCTCGAGGCCGCGACGGCCCGGCTCGATGAGTTTGAATCCCGCTGGGGGGAGCGCTACCCGGCGGTGGCCCCCGCCTGGCGGCGCGCCTGGGAGCACGTCGTGCCGATGTTCGCTTTTCCGCCAGCGATTCGGAAGATAATCTATACGACCAACGCCCTGGAGAGCCTGCACCGCTCGTTGCGCAAGATTATCAAGACCCGGGGAAGCTTTCCCAGCGACGAGGCGGCGGCGAAGTTGCTGTTCCTGGCGATACGCAACGCCGGGATTCGCTGGCGCCGCCCGGTTGACTGGACCGCCGCGAAGGGGCAGTTTGCCATTCTGTTCGAGGATCGCTTTCCTGGCTCAGCTAGCTGAGCCAGGAAAGCCCAAAGACCCGAGACCGTTGCTTACACAGAGAATCGGACATACCCTACTGGACGGCTACGGCCGCCTCCCCTCACATCCTGCGCACGACCCAGAGCGCCTTTCCGAGGAAGTGAACGTCCTGGGCCAGGCGCGTATAGGGCGGATAGTCGGGGTTTTCCGAGACGAGGCGGATGCGGCGGGAGCCTTTACCCTCGCCGGGCGCAAGGTCCACCTTCTTCACCACGATGCCGCTCCCGTCCCACAGGACGAAGGTCTCCCCCGTGGCGGGCGTCTTGCGCGAGACGTCGACCACAATCCGGTCGCCCTCTCTCATCTCGGGCTCCATCGAGTCCCCCCGCACCCGGATGATGCGCAGGTTCTCAGGCTCGGCGCCCCCCTCGTGGCGGATCATGTTGGCGGGCCAGCCCCACCGAGCGGTCTCGGTCTCGAAGCCGGGCTCGAAGGCGCCCGCGCCCGCCGACGCCTCGACCGTGACCTCCGAGACGTTCGCTACCGGCCGGGTCGAACGCTTCCTCCTGTAGGGTTTTCGCTCGGGGATCTTCTCGTGGCGGATTTCGGCGGGATCGCAGCCGAGCAGTTCGCCCAGGAACTCGCCGTCGCGGTAGCCGAGCACGGCGGGCGAACCGCGCTCCACGTACTGCTGGAGATAGGCCCTGTTGCGGCCCAGGGCCGTGGACGCGGCCGCCAGGGTGAGGCCCTTGCGCCTGAGCAGGTGTTTCAGCCTGATGCGAAGCGGATCGTTCCTTATGGCTTCTTTGTCGTCTTCGTTCACGGGGTCTCCTCGTCATTTTTTTTATCAGACCCCCGCGCAGGCGGTCGCAGGCATAAGCGCATTTGCGTTCGATGTGTAGGATATATCCTAAATTAAATTCTTGCAAGCGATTATTTTTCGTATTATATACGCACGCATGAAGAAGATCGAATGCCGCACCGGAACGAACCCGGACGAACAATTGAGACGAAAAATCGAAGCCTGGATCGCGCGCCGCAGTCTGAGCGCCACGCGCTTCGGGCGGGACGCGCTGGGCGACCCGGGCTTCGTGGGGGCGCTGAGACGCGGCCGCCGCGTGCGCCTGGCCACGGCGGACCGCGTACTCGTCTTTATGGGAGAGGCGCCGCTCGGGCCGGCCTTCCGCGACGAGGTCGAGTCTTATCTCGCCGCGAACGGGAACAAGCCCCACCTGCTGGGGGAAGAGGCGCTCGGGGACCCCTCCTTCGTACTGAGGCTGCGGCGCGGGGCTTCGCCCCGGCTCGCGACGATCGAGCGCGTTCGCGCCCGGATGAGGGCGGAGGGGGGTGAAGCATCGGCGATTCTACCGGAAGCGATCGACATGCCGTGCAGTATCAAAACATTCACCGGGGCTCCGAAGCCGGGAGCCGAACCTGAACGGAAAGGAGAGGAGCACATGAACGCAAACGGGAAGAACTACCTGAGCACGCGGGAGGCGGCGGACTGGCTGGGCCTCTCGCCGAGGACGCTTGAGCGCTACCGCGTGAGCGGCGACGGGCCGGTGTTCCACCACTTCGGCGGGCGGGTGCGCTACCTGCGCGATGACCTCGAGGCCTGGGCGCAGACGAGGCGCAGGACCTCGACCTCGGACGACGGAGGCGCCGCGGAAAGGAGGTGGCCATGAGAACGGGTCTTTGGATTCTCGCGGCGCTCGCCTGGGCGCTCATGGGACCGGCGGCGGCGCTCGCAACGACGGACACGACGTTCGCGGGTCCGCTCGGCACGGTGACGGGGATCGTCTCGGGCACGGGCGGGCAGCTGGCGGCCGCGCTCGCGGTGGGCGCTGCGCTCGTGGGTTCGGTGCTGCGCTTCAACGCCGCCCAGATCGCGGGCGCGGTCGGGGTGGGCATCGCGGCGGGCGCGGGCACGGGCATCGTGACCGGCCTCGTGGGCACGGCGATCGTATGAGGAGGGGAGATGAACGATCAGGCGAAACACGCGATCCCCTCGCGTCTGGACGATCCCGAAAGGTGGCTTTTCTGGACGCTCGACGAGGCGGCGGCGCTCCTGGCGCCCGCCCTGCTGGGCCTGGCCACGAACGCCTTCGTGACGGGGCTTATTGCGGGGCTCGCGGGCTGGGCGCTTCTTCGCCGCGCGAAGCGCGGCGGCGGGGCCGATACGGCGCTGTGCGCCCTCTACTGGTTCCTGCCCGGCTTCGCGCTGGGGCTCAGGGCCGCGCCGCCGAGCCACCTGCGGCGCTTCACCGGATGAGGAAACGCACATGAAACGGGAACTCATGGAAACCGAACGCCGACGCGTCAGGGACGGCCGCGCGGCGCTGGCGGTGCTCCTCGGCCTCTCGCTGCTGGCCAACTTGGCGCTCGGGGTCGGCCTCGCATCGGTCGAGCGGACGACGGTGCTGGTGCCTGCCGTGGCGGGGCCTGCGTGGGAGGTGGGCGGCGGACGGGCGGGTGCGAGGTATCTCGAGGACGTGGGCCGCACCGTCGCCGTGACGCTCCTCACCCTCACGCCCGAGAACGCAGGGCTCGCCCGCGAAGCCGTGGCGCGGATGAGTCATCCCTCCGCGCGGGGCGCGATAGGCGCCTGGGTGGCGGCCGAGGCCGCGCGCATGAAGGGACGCGACCTCTCGACGGCGTTCTATCCCGGGCGGGTCGAGGCGGACCCTGCGGAACTGGCGGTTTTCGTGAGCGGCGAGCTCGTCACCTGGATAGGACGCGAGCGCGTGTCGCGCGAGCGAAAACGCTACCGGCTCACCTTCCGCCTGGACGCGGGCCGGATCGGCCTGCTCCGTTTCGAGGAGATGGAGGATATGAAATGACGAGGAATTTCTGGACGGCTTGCGCCGCATTGCTCCTGGCGGCGCTCCTGCTTCGGCCGGCCCCGGCGTCCGCGATGCAGATACTCGAAGCCGTCGACCACGCCGAACTGGAAGCGGTGGTCTCCGATCGCGCTGTGAGCCGGATAACGCTGGCGGGCGATCGGGTCGCGCGCGTGGTACGGGGAGCCGTGGGTTTCGCGGTGGAGCACGACAAGGCGCGCGGGGACCTTTATCTCAGGCCTCTTGAGCGCGAAACACAAACCCGCGAGAGCGTGACGATCTTCATCGGGACGGCCAGGGGCTTCACCTACAGGCTCAAGCTCAGGCCGGCCGCGCGGGACTCGGCGCAGATACTGATCCGAAACGCCGCGGCAATCCCCCGGACGGACGGCCCGATAGCGGGCAAGGGCCGCGTGGGCGCGCTCGCAACGCTCGTGCGCGCGGTGGCCCGGCGAGAGGTTCCACCCGGCTACGAGGTCGAGACGCCGCATGAATCACCGCGGCGGAACGGCCTTATGCTGCTCGAAGTCTGGCGCGGGCGGAAGTTTATCGCGCGCGTATACGAGGCGGACCCGGGTCCGGGGCATGCCCCCGAAACCCTGAAGCAGGGAATGGCGCCTGACGTCGCCGCCCTGTGGCGGTCTTCGCACGCAAGCGGGCCATCGGGCGGGCGACTCGTCGTGGCCATATATGAAACCTCACCTGCGGAGGCGCGCGATGAGCGATAAGGAGAAGACACGGGTGGACCCCGAGAGTCTGAAGAACAGGAACCGGCAGCTTCTCCTGTTCTCGGTTCTGGTCGCGGCGGTCC
>VXPH01000097.1 GCA_009839615.1 Nitrospinota bacterium
AGAATTAGCCGAGCCCGGAGGGGAAGCCTTCTCCCCCCGCGCGCGGGAGAGAACCGTCACTTTTATATAAACGCGAAGTTCGCATTTTCTTCTCCCCGCGCGCACGGGAGAGAACCCCTCGGACGATTCCCAAGCCGGATATCCCGCAACATTTTCAAATCCGCCAGCGGCAGTTCACCCCCGAATATCGTTTCGTCCTGGATTTCATGAAAACCATCGAAATTCCCCCCAATAAAAAAAACTTGATTTTTCGGGATTACGAAAAATATAATTAATATCGTTACAAACGGGGTTCAACTCACGTCTTGCGATTTGATGGAGGGCAGTCATGAGAAGCGGCGAAGAGATGTTGAAGCAGATTGTCGAGAAGTCCGCCCTAGACGGGGATTTCAGGCAACGACTGCTGTCGGACCCGAAGTCGGCCATCAGCGAGGAACTGGGGGTGACGATTCCCGACTCGATGAAAGTCGTGGTCCACGAGAGCGACATGCAGACGGTGCATCTTGCGTTGCCCCCGGACGCGAACATCACCGAGGAGCAACTCGAAGCCGTCTCGGCGGGCCTTTGCTGCTGCTGGTAGACCGGAAACACCGGTTGCCATGGTCTCGGACCGATACACGCCCCGGCACTGTCCTTTCCGTTCATGGCGGGGGACAAAGGGGCGCTTTCAAGATGGAGGGCATATCATGAAGAGTTCAGCCGGTAGATGCTCCAGCGTGCTCGCCCGCCTCCTGCGGGGGGGCAGTCCTCGCCGTCCTGATGCTTGCGGTGCTGGTCCAGCCGGCCGCTGCGGGGCAGTTCCGGGCGCCGGACATTACAGTGAACGAGGGAGAGGTTGCGGTATTCAGAATCACCCTTCCGCGTACCTACAGCTTTGACGTGCGGTTCGCCTACCGAACCATGGATGGTAGCGCCAGAAAAGGACGGTACTACATTGCGAAACAAGGACATGTGGTATTCCCCGCGGGTACACGAAGCGCACGGGTCGAGGTTCAAACCCGTTTAAATCCCGACCGGACGAAAAGGGATTTCAAGTTGGCGCTCTCCGACAAGGAGATGTTCCGGGAATCGGAGAATGCTTGGAGGGCTTAGTGGACCGTCATTTATCTCCAAGACCTTCCTGACACCAAGACGATACGCGAGTGGATCCGCGATACGTGGGGGAGCAGCAGGGGACCAGAGTAATGAAACAGATTCTCTTGGAAGATGCACAAAGGGGAGAGGAACGGCAAACAGGGAGGTTAGCGACGATGAAAACATTCGGCTTCGGATTTGTGGGCGCGCTGATTCTCGGCGCAGGGATGTTCCTGTCGTCTGCGCCGAGCGCGGCATCGGAAACGGATGGGCCCGAATTCAGTTTCACCAAGTCTCTCTATTCCGCGCCCGAGGGCCAAAGCGTGCGGTTTGTTGTAAAGAAGACGGGGAAGGGGGAAGGCATAGTCAAATATGAGTCTGACCACGCGAACGTCGTTAATCCGGCCCAGCGCGCGACACCCCACCGGGACTACGTGCCCGTGAATGGAGAGCTGTATTTCGGCCCGGAGGACACGGAAAAGAACATTAACGTGGAGACCCGGCCCGATTCCGATCTCGATGAGGATGCGGAAATCTTCTCGATCAAGCTGTCCATCCCGAAGGCGTCCGATGCCTCTCACCCGGCGCGGCTGGGAAGCAAACCCGAGGCGGTTGGGTTGATCCTGAACTGCCCCGCCGCAGCATGCTGAAGGAGGCGTGACGCGGGCTCCGCTCTGTGACTGGGCGCATCCGTTGGCGCAGGCGGAGGTCGCGCTGGAGATTCGTCACCGACGGCCTCGGGACCACACTCCGGGAGAGCGACGCCCGGGACCCCGAACACGGCCTCGAAGTCCCCGCGCGGTGGTAGCCTGATTCGCCTGAAAAGTTCGGGGTTCGACTCAGCGTCTCAACCGGACAGGGTGTGGGACCCGGGGGGTACTATCTTCTTCCGCCGAAGGCGGCGGAAAGATCGTGGCGTTCAAGGGTGCCGGCCATACCCTCATGGCCGGGGCCGAGGAACGCGCCCGTCACGGAACCGAGGTCGTTCCCCGATAAGCGCCAGCCCACTTCCACCCTCCTCCACTCCGTATCCGCCCGGCGGAAGGTGTTTCCCGAACCATCGGCGCGTATCGCGTAACTCAGGTCGCCGTCTTCCCACACAGCGCCGCTCTCGAAGCGCATGGCGCTCAGGTCGAGCCGTCCGAGGAAATCCCCCGTGTCGAGGGTGAGCGAGGCGTCGCCGAGGATGCCCTGGCCCGAGGTCGTGACGCCCACCAGCGCGCCGCGCCAAGTCACGCTCCCCGAAAGCGCCGGGTTGGCGCGCAGCGCCCTTTGTGGCGCCGGCCCGGTGGCCCAGGGCTGCGGCAGGCCGTTTGCGAAGGCGACGCCGAAGGAGAGCATCCCGGCGCCGATGTCCAGGTCCCCGCGCAGGTGGAACGACGTTTCGCTCCAGGGCCCGAGGGTTTCCGCGGAAATCTCCCCGGGCTTCGCGCCCGGCGCGAAACGGCTGTAGGCCGCCAGCAGGCCCGCGCGGTCGACCGGGTGGATCAGGGCCCGAGGCTGCGTTCCGGGAAAGTACGTCGGGTTAAGCGTCGAGTCGTGGCGCGCTGGGTCTGTGTGACTCGTGAAACCCATCGCGTGGAGCAGCTCGTGGACTAGGACGTGGGTCGCCTCGGCGTCGGTGAAGGGGGCAATCGCCTCGGGGTCGATAAAAACCTCGGAGTAGCCCGCGCCCTCTTTCGTGATTTCCAATGCCGGCGCATCCTCGTCTTTCACGTAGTAGGATACCGAGGCCATGCCCAGTGCCGCCGGGTTGGCGCCCTCGGGGTAGAGATCGTGGGTCTTCGGGAGGAAGTGAAGCTTTATTTGACTTATCGTTTTGTCAGTAACGTCCTGGGACTCGAGATGCGGGCTGAAGCGGATCTGGCGCCCGAAAGGAAGGGCCGCGTTGATGATCCCGACCGCATCCTGCGCGAGAAGCGCGAACCGCGTGCGCGTGTCGCGGGTATACGGCCCCTCGACGAGACGCAGGACCGTCACCCTCGTCGCGGGGTAGGTCCCGAGTCCGGTAATGCTCAGGGGCGAGAGTTTGTGGCTCGCCGCCACGCGCAGGTAATCGACGACGTCCGAAGTGCTCACTGCGTCGGGCACGTGCCCCCGGGAAAGGGCGGCGCCCCCGCGCGCGCGCGATGGGGTAAGCGCCCCCGCCGGCGGCGCGACGTCGGCGCCCACGTGCAGGGATTCGCCGAACCTCATCACCGGAGCGCCCGGCCGGAAGGTGTCCACCCATATGTAGGCGTCGAACAACTCGGGCGCCACGCCCGGGCTGTCGGTCGTCTCTACGACCGCAGGCGGAGGCGGAGCGGCGCGCTCTCCCCCGCAGCCGGCCAAGACGCCCAGGACGAGAAGCGTTGCCCCGAGGCGAAACAAAAGACTTTTCAGCAACGAAACCACCGGCATAGGTCCTCTTTGAATAACGGGGCGTGAAAAATCCCATCGCATTGTTACCGTATCAATTATAATCGATAAACGTCGCGTCTTCAAGATGACGGAACCTTCCCTTGCGCGAGAACCCCTCTTCTCGGGCGCGGCGCCGGGGATGCTTTCCACCCGCTCGCGCATGGTGGTTGGCTTGGGCGACTCCCTTACCCGTGAGGAGCGGACGTCTCGTGCGCAAATGGTCCCGGCGCCCGGGGCAACCGGCCTCGATTCCGCCGAACCCGGAGAAGACGGAAGAGCCTGCTCACCCCGTGACGGAGAAGGATGCGCCCCTGTTCGACGGCACCGAAAGCTCCCCGGGCGCGGGCCCATAAGGAGAGGCGATATCCGGCCTGTCCGGCGCTGGAGCGCATGGCGCCGGTTTTTCAAGCCACGGACGAAGGGCGCCGGGATGAATGAGACGAAGAGCGCGCGCCGGAGCTTTCGGGACCTCCCCGGCCCCGTCGGCCTGCCCGTCTTGGGGAATCTCCATCAGGTGCGTTTCGCGAGGCTGTACCTCATCCTCGAGGGATGGGCGGATCGCCACGGGCCGATCTACCGCATATCGCTGGGGGTGCGCGAGCAGGCGGTGGTCTCGGACCCCGAAGCCATCGGGCGCATGCTGGGCAAACGGCCCCATGGGTTTCGGCGCGCGAGGCCGCTGGCGGCGTCGGCGGCGCATCGTCGCCTGGGCGCTGGGCTGCGCGCGGCCGGGCAGGTGTAGGCGATAGACCCCTGCCGCGACCTCATGCGCTTCACCGCTTGTGTCGCCATGCGACTCGTCCTGGGGGTCGACCCCGACACGCCAGGGAGTCGCGGCGCCTCCATCCGGCGTCACCTCGACAAAATCTTCCCGGTCCTGCACCGGCGCGTGAACCTTCCCTTTCCTTGCTGGCGCTGGTTCCGCCTGCCTTCGGACCGCGCGCTCGAACGCGCCCTGGCCGCCCTGAAAACAGAAGTTCGCGAGGTGATCCGCGCCGCGCCTCGCCCGGGAATTTTCTCGAAGCCACCTCGCCGGCATGGGAGGTAAGCGAGCGCCTCGACTTCACCATGGCGCCCGGGAACCTCTCCGTGCGCCTCAGGCGCAGGGAGAGGTTCCCGGGCGCCGCCGGCCTGCGGCAACACCCCCGGCGCCGGTGGTCCCGCGCGATACGCACGCCCCGCCTACTTGCCGCGCAACGCGACGATGGGGTCGAGCCTGGCCGCCAGCCAGGCCGGATAGAAGCCGAAGAACAGGCCGGTGCCGACGGTGATGCCGAAACCCAGGCCGACCGCTTCGAGCGACACCAGAAACGCCCACCCGTTTCGGTTGCTGATGAGGTAGGCCGCTCCGAGTCCCAGGGCGATTCCGAGCACGCCGCCGAACATGGACAGGATGAGCGATTCGAGCAGGAACTGCCACCGGACGTCGCGCCGGCGCGCCCCCAGGGCGCGCTTGATTCCAATCTCCAGGCGCCGCTCCGAGACCGTCGCCATCATGACGTTCATGACGCCGAGTCCTCCGACCAGCAGGGAGATGCCGCCCACGGCGCCCAGGAGCAGCGTGATCAGCTGCATCTGGCTCCGCATCTGCTCGATCAGTTGAAGTGGGCTGATCACATCGATTTCAGGGGCCTTCGGTTTGAGGCGAAAATACTCCCTCACCTGCGCGGTCGCGTCTTCGTGACCCACTCCCCGGCCCATGCGCACCAGGACGTTCTCGAGTTCGGGGGCAGGGAACACCCTTTGCGCCGTAGCGAAAGGAATGAAAACCGCCTTGTTCGCATCGATACCCCCGAACGAGCGCCTCGGTGATTCGCGCAACACGCCCAAGAGGGTATAGAGTACTTCTCCGACCATGACGGTGCTTCCGAGGCGGGGCGGGACGCCGGCGCCGCGCATGGCCCCGGCGACGTCCGCTCCAATCACGCAGAAATACCGGCGGCGGTCGAGGTCCGATATGAATCGCCCTTCTTCGGCTTCGAGTTCCCTGATGCCGGCGAAACTTTCCGTCACCCCGAAGAGCCGGACGTCGAGATTTCTCCCGGGGAGGGGGACCTGCCCGGAGGAGACGAGGAAAGGGGCGGTGGACGCGACGGCGGGGAGACCGTTCAATCCGAGGGCGTCTTCGAGGGTGATGGCGGTTTTGGCCGCTTTGCGGGATTCGACCCGTTTCGTGATCGTGAGGACGTCGGTGCCCTGCGCCTCGAAACGCCTGAGGGCCTCCGCCTGCACGATCAGCCCGGTCGAAACCATGGCAATCATGGAACTCACGCCGATCACGACGCCGATCATCGTGAGCAGGCTGCGCTGTTTGGAGGAATACAGGCTGCGCAGCGCCTCTTTGAGGTGGATTTTCGTGGCTTCGAACATTTTCCCGGCGCTTTCAGGAAGTCTTCCCCGACGGGTGCGCCCCTCGCGCGTCGGTTTCCGTGAACTCCTCGAGCAAGCCGCCCTGGATGCGCAGGCGCCGCGCGCATCGGCGGGCGACGTCGCGGTCGTGGGTGATGATGATGACCGTCGCCTCCTCGGAGGCGTTCAACTCCAGGAACAACGCCATGATGTCCCGGCCGGTGTCCGCATCCAGGGCGCCGGTGGGTTCATCGGCCAGCAGGAGCGCCGGCGAGCCGGCGAGGGCGCGCGCAATGGCCACGCGCTGCTGCTGCCCGCCGGAGAGTTGGTTCGGTTTGTGGTGCGCGTGCTCTCCCATTCCGACCTTCTCGAGCATCTCGAGCGCCCGGCGCCTGATCGCCGCCCCGCCCCACTTTCTGTACACGAGCGGGACGGATACGTTCTCGAGCGCCGTGAGGCGCGGCAGCAGGAAAAACGACTGGAAAACGAAACCGATGCAGACGTTTCGAAGCGCCGACAATTCATCGTCGCTCATTTTCATGAGTTCGCGGCCCTTCAGGAAGACGGAGCCGTTCGTGGGCCGGTCCAGAAGGCCGATGATGTTCATCAGCGTCGACTTGCCGCTGCCCGAAGGCCCCATGATCGACAGCATCTCCCCCCGCCCCGCTTCGAGCCGCACGCCCCGGAGAACCTCCGTGGTGACGGGGCCCGTGACGTAGCTTTTGTGAACGTCCACCAGTTCGAGCATGTTCCCCCGCTCCCGGGCGTCGAACCCTCCGCGCACCGGCGGTTCCGCCCCCACAGTCTCACCGCGGGGGGAGTATGATCTCGTCGCCGGCCTCAAGCCCCTCGAGTATCTCCACGCCGCTCACGGTCGTCACGCCGGTAGCCACCTCGACGGGCCGCGCCTCGCCGGTATCCTTGTCCTTCACCAGCAGCCGGGGAGGCCGCGATTGCGTGTCCACCGCGCCGATGGGGACCACCAATGCGTCCGGCTTGTCGTAGACCACGATGCGCAGCCGCGCCGACATGCCCAGCCGCAGCGCCTTGCGCTGCGCGGCCGTGAGTTCTTCCACGACGGCGGCCACCTCGAAACGCGAATGCCCCCGCCTGCGTCCGGCTCCCACGGCCTGCCGCGACACTTCCGCAATCTCGCCCCGCAAATCCAGGCCCGGAAAAGCGTCGCCGGTGATCGTGACGGCCTGTCCGGCCCGGATCCGCACGATGTCCACCTCGTCCACGTTGCCCACGACTCGGAGGCCCGAGAGGTCGCCGATGCTCAGCAGGTAGTCCCCCGGCTTTACCGATGCGCCTTTCGTCAGTGGCGGGACCGGTCGGCCGGATGCCCGCGCGCCTCTTCCCGGCCGCATGACGACCCCGCTCACCGGCGCCTTCACCTTCGAGCGGCGTATGATCCCGGCGAGCTCCTCCATCCGGCTTCGCGCGTTGTCGACTTCGAGCCTGGCCGCTTCGCGATTGATCTCGGCGTCCGCCAGAATCACCTTCAGATCCAGTTCCGCCGACTCGACGTTCAGGCGATGGTTGTGATGGGTCCGTTTCGCGGCCTCGTGCTCCGAGGCCGGTATCAGGCCGCGCCCGAGCAGAAACGCGGCGTTCGAGAGTTTCTCCTCGCTCGCCTGCAGGTCGGTCCTGCTTCGCTCCACGGCACGCCGCGCCCGGGACACGGCGACGTTGCTCGACAAATCCTCGAGTTCGCCCAGTCGCTTGCGCGCCTTGATGTGCTCGACCCGCGCCCGGCGGTGCTTGATTCGCGTCGGCTCCACGTCGAACTCCATCAGGGTCTGGCCCTCGCGAACCCGGTGGCCGTAGCGAAAACTCACCGCCGCCACCTTCCCCTCGAGCGGGGCCGTGATTTCGACCTGGCGCCGGGGTGCCAATCGCCCGGCCACCGAAATGGTGGCGTAGACGCGCTGCGGCGCAACCACCCGGGTCGCCGGGGATTCGCGCAGCACGACCGGCAGCGCCAGGGAGCCGGAGGTCTCCACACGCGCCTGCCCGCCGGGCAGCCAACCCGTGCTCCGGACGTAGGCACCCAGCGTCGCCAGCAGGAGCACGGCGAACGCGGCCGCTCCCAGCCTCAGGGCGCGAACCTTCCTCGACGCCTCTCTCAACCGCCGGTTCCCGGCCTCGATCTCCCGGAAGGCGTCGAGGAGTTTTCCGTGTTTCGCCTCCAACTCCTTTTTCAGGCGCAACTCCTCGATATGCAGTTCCCGGATTTCGGAGAGATCCTCGAACACCGCCAGGACGCCGGCCCTGACCGCCCCCCCATCGCCTTCCTCCTCAAGGTAGGTCGTCGTCACCGACAGATAACACCGCCGGTTCCCGAACGTCGCCTCCACGGTGCGCTGGTGGACGACCGAGGCGTCGTACACCGCCTCGAATATCACGTCGAAGAACTCGTCCGCACCCTCGAGGGCGAGGATGAGTTCAGAGAATTTCTTTCCCACCACCGTCTCGGCGGCCAAGCCCGTGATCCGAGACGCCATGGGATTGAAGCTGGTGACCACGCCGTCGGGGTTCAGGGACATCACGCCGCTGGAGATGCCGTTCACGATGTGCCGGTAAAAGGCGCTCCCCTCCATTATTCCTCCACCCGCCTGGCGTCGATTCGCCAGACCTCCAGCGTCCTGCCGAGCGATCGGTCCAGCGCCGTGCGCGCGTTCAGGTAGGAAACGACCGCCTCGACCTCGGCGTTTTGCGCCGATGTCAGGTCCTCTTCAAAACGCGTCAGCTCGAAGTTCGACGACAGGCCCAGGCGCAGCTTCTCCCGCCCTGTCGCGAGCTTGCGCTCCGAGAGTTCCCGTGCGCGCCCGGCGTATTCGATCTGCCGGAACTTCACCCGCACGTCCTGCACCGACCGGCGGATATCGATTCCGATCGACTCGCGCAGCCGCGCAAGGGCGTTTTGCGCGCGCCTAAGCGAAACCCGCGCCTCGAGAAGCCCCTTCTCGCGTGAGCGGTCCCCGAGCCGGACCCTCCATTCCAGCCCGGCGGAATACTCGTCCCGCTCGTCTCCCTTCACGTCGAACCCGAACCTCGAGAACAGCGACAGATCGGGAAGAAGCGCGTTGCGCGCCTCCAGGTAACCGGCCTCGGCGATTTCAACGTTGATTCGCTCCCGCAGGTAATCGGGGCGGTTGCGCAACGCCGAATCGAGGCTGCGCTCGAAGCCCGGTTGCGCGTCCTCGGGCGCGAATCGGATATCGTCCGACAGACGAAGACGGGTGCGGCTCTCCAGTCCCAGCAGGGCGAGCAGCGACAGGCGCGCGGAATCCAAGGCGTTTCCGGCCTCGGTGAGCCGGATCTCCTGATTGACGATGCCCGCTTCGCTCTGAACCACGTCTTGCCTAGCCATTCTGCCCGCCTCGACCAGCGCCCGGTTGACCTCGAGTTGCCTTTTCAGCCGCGCGAGCGACCTCTTGTCGATCTTCACCCGCCTCTTCGCCAGCAGGACTCTCCGGTACGCCTCGATCACCGACACGACGACGTCGCCGACCGCCGATCGGAACGAAAGGAAGTGCAGCTTCTCCCGCAGCCGCGCGACCCGCACGGGAACGCTGTCCACGGCGAAGCCCCCGCCCCGCAGCAGAGGCTGCTCGAAACGCAGGACGACGGGATCACTCTCCCCGTCGCCCCCTTCCGTGATTCCTCCCGACCAGCTCAGGACGAACCGGCCGCCCGTGGGAACGCGGACCGCTGCCTCGGAGGTGACGTCCGCACCGAAACCCGAGCGCGTCACGGAAACCGAGGGGGTGACGGCGAGCGTCGGGTCATACCGCTCTTCCGCCACCTTCAGCGCGAACTTCTGAGTGATGCGCGCAAGGCGCGCGTCGAGGAGGCTGCGGTTGTTCCGCAGGGCGAGGCGGACCGCGCCGTCGAGCGTAAGGCCCGACGGCGGGGACAACTCCCGACCGCCCCGCTCCGCGGCTGCCGAAGAGGCGGGCGCCAGGACGCTTAGCACCGCCAGGCCCGCCGAAACGAAAAACCGCACCCATGAGCGCTTCATCCAGTGAAGCGTTTCGCGCCCGCACCGGGCGCTCGGTGAACCGTATCGCATCCCGTATGCCGCTATCCCGTCTCGCTCCATGAAACGCTTGCCGCCGATAGTCTCCGCAACCCTCATGCGCGGCGTCTCAGTACCGGGGCCAACTCATCCCGATACGCCCTCGAGCCGCCGTGAATTTCCGGAAACGCCCGAAAACAATTCTGCATTATCGGCGAAAACAGGTGCTATCATCAACCCTGCCTGCGCAAGGACAGTCGACATGACCCCCTCGAAGTTGAGGTCGAACAGACCGTCCCCGAGGGACAAGTCAGAGTACCCGTGAACGCCAGGTCAGTGTCGGTGCTATCATCGACCGTAGCAATGCCGTCGTAGCAGGTAACGCCCGTGTAGCCGGTCCCCGACCTGGTGCCAGATCGGTGAAGGTGCTGCCAGTCCCCGAATCATTGACGAAGTTCGCGGCTGGCACCGCCGTGACCTCCTTTACCGCCGCCGTGCGGGCCGAGGCAACGTCCATCACGCGCTGGTTCTCGTCATCGATCGCCTGTTGGGCGTCCACCACCATCCCGGCATACATTTCGACATTGGCCTGTTCCTCCTCGGCAACGCCCTGCAGCCTCAAAATCCCCCACAAAAAAAACTTGACCTTCGGGAATTGCGAACGATAGGATCGATATCGTTA
>VXPH01000094.1 GCA_009839615.1 Nitrospinota bacterium
GAGACGCACCCCGATTTCATGCAGATGTGGCGGAACCATCCCGCCCGCGTCCGTATGCCGGGCGGCGAGACGCTCGCGGAATTGCAGGAGCGGGCCTGGGCCGCGATGGAGCGCTTCCTCGCGGCGCACGAAGACGAAGTCATCGCCGCGGTGAGCCACAACCTGGCGATCATCATGATCCTGTGCCGGATTCTGGGCGTGGAGCTCGACGGCTTCCGGGCGATACGCCAGCACAACGCCGCGATGAACATCATCGAACATTCGCCCGAGCGGGGCTGGAGCGTCGTGACGATGAACTCCTTGGCGCACTTACAAGACGCGCCCGTCTCGGAGCGGAACCCGTATCAGCCCTATATTTGAGAATGCGCCCCGGAGCGGGCGCGCGGTTCAGTCGTAGTCCTTGCCTTCGGGGTCGGAGACGTTCCGGTAGTAGTCCTGAATGTCGTCGACGAGGCGGTCGACCTCGGTTTTCGGTTTTTTCCGCCCAGGCGCGATGTAGCGGTGCAGCAGGTAGAAGGCGATGAACCCCAGGAAAAAGCCCAGGGCCGCTCCGTCGAGGAATGTCTGGTATCCGCCCATCAGAACGCTCCAGCCCGTGATGTCGTGTATGGATTTACATTATCTTCGGGGGCGTTCGTCTGTCAACCGAATGGACGGTTGGGCCGTTTATCCAGGACGGGTTAAGGTGCAGAGATACGGCGAGCAAGATCTTCATCCGAAGTGAGTATTCAATGAGCGCGAGAGAGCACAGGACATACACGATCAAGCGGCCCGCGCCATCGCCCGCGCGGCGCAAGGCGTATGAGGATAAGCTCAACCCCCGGCAACTCGAGGTCGTAATGGCGGGCGGCGGCCCGCTTCTCGTCATCGCGGGCGCGGGCAGCGGCAAGACGCACACCATCACCTACCGCCTCGCGCGCCTGGTGGAGGACGGCGTCGCGCCCGAATCCATCCTCCTCGTCACCTTCACGAACAAGGCCGCGCGCGAGATGCTCCACCGCGCCGCCTCGCTCATCCAGACGGACGCGCGGCGCGTCTGGGGCGGCACGTTCCACCACGTGGGGAATCTGATCTTGAGGCGATACGGGAGCCTCATCGGCTACGGGCCGAATTTCACCATCCTGGACCGCGAGGACGCGGCCGATCTGGTCACCGAGTGCATCCGCCTCGCGGGGTTCGACCCGAAGGAGAAGTACTTCCCGAGAGGGCGCGTTCTGGAGTCGATATTCGCCCTCGCCGCCGATACCGACAGAAGCGTCGCGGAGACGGTGCTGGGCCGGTATCCATACCTGGCGGACCGCCTGGGCGAGATCGAGCAAATCGCCGCTCATTACGAGGAGCGCAAGAAAGAGATTCAGGCGGTGGATTTCTCGGGCCTGCTCTCGCTCACGCGGAATCTGCTCGCCGAAAACGAAGAAGTGCGCCGGGAGCTCCAGACGCGTTTTCGCTACATCCTCGTCGATGAATACCAGGACACCAACAAGGTGCAGGCCGACCTGGTGGACCTCCTCGCCGGGGAGGGGAGAAACGTCACCGTGGTCGGCGACGACGCGCAGAGCATCTACAGCTTCCGGGGCGCTCATTTCGAGAACATCATCACCTTTCCCGAGCGATACCCCGACGCCAGGCTCTTCCGCCTCGAAGAAAATTACAGGAGCACGGCCAACATCCTGTCGCTCGCCAACGCCTCCATCGCCCACAATAAGCGCCAGTTCGAGAAAAACCTCACAACTACTCGCGGCGAGGGGATGAAGCCCGCCCTCGTGGCCGCGCGCGACGCCATGCAGCAGGCGGACTTCGTGGTCGACCGCACGCTCGCGCTGCGCGATGAGGATGACGTGCCGCTCTCCCAGATCGCGGTGCTCTACCGGGCGCACTACCACTCCATGGAGCTTCAGATGGAGCTCACGCGCCGGGGGATTCCCTTCGAGATCAGAAGCGGGCTGCGCTTTTTCGAGCAGCGCCACATCAAGGACGTGACGGCTTTCCTGAGGCTGGTGAGTTCGCCTGCGGACGAACTGGCCTGGAAGCGCGCGCTCAAGCTCCTGCCCGGCGTGGGGGACGTGACCGCGCACCGGGTCTGGGAGCAGGTGCGGATATATGAGGAGCCCTTCTCGTTTCTCGCGAGCGCCGGCGTGGGGTTCATTCCCGGCAACGCGCGCGCGGGATTCGAGACGTTCAGGAAGCTGGTCGTCGATCTCACGGGCGCGCCCCGCGCCGCCGCAGGGGCCGAGAAGACCACCCTGCCGCCGACGGAGATGATCAACCTCGTCCTGGATCGCCTCTATCAGGATTACGTCGAGAACACTTTCGAAGACGCCGAAGCGCGCATCGAGGACGTGCGCCAGCTCGCGGAATACGCGGTGCAGTACGAGGAGGCGACGGCGTTTCTCTCGGAACTCGCGCTCATGGGAACGGCCGCCGCGGCCGGCCCCGCGGCGTCTGGTGATCAAGACGAGCCGGATGAGTCGATGGTCCTGACCTCGGTTCACCAGGCGAAGGGCCTGGAGTGGAAGGTGGTGTTCCTCCTCTGGCTCACAGACACCCGCTTCCCCTCGACGCGGTCGCTTGCCGACCCCGAGGGCGAGGAGGAGGAAAGAAGGCTTTTCTACGTCGCCCTCACGCGGGCGAAGGATGAACTCTACATGTGCCAGCCCATGCTCGAGAGCGAGAAGTGGAATATGGGGGCGTTCTCCCGGCTTTCGAGATACGTGGAGGAGCTGCCCGAAGAACTCTATGAACGCTGGCTGCTCGAAGAAGAGGCGTTGGAGACCCCGAAGGGTGAAAACGCCCCGGAACCTGCCTCCCGCCTTGCTGATCCGGATGAGCCCGATGGCCTGCGCTATGAATACGATGCGGATGCTTGAGTGCTTGTGGGGCTGTTGAAAAAATCCTGATCTTCGTGATTCGGCATATGAAACCCGACCGCGAAAGAGGACCGTCCGTGCAAACCCGTATTCGCGGATTGCCGTCATTTCGGCATGCGCCGGAATGACGGTGGTGCTCAATTTCAAGCGGGGAGGGGTTTTTCAACATCCCCTTGTTCGCCGCCGCCGCTTCGCGCTATGATTTTTCCCCGAACCCCAATCATGATTTGCCGTCATCAATAGAGGAATGAAATTCATGTCTGAGGGAAAGGAATACGCACCGGGGAGTTTCTGCTGGGCCGACCTGGTGGCCAAGGAAGTGGGCGTCGCCAGGGATTTCTATACGTCCCTGTTCGGCTGGACGTTCGAGGACCGGCCCGTGATGGAGGAAGCCGTCTACACCATATTCTCGAAAGACGGAAAGCAGACCTGCGCCATGTTCGAGATGTTTCCGGGCATGCTCGAAAGCGGACATCCCTCTTTCTGGCAGAGCTACGTGTCGGTCGAAAGCGCGGACGAGACCGTGAAGAAAGCGGTGGAACTCGGCGGCCAGGCCGCCCAGGAGCCGTGCGACGTGTTCGACGTGGGCCGCATGGCGATGATCCGCGATCCCGGAGAAGCGTTCCTGTGCCTCTGGCAGCCCAGGGCGCACAAGGGCGCCGACGTGATGAACGAACCGGGCGCGCTCGTCTGGAACGAACTGTTGACGAAAGACGTGGAACGCACCGGAACTTTTTACGCCGGACTGTTCGGCTGGACGGGCACCGTGATGCCTAACCCGGCGGGCGGGGACTACACGGTGTTCATGAACGGCGAGGAGCCGCGCGCCGGCATGCTCGAACTCACGCCCGAAATGGGCGGGATGCCCCCGCACTGGGGGGTGTATTTTCAGGTGGAAAACTTCGATGCCGCGCTCGAGAAGGCAATCGGCCTGGGCGGGCAGGGCACGTTCCCCCCGATGGAGGTTCCCGACGTGGGGAGATTCGGCGGGATCATGGACCCGCAGGGGGCGTGCTTCACGGCGATGGAACCGGCGGGTCCTGAAGATTGTTCCCTTTGAAGCCGCCCTGCGGCTTGTTTCGACAGGAGTGTGAAAACGCATGAAATACAAAACCATCGACCCCGCCGACAACCACTGGCGGCAGAACTACCGCCTGCTCGTCGGCTCCGTCGTGCCGAGGCCCATCGCCTGGGTGAGCACCATCAGTGCGGACGGCTACGCGAACCTCGCGCCCTTCAGCTTCTTCACCTGCGTGGGCCACGACCCGCCCCTGCTCTCGATTTCGGTGGGCGTGCGCGAAAGTTCCTATAAGGACACGGCGCGCAACATCATGGAGACGCAGGGCTACGTCATCCACACGGTGGTGGACGGCCTGGAGGAGCAGATGAACATCTGCGCGGACGACTTCCCCTTCGAGGTGAGCGAGTTCGAGGAAGCGGGCTTGACGCCGATAGATTCCGATCTCGTCAAGGCGCCGCGCATCGCCGAGGCCCCCGTGGCCATGGAGTGCCGGTTCCGCCACCTCATTACAAACGGACGCGAGCACCTGACGAACGTCATCATCGGCGAGGTGGTGCGCTGGCACGTGCGCGAGGACGTGATGATAGAAGAGGGGAAATACATCGACCCCGTGCTGCTTCGGCCTGTGGGCAGGCTCGCGGGCAACGGGTACTGCCGCTCGCACGACGTGTTCGACATGCAGCGGCCCGACAGGAAGGCGACGCAGTTCAGCCCCAAGGGCTGACGGCATTATAAAAATCCTCTTAAGCGAAGGAGGGGAGTGAGATGAGCGGTATACCGGAAAGCATGAAGGCCGCCGTGACCCACGGCGCACACGAGGTGCGCATCGAACAGGTTGCCGTGCCCGACTACGAGCCCGACCAGGTGCTCGTGAAGGTCGCCGCCTGCGGCATCTGCGGCACAGATATCCATATCTACGAGGGGCACATGCGCCCCATGTGGCCGCCCTTTTATCCCTTCATTCAGGGACATGAATGGGCCGGCGAGGTGGCAGCCATCGGCAGCGGCGCGCGGACTGATTTGCAAGTCGGCGACCGCGTCATCATGGAGCCGACCGTCGGCTGCGGCGCCTGCGCCACCTGTATCCGGGGCGACTACCACATCTGCGAGAACTTCGCGAAGCCGGACGGCGGCTACAAGCTCCTGGGCCACACGGCGAACGGCGCCTTCAGCGAATACGGCCTGGCGCCGCCGAACAACCTCCACAAGATGCCCGACTCCTTGAGATGGGAGGACGCGGTGATCGTGAACCAGGTCGTCATCGCGCTCCACGCTTTGGAGCGCGGCGGCGTGGAACCGGCCGACACCGTGGCGATCCTGGGTCCCGGCCTGCTGGGCCTCGCCGTGCTCCAGCTCGTGAAGATGATGGGCGCGTCCAAGACCTTCATCACCGGTCGCGGCTACCGGCTGGGCATCGCGGAGGAACTGGGCGCCGACCGCACCATCGACATTACGAAGGAAGACCCCGTCGAGGTCGTGATGAGCGAGACGGACGGCCGGGGCGTGGACCTCGTCATCGAGTGCGCCGGCCCGCCCGAGGTGATGCGCCAGGCGGTGGACATGGCCCGGCGCGGGGGGCGCGTGGTGCTGGAAGGCATCAACGGCGGCCAGGAGACGGCTTTCAACACGGATCGCATCGTGCTCGATGAGATCGCCATATTCGGCGGGCGCGGCTCGCCCAACTGTTACCCGAGGGCGATACAGATTATCGCCGACGGCCACATCGCCGTTGACAAGATGCTCACGCACTCGTACGCGCTTGATGAGTTCAACGAGGCGATGCGCATGTTCAAGGCGCGCGAAGACGGCGTGATGCGCGTGATGCTGACGCCCTGATGCTTTTTTAGGGAAATAGCGTCGCCGCTCAGCGGCGCTTAGGACGCACGAAGCCGGCTTCGGCTTCAGCGACATGAGGAGAAAATACCGATGTCCGAGAAACTCCTGCCCACCACCGTCGTGGGCAGCTACACGCAGCCCGACTGGCTCATCGACCGCGAGAACCTCAACACGCGCCTCCCTCCGCGCGTGCGCGTGCAGGAGTTGTGGCGCATCCCGCCCGAGTTTCTGGAGGCCGCGCAGGACGACGCCACCCTCCTCGCGATCCGCGACATGGAGCGCGCGGGTATCGACATCATCTCGGACGGCGAGGCGCGCCGCGAGAGCTATTCGAACCGCGTCTCCACGGCCCTGGGCGGCATCGACACGGAGAACCACGGCTATGCGAAGGATCGCTCGGGCCGGGACAACCCCGTCCCCCGCGTGATAGGCAAGATCCACCGCGCAAGGCCCATCGAGGTGAGCGACGTGGAGTTTCTGCGCGCCAATACGGACCGGCAGATCAAGATCACGCTGCCGGGTCCCTTCACCATGACGCAGCAGGCGCAGGATGACTACTACGGCGGCGATCAGCGCGCGATGGCGCTCGACTACGCCCGCGCGGTGAACGAGGAGGTGAAGGACATGTTCGCCGCGGGCGCAGACGTGGTGCAGATAGACGAGCCCTACATGCAGGCGCGCGCGGAAATCGCCAGGGAGTTCGCCGTGGAGGTGATCGGCGAGGCGCTGAAGGGCGTGGAGGGAACGACCGCGCTCCACATGTGCTTCGGCTACGCGGCTATTCACGCCTGGCAGGGTTTGGGGAAGCCCGACGCCTATTCCTTCCTGCCGGAGCTCAACGAAAGCGCTATCGACCAGATATCCATCGAGGCGGCCCAGCCGAAAATCGACCTCGCCGTGCTGGAGGAACTGCCGGACAAGACCATCATCCTGGGCGTCATCGACAACGACGATCCGGAGATCGAATCGCCCGAAACCGTGGCGGCGCGCATCCGGGCGGCGCTCAAGCACATATCGCCCGATCGGCTCATCCTGGCGCCCGATTGCGGCATGAAGTACATGAGCCGCGACGTCGCCTTCGGCAAGCTCAAGTCCATGGCCGAGGGCGCCACCATCGTGCGACGGGAGATCGGAGGGTAGGGGGTAGCTGGATAACTCTCGGAAATCGATTTTGGGTTGTGCACGTGCTCTTGAATTTTACTCCCCCCTTGAGGGTTGGGCTTCCCGAGGGGAAAGCCCAACGAAGAAGCCGAGCGGTTTATGCGAAGGCTGAATCGGTGGGGGGAGCTTTTTCTGTGGCATGTCCCCCCACCAACTCGCCTGCGGGCTTCGCCCTTGCTTCGTTGACTCCCCCTCAAGGGGGGAGTGAAATTCGGTGTGCTCCTTTTATGGGCTTTTTCAATAGCCCCATATGTCAGACATATATGTCTGACATACAACAACCTTCCGGGTTGCGGTTGTAGGGACAACCCCTTCTCGGGGTTGTCCTGCCCTCCGTGGTTGTCCTTTTGCAGGACGGGCACAATGAGGACAGGCACGGAGGCCTGTCCCTACGCCCTCCCCGGTCGGCTCCATACGCCAAACCACGAAATCAAGGCTTGTCCCGCCATTGCCAGCAAGCGTCGTCAGGTTGGTGGCTTAGGCTCCCGGTTGTGATAAGGTGTGCGCATCCGCCCACGGACACATCCCGGGACAGCGAATGGCCACGAGCACGAAAGCGCGCGCTCGCAAAGCGAAGCCCATCGCCCAAAACGAGAAACTCGGGCCCCCGCTCAAGTGGGCGGGCGGCAAGCGGTGGCTCATCCCGCACATTCAGGCGTATTGGGAGAACTATAACGAGCGCCGTCTCGTGGAGCCTTTCTGCGGCGGGCTGGCGGTCGCTCTCGGCCTTAGGCCCGAACAAGCACTATTGAACGATATCAACGCTCCGCTCATGAACTTCTACGCCTGGCTCAAGAAGGGTCTCTCTCGCGCACGGCTCGATATGCGTAACGAGCCCGAGACCTACTACGCCCACAGGGAGCGGTTCAACGCGCTGCTCATGAGCGGGCGGGGGCGCAACAAGGAGGCGGCGGAGCTTTTCTATTATTTGAACCGAACGGGCTACAACGGACTTTGCCGCTTCAACAGCAAGGGCGAGTTCAACGTCCCCTTCGGGCGCTACAAACGAATCAACTACGTGAAGAATTTCGGGGGCTACCGGGAGATATTCATGGGCTGGGAATTTCGGTGCCAGGATTTTGCTTCGCTCCCCATAAAGCCCGGTGATTTCATCTATGCGGATCCCCCCTATGACGTCGAATTCACTAAATACGCCAAAGAGGATTTCTCCTGGGCGGATCAGGTGCGCTTGGCGGAATATCTCGCCGCGCACGAAGGCCCCGTCGTCCTCTCGAATCAGGCGACGGAGAGAATCGTTCACCTGTACGAGGAAGCGGGTTTTTCACTTCAATTCCTCGAAGGACCCCGCCGCATCAGTTGCACGGGGGATCGATCACCGGCCATGGAGGTCCTGGCTGTGCGGGGGATGGAGAATGAGGGAGTGGGACGCGCCGCGTGAGGGAGCTATGAGACAAGTCATCATCAAGCCGGGAGAGGATGGGTACCGGGTCGCCGAGTGCCCGAGCCTGCCCGGCTGCATCAGCCAGGGCCAATCCAGGAAAGAGGCCATTCAAAATATCCGGGAAGCCATTGAGGGCTATATCGAGGTTTTGGAGGAGGAAGGGGAACCGGTACCTCGGGCTTAGTTCTTCATAGAAGAGAAAGGGCGCGTATACGGAGTTGTTGAAAAAAACCTGCGAAACATTTTTGGGAGTCAATCGCGCTTTTGAAGTTCACTCCCCCCTTGAGGGTCTGGCTTCCCAAGGGGAAAGCCAGACGAAGAGGCCGAGTCCTTTGGACGAAGGCCGATTCGGTGGGGGGACGGTTCTGAGTGAAAAGCTCCCCCCACCGGCGCGACTTCGGACTACGTCCTCGTCTTGCCGACTCCCCCTCAAGGGGGGAGTGAAGTCTCTCGGCTGAATTGGAAAAAACCTCAAGGGGAGAGCGTCCGCTCCTACGCGAACGCCTATGCTGTCACTGAGTGTTTCCCCCTACTCACCGCCCTCCTGAAACGCGATGCGCTCGCCAGGGGGCTCCACGACGAGGTGCAGGGCTTCGGCCACGCGGCCCGTCAGGTTCCACAGCCCACAGATGAGGGTCAGCGAGACGAGCTGTTCGGTGGAGAAGTGCTTCTTCATGGCCTCGAAGGCCGCGTCGTTATTCTTGGCCGTCAGGTTCGTGACTTCCTCCGCCCAATTGATGGCGGCCTTTTCTTTTTCGTTAAAGAGACCGCTGTCGCGCCAGCCGTCGCCTTCCAGCAGATTGATTTTTTCCTGTTCGATGCCCTGAGCCCGACCGAGCTCGACGTTGTGCCCGAGTCAGTTGTTGCATTCGGTGAGAATCGCCGTCTTGATGATGACGAGCTGGGCCATGTGGATGTATTCGGGGTCGGAGTCGCGGTGCTGGACCCTCAGCTTACCGTCCATGATCTGCCAGCCCTCGACGAAGCCGGGCGCCCAGCCGAGCAGGCGCAGGAAGCGCGACACCTTGCCCCAGCGCTTCACGCCGCGCTCATACAAGGGCGCCAGTTCTTCGGCCAGGTGTTCCGGGATGTCGTCCGGATCGATCAAAGGCACGCGGGGGAGGGGGCAGGCCATCATCTCCTCGGTAACGCCCATATCGCCTGAAAGACCGGTGGCTTCGTTTATCGGCATGGCATGAATCCTTTTGGTTGTGTTGCGTGAACGGATGAGAGTAAGCGCGCGCATTCTCGCGTAAGGATGGGTGGGGATCAATGGGGGAGAGAATTATTGGGAAAAAATAAGAACCATGAACAAAAAGGAAATTACCTGCCGTAGGGACAGGTCGCGACCTCGGACAGGCACGGGGGCCTGTCCCTACACCCATGCTGCGAATTTTCTTGCGCCGCCCTCCGGGCGGTTCACGAGCCGCCATCACTCACTGTAGGATGCGCATGAGGAGGAGGCGAGAAGATGCCCGAATTCATCATCGCGCAGACCGAAGACGACTACCGGGAGGCGGGGACGTTGCTGCGCGAGTACGAGGCCGCTCTTGGAATCGACCTGTGTTTTCAGAATTTTCCCGAAGAACTCCAAAGTCTCGAACGCATGTATGGCCCGCCGGGCGGGCGATTTCTCTTGCTCCGCGTGGAAGAACGGACGGCGGGCTGCGTCGCCCTCGAGGATTCAGGCGGTAAAATCTGCGAGATGAAGCGCCTCTACGTGCGCCCTGAATTCAGGGGCAAAGGCCTGGGAAGAAAGTGTGCGGAAGAAGTCGTCCAAATCGCGCGGGAGATGGGCTACGCCGCGCTACGCCTCCATACGCTCCCATCCATGCGCGCGGCCATCGCGCTTTACCGCTCGATGGGTTTCGCCGAAATCGCCCCTTACGACGAAACCCCCGTGGAAGGGGTGTTGTTCATGGAATTGGGGTTGGGGTAGGGATTGTTCCGTAGGTGGCTCATACCGGCTTGTTGAAAAACCCCTCGTTGGGGGTGTCCCTTTGTTTTTGATCGTCATTCCGGCGAAAGCCGGAATCCATTTGCGGGTGCGGACGGATGCACGACGGCGTTTCATCCCCCGCCGATGCGCGGGAACCCTGATGAAAGGCGAAAAGCGTAAAAATAGATTCTGTCGAACCATTCATCGGGGTTGTTGAAAAAGCCCCTGAGAGGGTAAAACCAACCCCCCCCTAACCCCCCTTGACAGGGGGGTATAAAAAGAC
>VXPH01000250.1:0-3695 GCA_009839615.1 Nitrospinota bacterium
TCGACCACCTCCGCGCCCGCATCCATTCACGGACACTTCCCGGCAAGAAGGGGTTCCCGGTCATGATCGAATCGCTCGGCATCGGCCATCTTTTCGAGCTTTCACGGACCGAAGCCATTGCGGGGTTTTTCACTCCGTTGATCGTCTTCGCCGCCTTTTTCGTGGCGCAGATCATATTGCCGGGCAGGTGGGTTCCCGGCTACGTCGTCGACCCCGGGACGGGCGAGCCCCGCAAATACCGGCTGAACGGCCTCGTGGTGTTCATCGTCGCGCAGATCGTCTGGGCTTTCGAGCTCACCGGGATGCCGCGCGAGTGGTTCTACCGCTCCTCGATCTACGCCGTGGCCGGCGGAACGGTCCTCTCCTTCATCTTCGCCCTCATCGCGGTGTACAGCCGGCCTGTAGGGGAGGAGAAGAATCCGCTCCTGGCGCTCTGGGACGGGCGGGCGAAGGAGTTCTCGTTCTTCGGCGACCGCTTCGACGTGAAGATGTATCTCTACGTCGTCGGCGGGACGATGCTCTCGCTGAACGCCCTCTCGGGGGCGGCGTACCACTACGAGCGCTTCGGCGCGGACGCGAACCCGGGCGTTTTCCTCTATGCGGCGTTCTTCACGTTCTACGTGTTCGACTACTTCATCTTCGAGCGCGTCCAGCTCTATACCTACGACCTGATCCACGAGAACCTCGGCTTCAAGCTCCTCTGGGGCGCCCTCGTGGTCTACGGGTGGATGTTCATCCTCCCGCTTTGGGGCATGGCCGCCTACCCGGACCCGGGATTTTCGCCTGCGTGGAGGAAGGTCTGGCTCATCGGGACGCCCGCGCTGTTCCTGCTCGGGTGGGGCATCGGGCGCGGCGCGAATCTCCAGAAATACACGTTCAAGCGCTGGCCCGAGCGCAAGTTCCTGGGCCTCATCGAGCCGGTCTGCATCGAGGCGGGCGAGCGCAAGATACTGTGCAGCGGCCTGTGGGGCGTCGCGCGGCACTTCAACTACATGGGCGAGGGGTTCCTCGCGCTGTCCATCGCCCTGGTGTTCGGCTACTTCACGAATCCCTGGGCGTGGACCTACTTCGTCTTCGTCGTCTCGTTCTTCATCTGCCGCCAGCGTTACGACGACGCCTACTGCGCCGAGAAATACGGCCCCGAGAAATGGGCGGAGTACCAGGCGCGGGTGAAGTACCGGATTTTCCCCGGCGTCTATTGAGAGGGTTCCCCGCGCCGTTTTATATTATGGCCACAGGATTCATTGCGGCTCCCTGCGCCGCCCGGAGGGGCCGTGAGTCCGGTTTGGCCGTCTACACGACTACCAGTTCAATCATGAGGGGGAGATGACGATGGAAGATGTGCGCGTGGAGCGGATGGCGGAGATCATCACGGGGTATTCCTCCAAGGTGAAGCGGGACGACCTCGTGGGCATCCGGGGCAGCACGGCCGCCGCTCCGCTGATTCGCGCGCTCTACGCCGAGTGCGTCCGGCGCGGCGCGCATGTCTATACCGACGTATCGCTGCCGGGGCTGGAGGAGATCTTCTACGAGCAAGCGAGCCGCAGACAGTTGGCGTATCTCTCTCCTTTGAGGAAGTTCGAAGTCGAGAACGTGGACGTCGTCATCGGCATCTTGTCGGAGACGAACACCCGGCGGCTTTCGGGCGCGGACCCCAGGAAGCAGGCTTTGGCTTCGAAGGCCAGGCAGCCCGTCATGGAGACCTTCATGAAGCGCGCTGCGGAGCATGAAAAGAAGGGGAAGGGGGGCCTCCGGTGGACGCTCACCCTTTTCCCCACCGAGGCCTACGCCCAGGATGCGGAGATGGGGATCCGGGAATACGAGGATTTCGTCTTCGGCGCGTGCTTCGCAAATGAAGAAGGCGGCATCAAACGCTGGCGGGCGCAGGACAGGCGTCAGGCGCGGGTGGTCCGCTATCTCAAGGGCCGGAAAGTCGTGGAAATCGGCGCGCCGGGCACGGATCTCCGGGTCGGCATCGCGGGGCGTCCGTTCATGAACTGCTCGGGGCACAACAATTTCCCGGACGGCGAGATTTTCACCGGCCCGCAGGAGAACCGGATCGACGGAAAAATCCGCTACTCCTTCCCCGCCTGCATCCAGGGGCGCGAGGTGGAGGGTGTGGCGCTCGAGTTCGCGAAGGGCGAGGTGGTGAAGGCGACGGCGGCGAAGAACGAGGCGTTCCTGAAATCGATGATCGGCATGGATGACGGCGCGAAGCGGGTGGGGGAGTTCGCCTTCGGCCTGAACGCCGGCATCCAGCGTTTTACGAAGAACACGCTGTTCGACGAGAAGATCGGCGGCACGCTGCACCTGGCCCTCGGCAAGGGCTACCCCCAGAGCGGATCGAAAAACAACTCCGCACTTCACTGGGACATGGTGTGCGATCTGAGGGACGGCGGCGAAGTCTACGTGGACGGAAAGCTCTTCTCGAAGGACGGCGAACTCCAGATTTAGCCGCGTTCTAAAACCCGGTTCGGGTCGACATCGGGGATAGCCGCACGCCGCTCAAGATGCTATTCTCCACGCGCCGTTTTCGGATACACACCCATAGGGGCGGGTAGCTCAGCTGGAAGAGCGGTGCCCTTACAAGGCATAGGTCGGAGGTTCGAACCCTCTCCCGCCCACCAATTAGTGGATGAATCAATTCCGGATTCCACTCCGTCGACTGACCTGATTCAGTCGATGTTCGAAATATCTGCGGAACACCTCGTTCTCGGGATAGGATTCCGGTTCCGCCCTAATCGCACCAATTCGTCCAACCAACCCCGCAATCCAATCGGCGGCCTGTATGGTTTGATAGCGGTGGCTCTCCAGATGGAAAGGTTGCTCTATCAGACGTCGGTACGACCGAATTCCATACATGCTTTGCGCCGCTTTGGTAAGTAAAGCCGAGCTGAGCACGTGTTCGTCGAGAGCCAAAAGAAAATTATCCGGTGGCTTGCAATCTACTGCGCAGAACCCATCGATCCGTTTGATTGCCTCAACGAGTATCCGTTCGTAGAGTTGATTTGGCTTGTGATGCTCAGGATCGTCGCTTTTCTTGACTCCAACGTAGAACACGAAACCGCCGAGTTTTCTGATCTTGTTGAACAGGCGGTTTGTGAATGTTCGCAATTCAGGGTACCTGTTTACGTTGGTTGCCGTATAAAGACTGGCCCCCTTTTTCTCCCAGCGGGCAGGAATTTTTCCCGATTGTTTAATCTCGAAATCGAGCAATTCGCATTTGCGCTGAAAAAACCATGTCCCGAACCCACGTACTTCATCGGATGGAAGTACGAAGCCGGCAAGGCCAAACACGGGGCTGTCGTTGTGTGTCGGGTGGCTCCGACTGATGTAAGGTCCGATATGTCCAAATTCATCAAGATAGGCGATGTAAGTCAATGATCGACCCAAGAACGCAAAAACGCGAAAACCCACGCCGGAGCGTGGGTCTCGGAATGAAGGGCAACCCTGTCATAATGCTCAAGGCTGCGTCTCAAGGGAAAGATAAGTCATCCTACTGACATTGTCAAGCAGAACATTCAGATGAAAAAGTAGGGCCTGTATGTCCAGAGTTTGACTGTGCCGCTCGCACACGGGGGTGGGGAATCTCTCCCCACCCCCGTCGTGGGTGTTATTAATCCTCGAAGTCGTGGAGGTTGCCCGTTTGTGAGGACTAACACCACACCCCGCCACCCCCGCGATGGGGGTTGTGA
>VXPH01000250.1:3705-9936 GCA_009839615.1 Nitrospinota bacterium
GTCGTGTTTCATCTTAAGCGGCTCAGGCTGCGCTTGAGCCGTTTGTTGCGCCTTACCTCGCCACCGCGCCCGGCCGGCGTTTCGGGATGATCGGCACGAGCAGGTAGGACTGGTGGTTCGGGCCGGTGTGCAGCGTGGTGCGCCCGCCGAAGACCTCTTTCGAGCGGTCGACGGGGTGATCGTGCAGGAAGGGTCCCGAACCGCGCGAGGGCACGTAGGCCGCCACCGCGGGGCCCGGCCTGTCGAAGTCCTGGCCTGCGATGTTAATGGAGAGCTGGAAGCCCTTGGGCAGCACGATGCACTGGGGCCAGATTTCCACGTCGAGCTCGTAAATCCTGTCCGGCGTGAGCGGCTGCTTGTCGTCGTGCGTGTGGTAGGGCCGCCAGGGTTCTGACAGATCCTCGTCCAGCTTTCGGTGCGAAGCGCGCAGCCAGCCCTGGGCGAGCGGCGTCTTGGGGTCGACCGTGCCCTGGAAGTACACTTCGCGGTTTTTGGGCGAGAACGCCTGGACGGTGACGAACAGGTCCGCATCCACCGTGTTCGAGGAGATGAAGAGCTTGGCCGACATCGGACCCGTGATCTCGGTCTCCTCCTTGAGCGGCGCCGTCCTGAGCGTGATGCCGCGCGTGAGCGCCCGGAATGTCCTAGAGCGCTTCGCCTTGGGCGGTTTCGGGTCGAGCTTGCCCTTGCCGCCTGCGTGGAGGTAGAGCTTCGTCCACTTCGTGCCCTTGAGCGGCCACTCGTGCTCCTTGCGCAGTTCCACCTCGTCGGTGAACGGACGGCGCAGGTTCAGCCACACGCGGGGTTCCTTCTCCCAGCCGTTCTGCTCGCCTTTCAAGTAATAGTCGAAGAAGCGCTTCTGGAGCTCCATGCCGTATTCGAGATAGAACCACTCCTCGTGCCTGCCCGGATGGCCTTCGAGCCATTTTTCTTCTGAGGCCGCCTGCGTGTAGGCCTCAAAGTTCCCGCGCGGGTGCAGGCCGAAGCCCGCCCAGCTAGCCGGGCTCAGGAAGGGCACCTTCACCTTCGACCAGTCGGGCGAGCGGGAGCGGTACCAGTCGTCATCCATCTCGCGCGCCAGGAAGTTCGCGAGCGTATCGGCGCGGTTGTCCTTGAGTTCCTGCTTCGAAAGCGTCGCCGGGCCCGTGGAGCGCGTCTCCATCCAGTGGTCGCGCGGGCCTTCGGGGTTTCCGTGCTGGACGGCCTCGACCTGGCGCGGATACCAGATTTCCATGAACTTGTTATGGAGAATGCCCCCGTGCCGCGCCCAGTCGCGGTAGTGGTCGGCCGCGCCCTCCCAGGGGATCATCGCCGTCAGGTGCTTGGGCTGGAGTGCGGCGACCTGCCACTGGTTGATGGCGTAGTAGGAGACGCCGTTCAGGCCCACCTTGCCGTTCGACCACTTCTGCTGCCCCGCCCATTCGATGGCGATGGCGAAGTCCCTGGTCTCGCGCGGAGAGAAGATGTCGAGATAGCCGGGCGAGCGGCCGGCGCCGCGCGAATCGAGGCGCACGCAGGCGTAGCCCCAGGGCACCCATATCTCGGGGTCCACCGTCTCCCAGGTGAGCCAGCGGTGCTGCGAACCCTCCAGGATGTCGGGGTGCATCTTCACCAGCGAATCCCACAGCGGCTTGTAGTGTTCCTGGTACTTGACGCCCTTCCCGTAGGGGCCGCCTGCCATGACGACGGGCACCTTCGCCTTGGTGTCGGGCCGGAATACGTCGACCCGCAGCACCACCCCGTCATCCATCTCGACGGGCAGATCACGTTCGATAATCATACGCACCTCCAGAGTTTGAGAATGAGGCCCGCGGCTCCCGGTGCGGGGCCGCCCGCTCTTTCCGCGTTTCTACAAGAAGAATGTGCGGGAATTATGCGCGAACGCCGCGCATATTTCAATTTGGAGACTTTATGACTTTTGCGTTTTCTCTCCCCAGGAGTCTGGTGAAAAGGAGGAGAGAAGCATCCCGCCCGGATGGTTTCGAGGCTTCGGGCAATTTCCCCTTGCAAGAGAAACGGCTATATTCGATGAAGCAGTTGCGCTCCAAGACCCGCCGCCGGGACGGAGTTTCCCTTGATCGCATACATCGACCGAATCGACCGCCACATCTCGGGCTGGATGAACCGCTACGGGCGGTTGTTCCTGCGAATCTCGCTCGCCGTCGTCTTCATCTGGTTCGGCATTCTGAAGCCCCTGGGCGTGAGCGCCGCGGCGGAACTCGTGCGCCGCACGGTCTACTGGCTGCCGCCCGATTTCTTCATCCCCCTGCTCGGCTGGTGGGAGGTGGCGATAGGCGTGGGGCTGCTCTTCCGCCCGCTCATCCGCGTCGCGCTGTTCCTGCTGTTCCTGCAGATGCCGGGGACGATCCTGCCGCTGTTCCTGCTGCCCGAGGTCTGCTTCACGCAGATTCCCTTCGCCCCCACGCTCGAAGGGCAATACATCATCAAGAACCTCATCCTGCTCAGCGCGGCCATCGCCGTCGGCGGCACGGTGCGGGAGGAGGAGAGTGCGCGTCCGCGGATTTGATGTTTCCGTGCGCATCATGGTGTTTTGTAGGGACAGGCCCCCGTGCCTGTCCTGATTGCGTCCGAAGACAAGGGATAACCACGGGGGGTTGTCCCTACGGGTCATACACGCAATGTGGAGGGAAATTTCGGTTTCTCAGGTGTGGTTTTGCCGTCATTCCGGTGTCGGAGCCGACCGGGAAGGGAGGGTTCGACGGAATCCATTTTGACTTTTCACCGGACGGTACGGCCACGACTTCGTCGCCGCGCGACGCCTGAACCCGGTATCCGCGCGGAGGGATTGACGGCGGCGGCCTGTTCCATCGGCGGATGAAAATGGATTCCGGCTCAAGGCCGGAATGACGGGCAAAGGCGAAAGGCGGGCGGACACATCGGTCCGCCCCTACGAGCCGATTTCGACCCATGCGGCGGGGGTTCTGATGGTTGTGTAGGGTCAGACATATATGTCTGACCTGTGTGTTCGCCTGCATCTGTTTTCCATTGGCCGAAAATTCTCCTCTTCGTTCGGCCTTTGTTCTGCACCGCCGCTGGAATGATTTAAGACTTGCAATATCCGGCAATTTGCCGTACATTGAACGAGAACGAAGGAGGCAAAACCATGCTGAACTTCCATGACCCTGCCGCCGCCATCGACGAGCCGAAGACGGCGCGCATGGAACAGCGCACTAAACCGCATGTGAAAGCGCAGATTAGGCAGGCGGCGGCCCTGCTCGGCGTCGACGAGACGACTTTCGTGACCAGCGCGGCGCTGGAGCGCGCACGGAGCACGATTGCCGAGCATGAGCGCACGCTCCTCTCTGCTGAGGACCGCGCCGTGGTTCTCAGCGCTCTCGATGCGCCCGCAGAGCCGACCGAAGCCTTGCGCGAGGCGATGGCCCTGCACGAAGCGCGGGTGGCGCGTGACGACTGAGACGGGCCTAAATCAACAAAAGATATCCATCGAACCGCTCGACCCGAAGAGACACGATCGGGCGGCTTTCTCCTGCGGAACAGATCGGCTCGACAACTTTCTCAAACGCACCGCCAGGAAACACCAGACGGGAGACTTCTCGCGGGTCTGGGTGGCGACCGAAGGCGGACGCCCTGAAATTCTCGGGTTTTATGCGCTGAACGCCCATTCGCTCGAAGGCGATGAACTCCCGGCTCATCTGACGAGAAACGCGCCACGCTCGGGCGATATTCCGACCGTCTATCTCTCGATGATCGCTGTCGACCGCCGCCGCCAGGGCCAAGGCCTCGGACGCATACTTCTCGCGGACGCTTTGAGGCGCGTGGCGGCCGCTGCCGAACACATCGGGCTCAAGGCCGTAGTGCTCGACGTGATTGAGGACGGCGGCCCCGAGGCCACGGATAAACGCCGCGCGTTCTACACGTCTATGGGGTTTCAGCCTTTGCCGTCGCGTCCGCTGCGAATGTTTATCCCCATCGAGACGATTCGCAGGGCAAGGCCTGAATAGTGTTGTAGGCGGGTGGGTCTGGCATGCCCGGTCTCTAAACCTTAAAGTGCCTCCATGACTTTCCTTTCCCTCTCGCTGGTGCTGACCGCGGCTTTTTGTCACGCCACCTGGAACCTGCTGGTCAAACGCATCAACGGCGGGCCGGAACTCGTCTGGCTGTTTTCCGTTTTCTCGGTCCTGATCTACCTGCCGATTGTGGCGGGCGTTTATCTGCTGGAGCGCCCCCTCATGGCGTGGCGCGAGGTCGGGTTCTACGTCGGCAGCGCCGCACTGCACATGGCCTATTTCCTGCTCCTCCAGCAGGGCTACCGCAGGGGCGATCTGTCCCTGGTCTACCCGGTGGCGCGGGCCACCGGACCGTTCCTCTCGACCCTGTTCGCCGTCTCGGTTCTGGGCGAGAATCTGACGGTCCAGATCGCCGTCGGCGCCCTGGCGATCATCGTCGGCATCGTGTTCCTGACCGGCGGCTTCGACTGGACCTCCACGCGGCGCGTGAGTTCGCTTTTGTTCGGAGTTTCCACCGGCGTGCTCATCGGGAGTTATACGGTCTGGGACGCCTATGCGGTGAGCGCGCTCGCCATCCCGCCGCTGCTGCTCGACTACGGGTCGATGCTTGCGCGCGCTTTGTTCCTGGCGCCCTACGCCGTAACGCGCAGGAAGGCCGTAGTGAAGCATTGGCGCGAACACAAGCTCGCCGTGCTCGGAATCGCCGTGTTCACCCCGCTTGCGTATATCCTGGTGCTGACGGCGCTCGTCTTCACGCCGATCGTCTACGTCGCGCCGGGGCGCGAGGTCAGCGTCCTGATAACGGTGGCGATGGGGTCGATCCTGCTGGGCGAGGGCGAGTTGCGCAGGCGCATGGGATGGGCCTGTCTGATCCTCCTGGGCATGGTGATGCTGGTGCTGGGCTAGCCCTGAACGGTGCATTCTGTCGCTTGCGGGGGCTTTCGGGACGGGTGAGATTCTCCGCTTATCTGGAGTTCGCTTCGACGCGCCGACGAACTCCCCCAGCCGCTGGCCGGTGCGGCAAAAGATGCTATAGTGGCCCCTCTTGAAACCACATCATCATCCCTCATACAGGAGCGAACCATGAGCGAGCCGCAAATCAGTGCGCAGGACGTCCTGAACGCCAGCGCGGGCTGTCTGCAGAAGCAGATGTACGTCTATTTCACCAAACCGGCGAACGGCCTGGGGCCCGTGATGGAGAATCTGGAGGAGCACCTCAAGTTTCAGGTCGAAATCGAGCAGAAGGGGGTCATGTTCGGCGCGGGGCCTTTCTGGACCGAGGATGAGCAGCGCTGGGAGGGGGAGGGGATGATCATCATCCGCGCCGAATCCCTGGCGGAGGCGAGAAAGATCGCCGAATCCGACCCCATGCACGCAAGCGGCGCGCGCACGTTCACCATTCGCCCCTGGCTGATGAACGAGGGCATGGTCACGATGAAGGTGACCTACTCGGACGGCAGGCGGGAAATCATATGAACTGGACGCCGAGAAGAGAGAGATTCCGCGCCCTGCTCGCAGGCGAGCGGTGCGTGCACCCCGGCTCGGTCTACGACCCCCTTACCGCGCGCATGGCGGAGGATTTGGGCTTCGAGGTCGGGATGTTCGCAGGCTCCACCGCCTCGCTCACCGTGCTGGGCGCGCCGGACATCATCTTGTTGACGCTTACGGAATTCGCCGCCCAGGCGCTGCGCATCAACCGCGCGACCGGGATGCCCCTGCTGGTGGATGCGGACCACGGCTATGGCAACGCGCTGAACGTAAAACGCACCGTTGAGGAACTCGAAACCGCGGGCGTGGCGGCCCTCTCGATAGAGGATACGGTGCTGCCCCAGCCGTTCGGGGCGGACGGCGCGCAACTCACCTCGATTGATGAGGGCGCCGGCAAGATGCGCGCGGCCCTGGAGGGGCGCCAGGATCCGCATCTCGTGATAGCAGGCCGGACGAGCGCGCCGCGCGTCACGAGTACGGAAGACGCCATCGCGCGCGTTACGGCCTATCAAGAGGCGGGCGTGGACGCCATCTTCCTGGTAGGCGTCCAGAGCCGCGCGCAGCTCGAAGCCATCTCGGCTGCGGTGAGCCTCCCCATCATCCTGGGCGGGAGCGCGAAGGAGGTGCGGGGGCTTGATTATCTCGGCGGCCTCGGCGTGCGCGTCGCGCTCCAGGGCCACCAGCCCATCATGGCGGCGGCGGGGGCGGCCTATTCCACGTTAAAGGCGCTCAAGGACGGCGCGCAGCCCGAAGA
>VXPH01000227.1 GCA_009839615.1 Nitrospinota bacterium
AGATGTTCCCCGCCGCCACGGCGCGCAGGGCCGCGCTCCCGGGGGATGCCTTGCGCGACATCCGGCGCGGTGGCCGTGGCGTGCTGGGCGCCCTCCGGTGCGGGAGTATCGGGGCGACCCTCCGCCTCCCGGCGGTCCGCCACGCCCGGAGCAGCTTGCGCGCTTCTGCGCGTTCTTCGACCGTCATCTCCTTCGCCAGCGCGTCGCGCTCCGCCACGGCCTTCGCGTCTCCCCGCGCCGCCGCGAGGTTCAGCCACTTGTGCGCCTCCACGAAATCCTGCGGAACGCCCAGCCCCTTCACGAAGGCCCGGCCCAGCGCGACCATCGCGCGCCTGTCACCCTGCCGCGCCGCCAGACGCCACTCCTTCATCGCCTCGGCGTAGCGGCCCGCCTGCCAGGCTTTCCGCCCCGCGCCGTAATCCGCCCAGGCCGCCGGGGCCAGGGTGAGGACCAGCATCAGCGCGATACGGCTCGCCGAGCGTACTTTCATGCGCATCTTTGTTCCTCCACGCTTCACCTGGGATCAATACGGATCATGCCGCCGGCGGCGCGCGGCCAATCTGACGGTCAAGGGAATCACCACCGTGGTTTCTTATCCGGGGCGCGAGTCACCTGGACGACAAATATTCGTAGTTCCATCTCACATTCCTGATCTCTCCGTTATAGAAACGTATCTGGTTGTTTCTGCAAGCGTTTCTTCCGCGTTTTGCCCGGTTGCATATAGCCAACGCCCGCCTGAGAGAATTCCGCAACTCGGCGATTCTCCGGTCGCGCTCGCGCGCCAGGCGCGCCAGCCTTTCCCGTCGGTCCCTTTCCTTTTGTTCCCTGCGCTGCCGCTCGATCTGCGCCCGCCTTTGCTGTTCGACCCTGCGCTGATGCGCAAGCTGGTCTTGCCTCCTCTGCCGTTCGACCGCGCGCTGCCACTCAAGTTGCTTGCGCCTTTGCTGTTCGACCCTGCGTTGCCGCTCAAGCGCCCGCTGCTTCTGACGAGCCTTCCGTTCCTTCCTTACGGCCTGCCGATTGCGCTCGAGCTGTTCGTTGAACCGCTTCCTTTCCTGTATCTTTTTGTACAATTCATTCAGATTTTTTTCGAAGCCGCCGAAGTTGCCGCTCGACGTACGCCTGCGCGACCTCCGCGTTCCGCTCGATCCGAGTTCCCGTTCCCAGTATTCTTTTGCTTTCTGATCGAGCGCCGCACGACTCCGCCTCTTTTCCGCGTCTATCGCCGCCGCCTTCTTGCGGAGTTCGGCCTTGAGGGCTTCCGACCGGATCTCTTTTTCGAGTTGTTTCTCGCGGTAAAGAGCTTCGATTTCCAGTTGCTTCTCGCGCCTTTCCAGTTCCGTCAGCTTGGCGTCGTAATCATCATCCGGCATCGCCGAGCGGGCCTCGCCGTCGCCGCCGTCCAGGCCATCGAGGGCCGCCTCGTAACCGGCATGGCCCGGCAAATCACCCTCGCCATCGAGACCCTGAGCCGCGTCTTCGGGCGGAGACTCATCGGAGGCGAAGCCATGCGTCGGTATCTCATCGCCGACTTGCTCGCCATATTCGAAATCCGCCACGTAATACCTGCCGTCCTCGCCCAGGAAGGTCCCCCTGCCGTGCGGAACCCCGTCTCTGTAGCCGCCCTGGTACAGCATTTCTCCGCTCGCGGACGTGACGGTTCCTTGGCCGTCCAGTTTCCCGTCTTTAGCCGAACCGGTGTAGGTACTTCCGTCGGAGAGCGTCGCTTGTCCGTTTCCGTGCGCTCTTCCGTCCCTGCACGGCCCCGACCAGTCGAAGAACTCGCCGTCGGCCTCCAGCCTGCACGTCCGGGCGACGGGCGCTGCGCGGGCGGGAGCAGGGGCGGGCGCGCCGCCGGGGGGACTCGCCTCCACGACCGGGGATTCCGAAGTGCCGGGGGTAGCGGATTCTACCTGCCTCGCGGGTTCGCCCTCGCTGTCCGCGCCCGGGGCCGCGGCATCTCCCGCCTCGGCGTTCGCCTCGCTTGCCTCGTCCGCGTTTTCAGGCCGGGACTCGCCCGAGGCAACGTCTTTCCCGGGCGTCTCCTCCCTCTCATCGACCCGCCGGTCCTCTCTGAAAAGTACCAGCTCACGCTTTCCGTCCTGACCCATCTGGAGTTCGCCCGTGACGGGATTTCCCCGGGCGTCTTTCCCCACGTGCCGGCCGTGCACGTCGCCATTCCGGAATTCGCCCTCGAGAGACAGGCCGTCCGGGAGGCGCCATTTTCCCCGCCCGTGCGCGCGGCCGTTCTTCGCCGAACCCTTGTAGAACCCGTTGTCGGGAAAGGTCGCGACGCCGGTTCCATACGCCTCGCCGTCCTTGCACGGTCCCTTCCACAAGCCGACCCCTTCCCTCAGCTCCAGGTAGCACTCTTCGGCCCGCGCGACGCCTCCCGTGAGGAGGAAAACGGTTAGCGTAAGGAGCAGAATGGCGCTTTTCATGGCATGTCCCTCCCGGCAGCCGGCGCGGCGTCCGCCATGGCCCCGAAGCACACGGCGAGACCGCGCCGCACCAAAGATTTACTATCGAAAAGGCGTATAATTCGCACCTTATTCATATCTTATTCATGCCTTATTCATATCAAATTTCATGATTTTGGTATACAAAGCCTCTGGATTCCCTGAATCTCCGTGATTGGCCCCGTAGCGATGAGGGTGAATTCGTCCGCGTTTGCGGGAACGTGGTTTTCAGGGCGATGGGTATGCTCGCAAGGCCGCCCGGCGGCCTTCGTTTCCCGGGCAGCGCGCCTCCCTGCCCGTTTCTGCCATCCTCCCGGCCACCCGGAACACCGCGCACAGGTCTCTCGGACCCTCGCACCCGAACCCGCCGCGCGGAATGCATCTCGAACGAACACCGCTTCGGTAAACAAGCGGCATTGCTTTATTTATTTTCACCTGACTGCCCTTTTGACTCGTCGGGTTCCATCCGCCTGAACTCCGAAGTGCGAATGCTCTGGCCAGAGCGCGAGAACTCAAATGGAGATCAACGGAGCATCACCGCAAGCAAGCCGCTACGGGCCGGGTTGGGGAAGATACTCGGAAAGAGGGAAGCGCTTGCCGACAACGGCTCCCCGGGATACGCACGGGTTGTAACGAATCCGCTTTCGTTTTGATTACGGATTGCGGAGGGTGGATTTCGAAGATTCAGTGAAAAGAAATAATATCAATGCGTTAGATAGATCTGTATCTAATCGAAACGGATGGATGCATCTGATTTATCGAAAAACCCCGTGAATTTATCGATATTTACGGAAATGCCCAAGGGGTGATTGGCCTCGATTCTGCCGCCCGGCTTCCGCCTGATGATTCTCTCCCCCTCCCCCCATTTGGCATCGGCGCGGAACCTTGGTCTAATGGGCGCGGCTTTTGGTTCCTGATTCGCCTGATTCAAAGGAGGAAGCATGGCGGCGTATGACGTGGCGGTGATCGGAGGCGGCCCCGCGGGCTACGTGGCGGGCGTGCGCGCCGCCCAGAGCGGGGGAAGCTGCGTGGTCATCGAGCGCGGCGAACTGGGCGGCACCTGCCTGAACTGGGGCTGCATCCCCAGCAAGAGCCTCATCGCCGCCGCGGAAGTTTTCAGGAACATCAAGAACGCGGACGCCTACGGCATCGAGGTCACGGGCGAAGTGCGCGCCGACCTCGCCGCCATGGTCGAGCGCAAGGACAAGATAGTCGCCGGCCTCGTGCGGGGAATCGGCGGGCTGTTCAAGGCCCACGGGGTGGACCACATGGCCGGCGAGGCCGAGATTCTGGAGATGGGCAAGGTTTCGGTTCGAGGAAAAAACGGGGACCACGAAATCGTCGAAGCCGATAAGATCATCATCGCCACGGGTTCGCGGCCCGCGCAGATTCCCGCCTTTCCCATCGACGGCGAGCGAATCATCTCCTCCGAACAGGCCGTGCACTTGAAAGAACTCCCCGAGAGGGTGCTCATCGTCGGCGCGGGCGTCATCGGCTGTGAGTTCGCGTGTCTGTATAGAGAGTTGGGCGCTGCGGTCACGATGGTGGAACTGCTGGATCGCGTCCTGCCGCTGGGGGATGAGGACGTCTCGAAACTCATGTCGCGCGAGCTCAGAAAGCAGAAAATCAAGGTGCGCCTGGGCGAGGAGATAACGAGCGTTTCTCCCGATGGGCAGGAGATGGTCGCCGGCTTCGAGGGTTCGGGCGATGAGGAGCGCGTGGATCTGGTGCTCGTCTCCGTGGGCCGGACGATGAACACCGACGGCCTGGGTCTGGAGCGAATCGGCGTCGAGCTCGGCCCCAGCGGCGAAATCAAGGTGAACGACATGATGGAGACGAACGTGGCCGGCGTCTATGCGGCGGGCGACGTGGTGGGCGAGCCCATGCTCGCGCACGTGGCCTCCGCCGAAGGCGTCGCCGCTGCGGAAAACGCCATGGGCGCGGAGATTCGGATGGATTATAGAGCGATTCCGGCGGGCATCTTCACGCATCCTGAAATCGGCGTCGTCGGCATGGCCGAACACGAGGCGGCGAAGGCGGGGCACGCGGTGCGCGTGGGCAAATTCTCCGTTCGCACCCTCGGCAAGGCGCAGGCCGAACGCGCGCTCGAAGGGGAGGTGAAGGTGATCGCCGATGCGGGGGACGACGCCATTCTGGGCGTTCACATCGTGGGCGCCCACGCCGCCGACATCGTGCACGAGGCCGCCGTCGCCATGCAGCACCGCGTCACCGCCTCGGACCTGGCCGGCACCATTCACTCCCACCCCACGCTTTCGGAAGCCGTGATGGAGGCGGCTTTGGACGTCCACGGTGAAGCCATCCACGCGCCGCCGAAGAAACGTTCATAGGGGGTTGTTGAAAAAGGCCATGTATTCCCTCGGTAGGCGGCGTGATGATCCCGTAGGGACAGGCCTCCGTGCCTGTCCTGCTACGCAAAACGCGATGGCATTGTAGGGGCCGCATATCATGCGGCCCGCCTTGTGGAGGCAAAAATCAGGGCCGCATGATATGTCGGACATATATGTCCGACATACAAACAAATTGTCTCTCTCCGGTTTTTTCAACAGCCCCCAATCGAGAGTGTTCACCGTCATTCCGGCAATCATTCTCGCCCGATCAGGAAGAGAATGCGGAATCCAGGGACTTTGTTTTTGTATTTGTCTTTTCGCTTATCGTTTTTCTTGGCCGTCCTGCGGTTCGGTATTCCCGTCTGTTCTGGATTCCGGCTTTCGCCGGAATGACGATCAAAAGCAAAGGGACACATGTATGGGGTTCACGCGAGAGGCGACTCATATCGTTTTTACGCGCCTTCAAGCGCATAGGGTGAGAGCTTCTTGAGTAGGTCTTGCGAAGGCTTGGGCGTACTATACTTGCCGTCTTTCTTCCACGATGATGACTCTCGCCAACTGCGGGGCACGAGTTTGATCAGTTCATCGTGGGGAACGAGATACCAAGTTTCGTTGATACGGAAGTTCATGTATATATCTCTGCCTTTATATTTTTTGTTTATTTCTACACGGCCTTTCAATTGTATTTTGAGAGTCGTATTCCCATCTTTGTGGTATGCCAGAAAATCAGCACCTTGCCAGTCGTCCGCCAGTTTGATGCAGTTGAATCCAAATTCTGCGAGGACAGCGGCGGATTTTTGAAAGTTGTATACTTCCTGCTGTTTTGGGGCTAGGTCGCCATATTTGATTCGTTGCAATTTTTTCAATCCGAATTTCCTCTTTTCGGGGACGGAGTCGCTCAATACGGCACGTCGATGAGCATTCCCTCGCCCGAGCGCATGTCTTCTTCGAGCAACTCACGCATCGCCTTCGTCACGGGGCCGGGCTTTCCGTCCCCGATGACCTGATCGTCCCACTGCACGACGGGGGCGACGTATATCGAGCTTCCGATGAGCATCATCTCTGCGGACGCCTTGGCCTCGGCCACCGGGATGTCGTCCACCACCACGTCGGCGATGACGCCCTGGTCCACGAGGCGGCTCGCGAGTTCCAGGAGACGCTTCACGGTGCAGCCGGAGAGGATGTTGTCGAATTTCGGGTGCCGCAGCACACCGTCGGCCGTCACGAAGGCGCAGTTCATGTTCGAGCCCTCGCCCACGTTTCCCGCCTCGTCCACGAAGATGCCGTTGTCGAGGCCGCCTTCTTTCGCCTCCATCTGCATGAGGGTGTTGGGCAGGTAGTTCGTGCTCTTCGTGACCGCGTACAGCGGCGGCTTGATGGGGTAGGTCGTCGTCATCACGCGCATCCCTTCCGCGTAGTAGCGCTCCGGGTAGTCCAGGCCGCCGAAGATCATCACGAAAAAGGCGGGCCTGGCGTCGCCTGCGGGGATGAGCCCCAGGTTGCCGGTTCCCGAGGAGGCCCAGTAGCGAATGGATCCCTCGCGGCGGCCGGAGAGCGCGCTCGTGCGGATGACGATCTCGCGCATCTCCTCCCGGCTCGGCAGTTCGAGCTTCGAAGCCTCCGCCGATCGGATGAAGCGGTCCAGGTGGTTTTCGAGGTCGTAGATCTTCCCCTCGATAATGGCCGCCGTGTCGAAGATGCCGTGGCCCCGGTGGACCATGTGGTCGTCGAAGGGAATGACCATGAGGGCGGGGTCCGTCACTACGCCGCCCAGGTGGCTCGAATAAAACGCCGAATAATCGACCTCCTGCGCCTGGCGCAGGTTCTTGAGACTATCGAGTACGTCCTCTCTCGTGAGGACGCCGATGCTTTCCGCCATGGTTTTCTCCTTTGCGCCTGTGCGCAGGATTCGGGATTCCGGGGAATCATCCCGGTGGATGACGCCGCATTGTTTCGGTTTCACCCGCATGATGCCGCGTGGGTGATTTTCGGGCAAGGGCCTGCTACATTGTCGACCCGAAAGAGCGGGCCTAAGGAATGAACCGGAGGCGGCGGGGCGATTCGCCGCGGAGGCTTGGTTGATGCAGGACAACGGTTTCTTGAACGACGAGCAGAAGATGGTGCGCGAAATGGTGCGCGATTTCTGTGAGCGTGAGATCGCCCCGGTGGCGGCGGAGATAGACGAAGGCCGCTTCCCGGCCGAGGTCGTGAAGAGCATGGGGGAACTCGGGCTGATGGGCCTCACGGTGCCGGATTCCTACGGCGGAGGCGGGGCGGACCCCGTCTCGATGGCGCTGGCGACAGAAGAGGTCGCCGCCGCGTGTCCTTCGACGAGCGCGATTTTCGCCGCGCACAACTCGCTGGTTTGCGATCCCTTGTATCTCTACGGCAGCGAGGGGCAAAAGGAAAAATTCCTGTACGGCCTCGCAAACGGCTCTTGCATCGGCGCTTTCGCGCTCACCGAACCGGGCGCGGGTTCGGACGCCGCTTCTCTCACCACCAGCGCCGTGCGCGAGGGGGACGCCTACCGCGTAAGCGGCGTCAAGCGCTTCATCACCAGCGGCAAGCAGGCGGGCCTGTGCCTTCTCTTCGCCGTAACCGACCGGGCGAAGCGCCACAAGGGGTTGAGCGCCTTCCTGGTGCCGCGCGACGCCCCAGGCTTCGAGGTCGTGCGCAGCGAGGACAAGATGGGAATGCACGGGTGCTCCATTTCGGAGCTTCGCTTCGACGCCGTGGAGCTTCCCGAGGCGAACCGCATGGGGGAGGAGGGGCAGGGTTTTGAACTCGCGATGCGGATACTCGATTCGGGGCGCATCATCGTCGCGGCCCAGGGTCTGGGCTTCGCGCGGGCGTGTCTCGACGCCTCGGTGGCCTATGCGCGCGAGCGCGAGACGTTCGGCGTCCCGATAAAGGATCACCAGCCTGTTGCGTGGAAACTCGCCGACATGGCCGTGCGCGTCCACGGCGCGCGTCTGCTGACACTCAAGGCGGCGCGCCTCAAGGCGGCGGGTGCGCCCTATTCGGCCGAATCCGCCATCGCCAAGGTGTTCGCCACCGACGCCGCCCAGCGAAACGCCGAAGAGGGCGTTCAACTCCACGGGGGCAACGGCTACATGCGCGAGTATCCCGTGGAGCGCTTCTACCGGGCTTCGAAGGTAACGCAGATCTACGAGGGGACGAACGAGATACTCCGCCAGGTCATCGCCAAGCACCTGCTCAACTGATACGAAATCCGCCCGCCGCCCGTTTGCCGATCGCCATCTATGGGAAAAAGCTCTTTTGAGGCGCATCTATGCAACACAAACTTGCTTGTGTTGCACTTTTGAGCCGAAAGTGATCGGAAACGCCGGTTTTTTCGCACTCGTTATCAGAAACTTGCCCTCGCCGCCCGGGTATAGGGACGAAAAACCGCTTTGTCGCTCACGTATGAACGGTAAACGGGTTTGTCGCTCACTTTTGGGCGAAAGTGATTGACAAATCCTTTTGCCGTGCATTTATTGACATCAAACGCATCTCCGCCCCGATTGAGATGGATGAGCCGATGTCGGTCTCACTCGTTCGCCCGGAAGATTCCTGGAAAAGGCGGACGCCTCGCGCACGCTTGCGCCGCCATGCTGCCTTGGCCGTCGCCCTCGCTTTCCTCGTGAGCGGCTGCGTGACGCCCACGCCGAGGCGGCAGGGGAACATCTGCGCGGTCTTCGACCAGCACCGCGACTGGTACGACTACGCCCACGCGTCCGAGAAGCGCTGGGGTACGCCGGTGCACGTGCTCATGGCGTTCGTGTGGAAGGAATCGAGCTTCCAGAGCCACGCGAGGCCGCCCATGCGGTGGTTCCTGTTCATCCCGCTCGGCCGCGCCTCCACGGCCGTGGGCTACGCGCAGCCCCTGAACCAGACCTGGCGGGAGTACAAGGCCGAGCGCGGCAGCATTTTGAGCAACCGCTCACGCATGAAGGATGCGCTCGATTTCATCGGCTGGTACAACGCCAAGACCCGGCGCGAACTGGGCATATCCTTGAACGATGCGCGAAGGCTCTACCTCGCCTATCACGAGGGAAGGGGCGGGTACCGGCGCGGAACGTGGAAGAAAAAGCCGAAAATACGCCGCGCCGCGCAGCGCGTGGCCGAGACCGCCCGGCGCTACAAGGCCCAGCTCGCGCGCTGCGAGTCGAGGTTTCGGTGTGATTCCTGGTATCAGATCTGGCCCTTTTGCCGCTGAGGTTTTCTGAATGTTTTTATTTCGTTTGCGTAAATGCTCCGCAATGGCCGCTGGCCTCTTTACCGCGCTTCTCACCTTCGCTCCCGGCGCGCTTCACGCGCAGGAGATCGTGCTCGGCCGCTTCTCGGCGGGCGACCTCACAGGCTGGCAGCCCAAGAGCTTCGAGGGCGAGACCAGGTATCGCCTCGTCAAGGAGCAAGGCGGCGATACCGTCCTGGAAGCTGTGAGCAAGGCGACCGCGTCGGGCCTCGTGCTCGAGCGGAAGATCGATCTCACGAAAACGCCGGTCCTCATCTGGCGCTGGCGAATCGAGCGCCCCGTCAACCCGCCGGATGAACTCTCCAAAGAAGGGGACGACTTCGCCGTTCGCGTCTATTTCCTGGCGCCCGGCGCCGGCTGGCTCTCTTTTCCGGATTCGGTGGTCTACGTCTGGGCCAGCCGCCAGCCCGCAGGCTCCGCCTGGCCGAACCCCTACACCAAGAAGGCCCACATGGTCGCCGTCGATTCGGGTGCTGCCCACGCCGGGCAGTGGCGCACCCATCGCCGGAACATGCGCGAGGATTTCAAGCGCTACTTCGGGCGCGACATCACCGAGATCACCCACATCGCCATCATGACCGACACCGACAACAGCAAGCTCTCGGCACGCGGCTGGTACGGCGACATCCGCGTCGCCCCTGCCGGGCCGTAAGGCGCTTCTCGCCGAGAGAATTTTCCCGTTTTCGGCGCGCATGAGGGGTTGTTGAAAAACCCGCCCCGCTCGTCATTCCACCGCCC
>VXPH01000247.1 GCA_009839615.1 Nitrospinota bacterium
ACTCCAGCCCCAGATACCGGGATACCTTATCATGGGCCTTCTCCAATATAACCCCGAAATCCTTTTCCTGGGGGTCATACCAGTTCACACCCTCAAGCTTGCGGAACCAGGTTCGCTGACGCTTCGCGTAGTTGCGGTGCAGCCTGGATATTTCCCGGACCGCCTCTTCCTCGGCCATCTGTCCCCTGCGCAATGCGAGGGATTCCTGGAATCCAAGGCCCTCGAACACCCGGGCGTCGGTGAGATTCTTCTCGGCCAGCATCGCCACCTCATCCAGCATTCCGTCCGAGAGCATCCGCCGCACCCTGCGCTCGACCCGCTCGGCGAGAACGGACGGCGGATACCTGAGACCAATATACAACGGAGAAGCGAATCTGGGCGCTTTTTGCTCGGCGCGCAAACGCGAAACCGGCCGCCCCGTCGCCTCATACACCTCCAGGGCGCGAACCACCCTTCGTAAATCGTTGGGATGAAGTTTCGCGGCCGTTTCGGGGTCGACGGCGGCGAGTCGCTCGTGCATGGCCGCATGGCCTTGCCTCGATGCCTCCGCCTCCAATCGTTTCCTGATCTCCGGCTGCGCTTCGGGTCCGTCGAAAAACCCCTCCACCAAAGCGCGGATATACAGACCGCTCCCCCCCACCACGAGCGGGTATGCGCCTTTGCGATGAATTTCCTCGATGCAAAGAATCGCCTCATCCGCATAGCGCGCCGCGCTGTAAGTCTCCCCCAGATCCGCGACATCCATCATATGATGCGGTACGCCGCCACGCTCATCCAAACCGGGCTTGGCGGTACCCACGCCGATGCCCCGGTAAATCTGCCTGGCGTCGGCGCCCACGATTTCCAGGGACACGCCCTCTTCCCGGAAACGCCTGGCCAGCGCCACGCCAAAAGTCGTTTTGCCTGAACATGTCGTTCCCACGACGATGACGATGGGGTGTGGATTTCCTGATGGCTTGCGATTCATGGGTTTGGAGCTTCAGGCGGAGGTGAGCCGCTTCTCCAGGAGATGAAACAGCCTTGGGAGCATCTCATTTCCAGGCCGGGCATGAGAGCGGGAACAGGGGCCGCCTCGCTTCCAAATCAAAGCGCTTCGAGCGCACCCTGAAACGCGGCGAAGTCGGCATCCGAGAACAGGACGAATTCTACTTGGGTAAGCGTATTCGCGGAAGTCAGCAAGTGCGCCGAGCAGACTGCGAGCATGCGGGAGGCGACTGAATTCACGTCCAGCCCCCCGACACCGGTGCCGATGGCGGGAAACGCAATGCTGCCCAGCGAATTCTCCTCGGCCACCTCGAGGCTCGCCCGGGTGCAGGCTTCCACGATTTCGGGCGATGTTTGCAGGTCCGTCCCCATGCCCGCCGCATGAATCACGTGCCGGGCGGGGAGCTTGCCGCCCCCGGTGATTACTGCATCCCCGATCCGAATCGGTCCTTTGGATACGGCTTCGGCCTCTATGGCCTGACCACCCTTTCTCTTGATGGCGCCCGCTACTCCCGCGCCCATCCAGAGATGGTTGTTGGCTGCATTGACGATGGCGTCCGCACCGGATTCGGTAATGTCCCCCTGCCGGAGGACAACGCATCCACGACCGACGCGCTTTTCATTCATGAGATAAATTCCGGGCGGGCGGAATCGTTCCGGGGAACATGCGATTTGAAAACCACTTTATCAGAAGAGAGAATCATCCTCCGACGATTCCCCGTGCGCTTCCGAATCAGGCTTCGCCGAAGCGTCTCTACCTGAAGGCTCGGGCGCTCCCCCGTCATCCTCGAAAGAAGCGGACCCGAAATAATCGACCATCTGTCTCAATTCTTTCCCTGCCTTGAAGAACGGCACATTCTTGGGCGGGATCGCCACCGCCTCACCCGTTCTCGGGTTTCGGCCGTCGCGGCTGTTTCTCGAACGTACGCGGAAACTTCCGAATCCGCGCAACTCCACCTTATCACCCTGCGACAAGGCGCTCATGATGCTCCCGAAAACAATGTTCACAACGCGCTCGGTGTCTTTTTTCGTGAGATTGATTTTCTCAGCTATCTGCTCAACCAACTCGGCCTTAGTCATGAGAATGATCATCCTCCCTGGGAGCGCGCGATGGATACGTCCGCGTTTCGGGGAACCCACGCATCAGTCCGTTGGGTTCCACTTTCCGCCCGGCGTAGTCACCGAATCAAACGAGGGCATCCGTCCATGTCGCATCGCATGACCAGTGAAACGGCCAAAAACTCAAAAACGACGAACTCCCCTCAGGCAGCGAGGCGTCTCGCGATCCAATACTCCACAAAATTCACCGGATGGCTTCACGCCATCCGCTCGATTATTCCGCTTTCTCGTCCTCGTCCGCTTCTTGTGCAACCTCCACAACGGTTTCCACCTCGGACGACACCTCCGCAACGACTTCCGCCTCGGGCTCGTCCTCTACCTTCACTTCCCCTGCTTCCACTTCCTCTGCTTCTTCGACGGAGGTCGCGCTTTCCTCTTCGGGCGGTTCCACGGGCTGGGGCGCCCGGCTGACAACCGGGTCATCGCCGGTGGACTCCACGTAGGCGCGGATGCTCAAGCCCAGCCTTCTTTGCTCCCGATCGATTTTGATGACGCGCATCTTGAACACGTCGCCCACGTGTACCACGTCCTGCGGTTCCTTCACCTTGTCCGAGTCGAGTTCGGAGATGTGTACCAGCCCCTCCAGATCCTCCTCCGGAGCCGCGAATACGCCGAAGTTCGTGATTTTCGTGATTTTCGCTTCGATATCGTCATCTATCGCATAGCGGTCGTTGATGTCGTCCCAGGGATCCGGGGTGATTTGCTTCATCCCGAGGGAGAGGCGCTCCTTCTCGACGTCCACGCTCAGAACGACCGCCTCGATCTCCTGGCCCTTGCGCAGGATTTCGGAAGGGTGCTTGAAGCGCTGGGTCCAGGAAATATCCGAGATATGAATGAGGCCGTCGATGCCCTCGTCCAGAGCGACGAATGCGCCGAATTCCGTCAAATTCCGGATGCTGCCCGTGACGCGCATTCCTACGGGATATTTTTCCTCGACCGTGGTCCACGGATTGGCCTCGACCTGCTTCATGCCCAGCGAGATTCTGCGGCCTTCCTTGTCCAGGTTCAATACGACGGCTTCCACCACGTCGCCCACCGCGACGAATTTCGAGGGGTGGCGAACGCGCCTCGTCCAGGACATCTCGGAAACGTGCACCAGGCCCTCGACGCCCTGTTCGAGCTCGACGAAAGCGCCGTAATCGGTGATGGAGACGACGCGTCCGCGAACTTTGCCGGTCATGGGGTATTTGATTTCCACGTGCTCCCAGGGGTCCGGCGTGATCTGCTTGTGGCCCAGGGAGACGCGCTCGCGCTCCTTGTCGTATTTGAGCACGATGACCTTGACGCTGTCCCCGATGGAGAGAAGCTCGCTCGGGTGGCTCACCCGCCCCCAGGACATGTCGGTGATGTGGAGCAGGCCGTCGATTCCGCCGAGGTCGATGAACGCCCCGTAGTCGGTGATGTTCTTGACGACGCCGACCTTTTCCATGCCTTCCGTGAGGTTCGCGAGCGTCTCGCGCTTGAGTTCCGCTCTTTCATCCTCTAACAGCACGCGCCGGGAGAGAACGATGTTCCCGCGCTTTCTGTTGAGCTTGATGATCTTCATGTCGAAGGTTTTGCCGATAAACTGATCGAGGTTCCTCACCGGCCTCAGATCGACCTGGGAACCCGGCAAAAAGGCTTTGAGTCCGATGTCGACGGTCAGTCCACCCTTGATGCGGGCGACTACCTCGCCCTGGATGATCTCGTCGTTGTCATGGGCTTTGCTGATCTCGTCCCATATCTTGATACGGTTGGCCTTCTCCTTCGAGAGCACGATGAGGCCGTCGTCGTCCTCACGCTCTTCGACAAAAACCTCCACCCTGTCGCCGGGGTTGAGATCCCGCCCGCGGCTCGGGAACTCGAAGCGGGGCACCAGGCCCTCTGATTTATAACCGACATCCACGAGTACATAGTCGCCTTCGAGCCCCACGACCGTTCCTTCGATGATTTCACCGTCCTGCACCTGCATCGTGGAGGCGTAGAGGTCGTCCATTTGCTCTGGAGAAAGGGTGTCGGGGTCCACCTCGTCCGGGAGTAGTTCCGCCACTTTCGCTGAGAAGTCAGGCGACGTCTCGGTTTCGTTAGAGGAAGTTTCATTCATCTGTCAGCGTTACCTCGTTCAGAGAAAAGAAAATTGCCGCCACCGCTCAAGCGCCCGTCGCTATCGCGGTCATCGGCATGAAATTGGCGGAAAAAATTATATTACACACGAGAAAGGAGAGAATCAACCAATAACTCAAGCATCCTCAATAACTTCCCCGTAAACCGAGCGGATGTTCTCTACCATGACCTCGATCACCCGGTCAACGCCCATACCGCCCGTATCGATCTCCACGGCGTCTTCGGCCTTGCGCAGCGGCGCGCTGGCCCTGTGGCGGTCTCTCTCGTCCCTGCGCTTCAAGTCTTCGCGCAGACGATCGGGATGAAAGGAGACCCCCTTCGTCTGAAGCTCGGCGAAGCGCCGCTGGATTCTTACCTCGATGTCCGCGTCGAGGAAAAATTTGAGCCTGGCTTCGGGGAAGATGACGGTGCCGATGTCGCGTCCGTCGATGACGGCCCCGCGCTCACGCCCGAAATTCCTCTGAAAATCGAGCAGCGCCGCACGTACTCCCGATATCGCCGACACGCGAGACGCCATGTCGCTTATCGCTTCGTCGCGGAGTGCACCCGTAACGTCTTCCCCGTCCAGAACGTTCTTCCAGTCATCCCCCTCCTTGCGGCACTCGAAGCGCAAATCACGGGCTGAGTCGACCGCCCGACTCTCGAAATCACCCTCCCGATTCTTCTTCAAAACCCGAAAACCCACCGCCCGGTAGAGCGCGCCGCTCTCGAGATAGTCGAAACCCAACCTCTCCGCGATCCCCTTGGCCGCCGTGCTCTTGCCCGAACCGGCGGGGCCGTCGACGGGAATGACGATGCCGGCCGATTTTCGGCGCGATCTCTGTCTCAAGCCCATCCCTTTTTCCGCGCCCATTCATCCCGGCCATCCTTGGCCCTTTGAAACGCGCGTTCGAGCCCCTCGGAATCCGCTTCTTTCAGCAAACGGCGAAGTTCCGCCAGTTCCCGCTCGAACCTGTCGAGCGAGCCGAGCAGCGCCTCCTGGTTGTCCTCGCAGATTTCGCGCCACATCTCGGCACCGGAGGACGCGATTCGCGAAAAATCCCGAAACCCGCTCGACGCATGCCGGAGCGCCTCCCCCCCGAGGGCGGTGTTCATGATGGCGTAAGCCACCAGATGCGGGAGATGGCTGATGTCGGCCATCACGCGATCATGCGTCTCGGGGTCGAGAATCTCGACGTTCGCGCCCACTCCCTCCCAAAGCGCGCGCAAACACTCGATGGATTCGGGGTGCGTTCCCTGCGTCGGCGTCAGGATGGTCTGGTGCGCATCGAAGAGCGTGGAAAAACTCGCCTCCACCCCGGTTTTCTCGCCTCCGGCGACGGGATGACTCGCCAGGAATTTCACATCGCCTAAATCCATCGCCTCCACCGCCCGCACATACGGCGCTTTCACGCTGCCTACGTCGGTGAGAAGGGCCCCGGGAGCCATTTCAGACAGAATCGCCTCCGTCACCCGCACCGCCGCACGCACGGGGGTGCACACCACCACGAGGTCCGAATCGCGCACCGCCTCAAGGTGGCTCGTCTCGAAGCGGTCCACGACGCCCAGTTCAAGCGCGCGTTCGAGGTTGCCCAGACTCCGGCCTGCGCCGACGAATCTCGAAACGAGACCCCGCTCCCGGGCGGCGCGGGCCAGCGAGCCGCCGATGAGTCCCACGCCGATGATGGTCATCTGCTCGAAAAGCACCGTCATATCCTTTTCATTCTATCTATATATCACATGAGGTTATAATCATATTTACTTGTTTTATTTATATATTCAAAACTTTATACAATGCCTTAATCACCGCCTCGTTCTCCTGCGGCGTGCCGATGGAAATCCGCAGGTGGCGCGGAAAGCCGTACCCCACCACGGGCCGGACGATGACGCCCTCCCTCAGCAGCGCTTCGTACACCCCCATCGCTTCGCCCACCTCGACCATCATGAAATTCCCCTGCGTGGGCACGAAGGGAAGACCCATGGCCGACAGTTCGTACACGAAATACTCCCGGCCCTCGGCGTTCACGGCGACCGACCGCTCGACGTGATCGGTGTCTTCCAAGGCGGCTTGCGCAGCCACGAGGGCCAGGGAATTCACGTTGAACGGCTCTCGGACGCTCTCCATCGCCCCCGCGACCTCTTCATCCGCCACGCCGTAGCCGACGCGCAGTCCGGCCAGGCCATAGACCTTCGAGAAAGTGCGCATGGCGACCAAGTTCGGGAATTCTCCCAGCATCCGCGCGGCATCGGGATAATCCTCCAGATGCGCGTAGTGGCAATAGGCCTCGTCCATGACGACGAGGGTGGATTGCGGGATTTTCCCCAAGAACTCGCGGAGTTTCCCCTCCCCCACCGCCGTACCCGTGGGGTTGTTCGGGTTCGCGAGAAAGACGATTTTCGTCTTCTCGCATACGAGGTCCGCCAAGGCGTCCAGGTCCTGGTGATAATCGCGCATCGGGGCGCGCCTGATCTCGCAAGAAGTAAGCTGAGAAACGATGTGGTAGACGATGAAGGCGCCTTCCGAGAAAACCACGGGATCCCCGGGGTCCAGGTAGGCGTGCGCGAGAATCTCCAGAACCTCGTTCGTTCCGTTGCCCAACACGAAATTCGCAGGCGCCAGCCCATGATGTTCGGCCAGCGCGTTTTTGAGGTAAAAACCCCCGCCGTCGGGGTAGCGGTGCAACTCGCGGGTGGCGCCGTTCAGGGCCGCCAGCGCCTTGGGCGAGGGACCCAGAGGGTTTTCGTTCGAGGCCACCTTGATGGAATCGGCGATGCCGAGTTCGCGCTCGAGTTCTTCCACCGGCTTTCCCGGCTGGTAGACGATGATGTCCGAAACGGGCCGCGCCCTTTGAAATTTCATCCCCTCTCCTCATGAGCTGGCGGCGCAAGACGCCTGAAAGTCTCTAAAATCGCTCGAATCCGGCAAAATCAGCTTATCGTGCGCTCTTTTTCCAAAACGGGATACGAGCCCAGCACGCGAATAAAATCCGCCATATTCCTCAATTCCGAAATACCTTGTGCGATTGTCTCGTCTTCCGCGAAACCGTCGATTTCCATATAGAAAACGTACTCCCACGCCACTCTTCTCGATGGGCGGGATTCGATTTTCGTCATGTTCAGCCTGCGCTCCGCGATGGGCGCAAGCGCCTGATAAAGCGCGCCCGACTGGTTCGGCAGCTCGAAGAACAGACTCGTCTTCGATTGCGCCCCACGCTCGGGTTTTTCGGTTCCGATGACGAAAAAGCGCGTCACGTTGATGATCTCGGAATCGAGCTTTTCCTCCAGAATCTTCAGCCCGTAATACTCGGCCGCCAGCCGGCTGCCCAGGGCCGCGAGTTTCGGGTCATCGGCGGCCATCTTCGCCGCCAACGACGTGCTCAGCACCTGCTCGACCCGGACGCCTTGGGCCTTCTCGCGAAGCCACGTGCGGCACTGCGCCACCGCGTGGGGGTGGCTGAGTATGCGCTCCACCTCCTCGATGGAACCTGCGTTCGTGAGCAGGTGGATGTCGATGGGCAGGCAGATTTCGCCCTCCACCAGCAGCGGGGATTCCAGCAGCCTGTCCAGGGTGATGTTGACCGTGCCCTCTATCGCGTTCTCTATCGGAACCACGCCCCAACGCGAGCGGCGGCCTTCCACCTCATCGAACACGTCGTCGATGCTCTGCTCGGGCGTGAGAGCGGCCTCCTCGCCGAAGCGCAGAATGGCCGCTTCATGCGTGAAGGTGGCCTCCGGTCCCAGATAGCTCACTCTCGGCAAATCGTTCATGACGCAATACTCCGGCTCAAATAAAACGCCAACGAAACCGCGCTATCCTACCCCAAGGCCCCGCGATTGTGAACGCCCCGAAGCTCTGGCAAACTGGCGAGGGTTCACCGACGACGACCGAGATTTCATACGAATTCATGAGGGAAAGATGAAGATAACAGACGTGGAAGCATACATGCTCACCGGCCCGCCCGAGGAGCGCGGCCACTGGGTCAGCCATTACCCCGTCCACCAGGCGAACGAGTTGCTGATTCGCCTCAAAACCGACGAGGGGCTGGAAGGCTTCGGCCTGGGCAGCAGCCGCCTGCTCATCAAGGGCGCGGCCGAGATGTTCAACGAAGGTCTCAAGGAACTCATCATCGGCGAGGACGCCCTCGCCCCCGAGAGGCTGTATGAGAAGGTTTTCTCCATCACCCATCAGAAGCTCGCCTTTGTGAAGGAATGGTCCCGTAACGGGTTGCTCATCACCAGCGCGGCAATCGACCTCGCCATGTGGGATTTATTGGGAAAAGCCTCCGGCCAGCCCCTGTTCCGCCTCTTCGGCGGATACCGCGAGGAAGTCCCCTGCTACGTCACCTGCGCCTATTACCGCGACGGAAAGGATTTGGCCGAGTTGCGCGAGGAGATGGAAATGTTGCGCGATCAGGGTCACCGGGCGTTCAAGGCGAAAATCGGCGGCGCATCGCTCGCGGAGGACATGGAGCGGCTGCGGGTCATCCGCGAGGTCATCGGCGATGAAGCCGAACTCATGCTCGACGTGAACAGCGCCTGGGATCTGCCCACCGCCATCGAGGGCGCGCGCCTGTTAAAAGAGATTCGCCCCCGCTGGCTCGAAGAGCCCGTGCGCTGGTTCGACGACAGGCGCGAACTCAAAATTCTCGCGCGGAAGACGGACATCCCCCTCTCCGCCGGGGAGAGCGAACAGACGGGGCACGGCGTGCGCGCCCTGCTGGAAGAACAGGCGATAGACATCGTGCAGTTCGACTGCACGCGCATGGGCGGATTCACCATGGGCAGAAAACTCGCGGCCCTCGCGGAACTCAACCACGTGGAAATCGCGCCGCACCACGACTGCTTCATCCACGCCCACATCGTGGCGGCCTCGCCGACCGGCTGCATCGTGGAGTCCTTCACGGACCCCGAGCGCGACCCGCTCCAGGCGGAACTCTTCGAGAACCCGCCCCGCATCGAGAACGGGACGCTATACCTGAACGATGCGCCGGGGCTGGGACTCACGCTCTCAGAGAAGGCGATTGAGAAGTTCGGAACGCGCATCGCGTGAGGGGGACGAGAAGGCGCCAGGCGATTCGTCGGTCAACCCTGTTGTTATCTTGAGCCGCTGAATCTAGTTCAGGGCCTGCCCCCCGACCCTGTCCGGCAAGCATCAAGGCGAGTTTTCGGGCGTCCCAGGTGAAGTTTGGCCAGCTATGATGTTCATATAGATAATGTTTTTGTCTATTACATGAGCAAGTAAATTCGCCGCACGAAATGCGGTGAATAATACTCCCATTCACCGCATGGCATACGTGCCTGGATATATCCAGGTCGTTTTACCGGCCTGGGGCCGGCTCCGCATCGAGAACGAAACGCTCTATCTGAACGATGCGCGGGTTCTCGGGCTCACGCCCTCGGAGAAGGCGATTAAGAAGTTCGGAACGAGGATTTCGTGAAGGGGGGGGGTGAAAATCCCCCGGTGAACAATTTTGGGTTGCGCGCACGCTTTTGAATTTCACTCCCCCCTTGAGGGGGAGTCGGTGAGGTAAG
>VXPH01000034.1 GCA_009839615.1 Nitrospinota bacterium
GCCACGGAGGGCCGCCCCTACGGGCGAATGCGGTTTTGTTCGTCATTCCGGCGAAAGCCGGAATGATGGTGAACACTCTCGGTTGGGAGGGATCAAGAAACCCTTTGGGGAACTTATTCAACCGCCCCCTTTAATACACATTATTTTCCCGCGCGCGCTTGAAAACGCACCCGCCTATCCTTTAGACTCCCCATGCGGTTATAGGAAAACCACACATTTTTCGCGGTTTCGGGGGTTGCGGTCGTGCGCTTCGCCCCATCGCGGCATGGCCCGGAGGATACGCTTCATCATGATGAGTTGGCTGCCGGAGAACATCTCCATCGAAGGAGAGGAAATCGATTTTCTCTTCTACATCTCCTACTACCTGACGGTGGTCGTCTTCATCCTCGTCGCCGTCGCCATGGGGTATTTCATCATCAAATACCGCGCCAGGCCGGGCGTGAAGGCGAAATATACGCACGGCAACAATGTGCTGGAAATTCTCTGGACGGTGATCCCCACCTTCATTCTGCTCGTGTTCATCCTGATGACGCAGACCTCCTGGGCGAAGCTCAAGCTGGCGATTCCCCAGAACCCGCGCGTGCGCGTCGAGGTGACCGGCAAGCAGTTCAACTGGATCGTCCGCTACCCCGGAGACGACGGCAAGTTCGGCACCAAGGACGACCTGGTGCTCGACAACCAGCTGAACGTCCCCGTGAACAAGCAGGTGTTCATCGCGCTCAAGGGGGCGGACGTCATTCACAGCTTCTTCGTCCCCCAGGCCCGCATGAAGCAGGACGTGGTTCCGGGCCGGACGATTCCGCTGTGGTTCACGCCGACCAAGGTGGGCAAATACGAAATCCCGTGCGCCGAGCTCTGCGGCTTCGGCCACTCCGGCATGAACGGGGAGTTCATCGTCCACTCCGAGGAGGACTACGCGAAGTGGCGCAAGAAGGCGTGGGCGGAGAAAGACAAGTAAACGGCCGTATTCACGAGGGCGCGCGCCCTCTTTTATTATCTTGAACGTGTCGGCGGGAGAATTCCTCCGGTAAACCAAACTCACGAAGGATTCAGGAAACCATGAGCGAAACCACGGCAGACGCGCACGGCGCCCACGACCACCACGAAGGTGGGTTCTGGAGCACATACGTCTTCTCGCTGGACCACAAGATGATCGCCAGGCAGTTCCTCTGGCTCGGCCTCATCATGATGGTCGTGGGCGGAATGCTCGCCCTGATCTTCCGCTGGCAGCTCGCCTGGCCGGAAACGCAGGTCTGGGGCTTCGAGTGGATATCGGACGAGAGCGAGGGGATGCCCGAGGGCTACGTCACGCCGAACTTCTACAACATGGCGGTTACCATGCACGCGACGATCATGGTGTTCCTCGTCGTGATGCCGATACTGGTGGGGTGTTTCGGCAACTTCCTCATCCCGCTCATGATCGGGGCGCGCGACATGGCGTTCCCGGTGCTGAACATGCTCTCGTTCTGGGTCGCCGTCCTGGGCGCCGTCATCATGACTGCCGGATTCTTCGTCGAGGGAGGACACGCCGCCGCCGGCTGGACCGGCTATGCGCCGTTATCCACCGTGCCGGAATACTCGGGCGTCTTCATGGGGCAGACTTTATGGGCTTTAAGCCTGTTCGTGCTGAGTTTTTCCTCGCTCATGGGCTCGATCAACTACATCACCACGCTCATCAACATGCGCACCGAGGGCATGACCTGGTTCCGGGTGCCGCTCGTCGTGTGGTCCTTGTTCGTCACGGCCATCCTGGGCCTGCTGGCGCTGCCGATCCTGGGCTCCGCCGGCGCGATGATGATCTTCGACCGCGTGTTCGAGACCAATTTCTTCAACCCCGCGAAGGGAGGCGAGCCTCTCCTTTGGCAACACCTGTTCTGGTACTTCGGCCACCCGGAAGTCTACATCCTCATCCTTCCGGGCATGGGCATCGCTTCGGAGTTGCTGCCCGTTTACTGCAGAAAACCGATCTTCGGCTACCGGGCCATGGTGTACGCCATGCTCGCCATCGCCTTCCTGTCGTGGATCGTCTGGGGCCACCACATGTTCCAGTCCGGCATGAACCCCGCCCTTGGATCGGCCTTCATGATGACGACGCTCGTCATCGCGATACCATCGGCGATCAAGACCTTCAACTGGCTGGGCACCCTGTGGGGCGGTTCGATCCGCTTCACCGTGCCGATGCTCCACGCCCTGGCCTTCGTCATCCTGTTCGTCATTGGCGGGCTGAGCGGCATCTTCATGGCGTCGAACGTGGTGGACATCTACATCCACGACACCTACTTCATCGTGGCGCATTTCCACTACGTCATCTTCGGCGGCAGCGTATTCGCGCTGTTCGGCGGCATACAGCACTGGTTCCCGAAAATGTTCGGAAGGTCGATGGACGAGGCGCTGGGCAAGGTGCACTTCTGGCTCACGTTCATCTTCTTCAACATGGTGTTCTTCCCGATGCACATCCTCGGCGTGGGCGGCCACATGCGGCGCATCTACAACCCCTTGCAATATGAGTTCTTACAAGGGATGCAGCCGATCAACGTGATGATCACCCTCTCGGCGCTTGCCCTGGGGCTCTCCCAGATTCCCTTCGTCTTCAACTTCTTCGCCACCGTCTTCCGCTGGAACGCGAAGTGGTTCCGGGTGCTCACCCAGGCGGTCTCGGGTCTGGTGGTCGGCTTCATCGGCTACAAGAGCGCGGCGGTGATGTTCGAGGGTCTGATGGAGCCCGAAGCCTCGACGGGCGGGCGCATCGTCGGCACGATCGTCTTCGTCGCCCTCACGGTCTGGATCTACCGCTATCTCGAGAAGAACATGGCTCCGCTGGGCGCCGACGCGCCTCAGAACCCCTGGGACGCCAACACCCTCGAATGGGTGGCGCCCACCCCGGCGCCGCACGGGAACTTCGGCCCCACGCTGCCGGTGGTCCGGCGCGGACCCTATGAATACAGCGTCCCCGGCGAGAGCGCGGACTGGGCGCCGCAGACCGAAGCCATCGATCCCAAGTACGCCGAAGCCGGACACTAGCGCCGCCGTAAAACACCCCGGGAGAGAATGCGCATGGCGCCTGACAGCCGTGCCGGCCTTCCCGCTGCGAAAGGGGGAGGCTGGCCCCATCGTTTCGCCCTGCTCACCTGCGTCTTCACCGTCGTGCTCATCCTCGCCGGCGGTCTGGTGACGAGCACGGGTTCCGGCCTCGCCGTTCCCGATTGGCCCACCACGTTCGGCTACAACATGTTCCTCTTCCCCTGGTCGAAGATGGTGGGCGGTGTTTTCATCGAACACTCACACCGCCTGCTCGGCTCGCTGGTGGGGATTCTCACGATCCTGACGGCCGCCGCCGTCTGGAAAACCGACGAGCGACGCTGGATGCGCCGGCTGGGCGCGTTCGCGGTCGGCCTGGTGATTTTACAAGGCGTGCTCGGCGGCATGCGGGTGGTGCTCATCAAACTCAACCTGGCCATCGTCCACGCCTGCGTCGCGCAAATTTTCTTCGCCCTCATGGTGAGCCTGACGTTGTTCACCTCACGCGGCTGGCAGGAGGATGCGGGCGGCATGGACGACAGACGATTGGCGAGGCTGAGTCTCATCACGGTGCTGCTGCTCTACGTCCAGATCATCTTCGGCGCGGTGCTGCGCCATACGGGCGCGAGGCTCGACGCCCATCTGCTCTTCGCCGCGCTGAGCAGCATCCACGTCATCCTCCTCTCTTATAAGATACTGAAGCTGCCGAACCCGGGGTCGCTTGCGAAAGAGGCGAACTGCCTGTGGATCCTGCTACTCGTCCAGCTCGCGCTCGGCTTCGCTTCCTGGATCGGCAAGTACGCCGCCATGGGCGAGGCCTTCACCCCCGGACTCATCATCGCGGTCACCTCCGCACACGTCCTGGTGGGGGCGATGCTCTTCGCGGCATCGCTCGTCGTGGCGCTTCGCCTGAATAAAGGCGGCCCCTTCGCCTTCAAGGCCACCGATGCGCCCGTCGCGGCGGGAGGCGCGCGCGCATGACGAATTTCCGCACCGACGCGATGGGTCTCGACGCCGCCAGAAGACGGGCGGTGGATTACCTGGAACTCACGAAACCGCGCATCCTGCCGATGGTGCTCGTCGTCACCGCCGCAGGCTTCTACCTCGCCTCGGGCGCAGGGCTCGACATCGTGCTGCTCATCCACACGCTCATCGGCTCGGCCCTGGCGACGGGCGGGGCGCTCGCCCTGAACCAGGCCTCCGAGGAAGACCTAGACGCCCGGATGATCCGCACCCAAAAACGTCCGCTGCCCGATGGACGACTCCTCAAGTTCGACGCGCTCCTGTTCGGCTCGGCCGTCATGCTCACGGGCGTGGCCTATCTGGCCGTTTTCGTGAACCCCTTCACGGCGCTGCTCATCGCGGCCACGGGGGGGCTTTATCTGTTCTTATATACGCCGCTCAAGCGCACGACCTCGTTCAACAGCGTGGTGGGCGCGGTTCCGGGCGCCATGCCGCCGGTCATCGGCTGGGCGGCGGCGACGGGCGCGCTCTCCATCGAGGCGTTCGTGGTGTTCTGCATCATGTTCCTCTGGCAGATCCCCCACGCGCTGGCGATCGCCGTGATGTACCGCGAGGATTTCGCGAGAGCGGACATCAAACTCCTGCCCGTCGAGGACCCCGGCGGCGCGAGCACGGGCAGACAGGTCGTCTCCTATTGCACGGCGCTCGTTCCCGCGGGGATGGCGCCTGCCTTGATCGGCATGGCCGGTCCTCTTTATTTCGTGATCTCCACTGCCTTGGGATTCGCCTATCTCGGCTACGGCATACACATGGCGAGGGAGAAAGGCCCCGCATCCGCGAGGCGTCTGTTCTACTACTCGCTGATTTATCTGCCGGCGCTCCTGCTGGCGATGATCTTCGGATGAGGACGCCGATGGACAAGCCGCAGACCAGGAGCAGGATCCGGCTCACCGGGATTTTGCTTTTTCTCTTCATCGTGTGTCTGGCCGCGTTCGCGTGGACCGTGGCCATCATCAAGAACTAGGCGGGAGGGGTCTCGTTGAATCCGGTACTCGAAGCACCGCCGAAAGAAAAACGGGAGAGATGGGAAGGCGCGCCCCCTTCGCCTCCGCCGGAGCCGCCCGACGGCAACGGGGGAAACGGAAACGGGGGAGGAGACGACTCCCGGGATTCCTCCCCTTCCGGGAAACCCCTGCTCGGAAACACCCAGCTCGCCATGCTGGTCCTGATCGCGGCCGAAATCATGTTCTTCTCCGGCCTGATAGGCGCCTTCCTGGTCTTCCGCTTCAGCGGCAAGCCCTGGCCGCCGCCCTTTCAGCCGCGCCTGCCGGTGGAAGTCACCGCCGTCAACACAGCCTTGCTTCTGCTGAGCAGCTACACGATGGTCCGCGCGCAGCTTGCGCTCAAGAAAGGCGACGCGAAGGCCCTGCCGCGCCTGCTCACGGTCACGGGCGTTCTGGGCGTCGTCTTCCTCGCCATCCAGGGCTACGAGTGGGTGCGCCTGGTGAATTTCGGGCTCACCGCGTCGGCGAACGTCTACGGTTCGCTCTTCTACAGCATCATCGGTACGCACGGGTTCCATGTGCTGAGCGCGGTCGTCTGGCTGGTGGCGGTTCTGGTTCGCGCGCATCTGGGGAAATACTCCGCCCGCAACCCGAACGGCGTCGTCGCATGCGCGATGTACTGGCATCTCGTGGTGGGGCTCTGGCCGATTCTGTTCTATCTGGTCTACCTGTTGTAGCTGTGCAGGATGCGCTGAAAACGTTGACACTTTCTTCAGGCGGGTGGCATACTCGCGGGAAGGAGATTCGAGTGAAACCGTTCGTCACCATGCTCATCGCCACAATCCCGGGCGTCGTCCTCGCAAGCCGGGACTACGCCTTCGCCTGCGCGGTGTGCGGCGTGGACTCGGAACCGGGTTTCCTCTGGAGCATGGGCTTTCTGATCAGCATGCCGTTCGTGATCGCCACGGTGACGGGCGGTTATTTCGTATACAATTCCCGGCGCGCGAAGCGAGAGCCGGCGAACAAAAACATTTTTTCCGAATAAGAAGGAGAAGGCGCAGTGAGTGAAGCCGCCGCCGTGGATCACGCCCACGGAGTGGAACCAGCGGAAACGCCGCTTACCCCGGAAAGCTGGGGCAAGCTGGGGATGTGGGTATTTCTGGCTGGCGACGCCATGTCGTTCGGAACCCTGTTGGCGGGCTACGCCATCCTGCGGGGCATCAGCGAGAACTGGCCGGTGCCCACCGAGATACTGGGCATTTCGCTCACCGCCTTCATGACGTTTCTGCTCATATGCAGCAGCGTGACGATGGTGAAGGGCCTGGACGCCATCAAGAAAGGCGATCAGGAGGGGCTGGTCAAATACATGTGGCTCACCGTAGGCGGCGGCCTCATCTTCCTGGGACTGCAGGCCTATGAGTGGACCCACCTGATCAACCTGGGGTTGGGCCTTGCCGAAAACGAATGGGGCGACAGCCTCTTCGGCACGACCTTCTACATCATCACGGGCTTCCACGGCATGCATGTGACCGGCGGCGTCATCTATCTGGCCGTCATCGCAATGCGTGGCAAGAAGGGCGTTTATTCGGCGACGAACTGGAACGAGGTGGAAATCGCGGGCCTCTACTGGCACTTCGTGGACCTCGTCTGGATTCTCGTCTTCACGTTCATCTATCTTCTGTAACCATCTCGGGCGCGTCCCCGGCGCGCCCGGCTCTGCAAGGGAGAGCACATACATCATGGCGAGCGACAGCCACGCGCAGCACGACGACCATCACGTGAACTACATGGCCATCTTCTGGTGGCTCCTGGCGCTCACGATACTCGAGGTCCTGGCGGGCATCCCCCAGGCGAGCCCGGCCTATCCGCAACTCCTGAAGGGGGCGCTCCTCGTCATCATGGCCGTGGCCAAGGCGGCGCTCGTGGGGCTTTACTTCATGCACTTGCGGTTCGAGAAACTGACGCTGGGCTTCATCGCCATGATACCGCTCGTCCTGTGCGTGTTCGTGGTGCTGATGGTGCTGCCGGATTTCTAGGCCGCTCCCCCTCGCCGCCTGACGTTTCAAAACCAGAAAATTCATGTCGCTTCGAGATCTGCCCACCCTGAACGCCTTGTTGAACACGACGAGCGCAATCCTGCTCATGGTGGGGGTGCGGCAAATCTACGCCAGGAACGTGGAAGTCCATAAACGCCTGATGGTGAGCGCGTTCTTGGTCTCCACACTGTTCCTCGTCTCCTATCTCGTCTATCACTTCAACGTGGGCTCGGTGGGCTTCGAAGGCCAGGGCTGGAGCCGCAAGGTCTATTTCTTCATCCTCATCACGCATTCGGCCCTGGCCGTCCTGGTGCCGCCCATGGCGATCATCACCCTCTACCGGGCGTGGCGGGGGGATTTCGAGCGGCACCGCCGCATCGCCCGCTGGACGTACCCCATCTGGCTCTACGTTTCCTGGACGGGCGTCATGGTCTATCTGCTTCTCTACGTTCTCTACCCGAGGGCATGAGGGAACTCCTGCGCGCCCTGAGACGCGGGTGCGCCCTGATGTGCCCGAGATGCCCCGAACCCCTCTTCACGGGCCCGTTCCGCATGCACGAGCGATGCCCGGGCTGCGGCTACCTTATCGAGCGCGAGCAGGGCTATTTCGTCGGCGCCATCTACGTCAACTACGCCGTCACGGTCATCATCTGCCTGGGCGGCTATCTGCTCACCGAGATATTCATCGCGCCGGGCCTCACGGCGAAGCTCATCGTCTGGGGTGGGCTTTGCATCCTGATTCCGCTATTCTCGTTTCGCTACTCCCGCGCCATCTGGCTGAACGCGGATTACTTTTTCAGCCGGAAATTCTCACCCGAAGACGATGGGGACCTACCGAAGTGAACCCGAGCACCGGCCCCGCCCTCGCCGTCCAGGGCGTCACCCACCGCTACGGCAGCCGCGTCGCGCTCAAAGACGTTCGCTTCGAGGTTTCGGAGGGCGAGATATTCGCGCTCCTGGGTCCGAACGGGGGCGGCAAGACGACTCTCTTCCGCATCATCACGACCCTGATGCGCCCCACTTCGGGCGACGCCCGGGTCTTCGGCTATTCGGTGCGCGACGCGCCCGGTGCGGTGCGCGGGAAAATCGGCGTCGTCTTCCAGCAGCCCGGCCTGGACCCCAAGCTCACCGTGTTCGAGAACATGATCCACCACGGCAGGCTCCACGGCATGCGCGGGAGCACCCTGCGAAGCGCGGCCGACGCGCTCCTCGCGCAATTCGGCCTGAGCGATCGGAAGAAGGATTACGTCGAGACGCTCTCCGGCGGACTTCAGCGCCGGGTCGAACTCGCCAAGGCGCTCCTGCCCCGGCCCGAGATACTGTTTCTCGATGAGCCCAGCACGGGCCTGGATCCGGGGGCCAGAATCGATTTCAGAAACGAACTCAAGCGCCTGCGAAACGAGACGAACACCACGGTCGTGCTCACCACGCACTTCATCGAGGAGGCCGACCACGCGGACCGCGTCGGCGTCATCCACGAGGGGGACCTCGTCGCCATCGGCGCGCCCGACGCCCTCAAAAAGGAAGTGGGCGGCGAGGTGCTGACCATCGAGGCGCAAGAGCCGGACATCCTGCGCGCGAAACTGGAGGAGATGTTCTCCTGTGAGGTGCGGAGCGTGGACGGCTCCCTGCGCGCCGAGATGAGTGACGCCCACGCCGCCATCCCCAGGATCGCGGAGGCCTTCCCCGGCGAGGTGCGCTCCATCACGCTGGGCAAGCCCACGCTCGAGGACGTGTTTATCAACCAGACGGGAAAACGCTTCATCGACGCGGATGCGGACCTCCCCGAGGTGCGGAAATCATGACGCCCTATCTGCTATGCGCGGGAACGATCTGGCAGCGCGAGATCGTGCGTTTCGTGCGCCAGCGCAGCCGCATCATCGGCGCGTTCGGCCAGCCCGTCCTGTTCTGGCTGCTGCTGGGCAGCGGCTTCGGGCGGAACTTCCGCTACGCGGGCGGCGGCGGGGAGGGCTACCTGGAATACTTCTACCCGGGCATCATCGCGATGGTGGTGCTCTTCACGGCCATCTTCTCGACCTTCGCCGTGGTGGACGACAGGAAGGCGCGCTTCTTACAGGGCGTGCTCGCAGCCCCCGTCCCGCGCTCGGCCATCGTGCTGGGCCAGGTGACGGGCGGGGCGACGCTCGCGCTGCTGCAAGGCGTCCTCCTGCTCGTCGCCACGCCGCTGGCGGGCGTTCCGCTCACGCTCGAAGCCGCCCTCGCCTCGGTGCTGGTGATGGGCCTGATCGGCTTCTCCCTGACCGCGCTCGGCCTCCTGCTCGCCTGGCGGATCGAATCCACCCAGGGGTTCCACTCCATCATGAACCTGCTGCTCATCCCCCTGTGGCTGCTCTCGGGCGCGGTGTTCCCGCTTGCGGGCGCGCACCCGCTCATCGGACTCATCATGCAGGTGAACCCGCTCACCTACGGCGTGGCGGCTCTGCGGCGGACGCTCTACCTGAGCGCGCCCGAGGCCGTGGCCAGCCTGCCGGGGCTCTGGCTTTCGGTGCTCGTCATGATCGCCTTCGGCGGGGTGTGCTTCTCCCTCGCGGTGCGGACCGCCGAGCGAAGCGAGGGGTGAGTTCGGGCGGAAGGGGTTGGGGATGGGG
>VXPH01000107.1 GCA_009839615.1 Nitrospinota bacterium
CGCTCCGGGCGCCTCGCCGACGATGGCGAGGTTCGCCGCCGGGTTCCCCACCCCGAACACGAGGTTCGTCCGGCCCGGCCCGAGCTTGCACCGCAGGCATCCGTCCACGGCGGCTTCGAGTTCTGCGAGCGACATCTCCGCATCCGGGTCGAAGGGAAGCGGCGGCGGCTCGGGCCCCGGGTCCCTGCGCTTCGCCATGGGGGCCAGGGTGGGTGCGGACGCCGGCGCCGCCTGGGGGATCAGGGCCTGCTGTTCGGGATTCGGGTCGATTGTCGGTTCAGGCGCTCGTGCGGGCGGGGCCGCCTCGGGGTGCGCCGCTTCGGCAACCACCTCCGGGCGGGCCCCAAGGCTCACGTAGGAGATGCCGGCGGCCTTCTGGCTTTTCAAGTGTCCGAGTATTTCTCTGGCCAGTTCTGCGCGGTTCATCGTCTCGACCGGCGGGCGCGTCGGAATAGATTCAGTTGCTTATGTTTTGCCACATTTTGGCGAGACGGTCGAGGATGCGCCCGGCCAGCACCCCTTTTTCGAGCACGGGGAGTTCTTCGGTCTCGCTTTCGTCGATGATCCAGGCGCGCGAGGCGTCCGCGCCCATCGCGTCCTCATCGCCCGAGACCCTGTTCGCCACGATGAAGTCCAGCCCTTTTCGCGCGAGTTTCTCCTTCGCGCGCTCTAAAACCTCATCGGTCTCGGCGGCGAAGCCGATAAGGATTCTGCTCCCCTTGTCCGTCCCGAGTTCGGCGAGGATGTCCGTCGTCCGTTCGAGTTCAACCGCGAGGGGCCCCTCACCCTTCTTGCGTTTTCGGGCCGATGGGTCGACCGGGCGGTAGTCCGCCACAGCGGCGGCCATGACGAGGGCGTGGGCGTCGGCCCATTCATTCTTCACCGCCTCATACATTTCGGCGGCCGATTCCACGCGGACAACGCGTGCGCCCGAAGGGTCTGCGAGAGCGGCGGGGCCGCTCACGAGAACGACGTCCGCCCCGCGCCCCGCGGCTTCAGACGCCAGGGCGAAGCCCATCTTGCCGCTCGATCGGTTCGAGAGATAGCGCACGGCGTCCCATCTCTCCCGCGTAGGACCTGCGGTGACCACCAGCTTCATGCCGGCCAAATCGGGGTTCGGGAGCAGAATCGCCCGCGCGGCCAGGAGTATCTCCCCCGGTTCGGGCATGCGCCCCCGGCCGGTTCCCTCCTCCGCGCGGGCCATGCGCCCCACCCCCGGCTCCATGACGAGGTGGCCCCTCGCGCGCAGGGCGGCGACGTTCTCCTGAACGGCGGGCGAGGCCCACATGCGCGGGTTCATGGCGGGGGCGACGAGGACCGGCGGCCTGGCGGAGAGCAGGAGCGTGGAGAGGAAATCATCCCCCACCCCTTGCGCGAATTTCCCGATGATGTTCGCCGTGGCCGGCGCGATGATGATGAGATCCGCACTATCCGAAAGGGAGATGTGCGGCATGTCGCCCGTGAATCCGCCCCCCTCGACCGGGAACATCCTCTGGATGGGCGTCATCCCCGTGAGCACCTCGAAGGGCAGCGGCTGCACGAACGAGGCCGCGCTCTGCGTCAGCACGGTGCGCACCTCGGCCCCATCCAGCACGAGCAGGCGCGCCAGGTCGATCGACTTGTAAGAGGCGATGCCGCCCGATACGCCGAGGACGGTTTTCTTGGCCGTCAGGGGGCCTTGCGCCTGTTCGCTCACGAGGAATCGACCTCCCCGCGATGGCTGAGAATGATTTTTTTCAGTTCGCTGAAAGCAGCGTCCAGGTCGTCGTTGACGATGACGTGGTCGTACCGGTGGCTTTGCGCCATCTCCTCTTCCGCTCTCGATAGCCGGAGTTCGGCGTTCTCACCCGTTTCCGACGCCCTGTGTTCGAGGCGCTTGGTCAATTCGTCCAGCGAGGGGGGCATGACGAATACGAGGCTCGCTTCCGCTCGTCTCTGCTTGACCTGCAGGGCACCCTGCACGTCCAGGTCCATGATCACGTCGTCTCCCCCGGCCAGATGCGCATCGACCGCCTCGGCGGGCGTCCCGTAGCATTCCTCGAAAACCCGCGCCCATTCGAGGAACGCGTCTCTGGCGATCATCTCGTCGAACCGTGTTTGCTCCATGAAATAATAATGAACCCCGTCCTCCTCGTACTCGCGCCTCGGCCGCGTGGTCGCGCTTATCGAGTGCCAGACGCCTGTAAGCTCCCGGCAGGAGCGGTCGATGAGCGTGGATTTGCCCGCCCCGGAGGGCGCGGAGAGAACGAAGAGGTGGCCCCGGCTTCCCATCATTCCACGTTCTGTACTTGTTCGCGGATTTTCTCGATGGCGCTCTTCACCTCGACCGCGCTCTGGGTGAGCGTGAGATCGATGGATTTCGACGAAATCGTGTTGGCCTCGCGGTTCATCTCCTGGGTGAGGAAGTCGAGTTTCCGGCCGATGGGGCCGTCGGTTTCGAGCATCTCGCGAAACTGGACGACGTGGCTGTCGAGACGGCTGAGCTCCTCGCTGATGTCGCCGCGCTCGGCGGCGTAGATCATCTCCTGCTCCAGGCGCCCCTCGTCCACCTCGACGCCTTGGGCGATTTCTTGAATCCGCTCGCGCATCCGTTCGGTGAGCAGCCTGCGCGCTTCGGGCAGGCGTTCGCGAATCTCGCCGCAGCCCTTCTCCACCGCGGCGAGGTGCCCGCGGATGTCTTCGGCGAGCGCATCCCCCTCTTTTTCGCGCATGAGGCCCAGGGCGCCCAGCGCATCGCCGAGCGATTCCATCAGGACGGCCCGAAGGTCATCCTTGTCCGGCTCGGGTTCGGCGCTCTTGATCAGGTCCCGGAAGCCGGTGAGTATCGAGAGGTCCACCTCGCCTGCGATTCCCAGTTCACTCTTGAGGGATTTCAGGGTGGCGAGAAGGGATTTCGCGGCTTCCGCGTCGATGGGCGACGCGTGGTTCCCCTCCTCGCCCGAGCGGATGTAGATGTCGAAACGCCCCCGGGAGAATCGCTTTTTCACCGCCTCGCGTACCTCATTCTCCAGCGCGAGCGACCAGCGCGGCCCCCGGCAGGAGACCTCCAGGTAGCGGTGGTTCACCGAGCGCGCCTCCACGCTGAGCGAAGCCCCGCCCAGCGGCCTCTCCCCCGCGCCGTAACCCGTCATGCTGTCCATCATGTTCCGCTCCGTCATGCGTCGTTCACAGCCCACTTGAAAGAGTCTACAATAATTTTCCGCACGGGGCGTGTCAATTTACGCGCACGGGCCCGACATTCCAGGACTTAAGGCGGGATTCATGGATACTTTCGTGCTTCAGGCGATTGCGGCGGAGTTGAGCGAGAATCTTCTCGGCGCGCGCCTGGAGAGGATCTCCCAGGCCGACGCGCACACGGTCGTCTTTTTTTTCTCGGGCGCGAGAAGAGAAAAACGCGCCCTCCTGATGAGCGCGGACCCCGCGCACCCGCGCGTCTATCTGACGGCAGACCCTCCCCCGAGCCTGCCCGAGGCGCCCACGTTCTGCCGCGCGCTCAGAAAACACCTGGGCGGCCTCCGCCTCACCCGCGCGGCGGCGGGCGAGTGGGAGCGCGTGCTCCAGTTCTCCTTCGAGCCGGGAGGCGGCGGCCCGAGGAGCAGCGATTCCTTCGCGCTCATGGCGGAGGTGATGGGACGCTGGAGCAACCTCGTGCTCTTAAACGGCGCGACGGGGGAGATACTCGAAGCCAGAAGATTCGTTCCGCCCGGCCCCCACACCCCGCGGCCGCTCGAAAGGGGCGGGGGGTATCAGCTGCCGCCCGAGCAGAAAAAGCGGAACCCGGGCGCGCTCACGAGAGAGGCGCTCAAGGAGATGATTCGCGAGGAGGTTCCCGGTTCCGCCGATCAGGAGGAGCTCGCGCGGTGGCTGGTCCGCTCGGTCGCGGGCGTGAGCCCGGCCCTTGCGCGGGAGCTTGCGCGCGCCTCAAACGCCGAGGAGAGCTGGGCGGGAGCGGCGGATGCGCTGATGGGATTCGTCGAGAGCTATCAAAAGAAAGAATTTGCCCCCGCCTGGGTTCTGGGAGCGGGCGGCGCGCCCGTGGGCCTGAGCGCGGCCCGCATTCCCGGGGTGGATGCAGACTCATACAGGGCGTTTGATTCCATGAACGAGGCGGCGGATGCGTTTTACGGACGGCTCGTGAAGGACGCCCGCTTGGGTGAGGGGAAAAAGAGAGCTTCCAGGACGCTCCGCCGCGCGGGGGATAAGGTGCGCGCCGCCATCGAGGGGGTGCGGAGGGATCTGGCCTCTGCGGACGAGGCGGAAGACGTCTTGAGAAAAGGAGAGCTTCTGCTCGCGCACCTGGACGAGGTGGAGGAGAAGGCGGTCGCCGTATCCGTTTCTGCCGAAGATGGACCTATCGATATCGCCCTCGACCCCAGGCTCACGCCTTCTGAGAACGCGCAGAAGTATTTCCGCCGCTACAAGAAGCTGAAACGCCGCGCCTCGACCGCTCTTGCGCGTCTCCAGGAGATGGAAGAGGAGGAGCGGTTCATCGGCGCGCTGGCCTTCGACCTGGAGGCGGCGGATGCGGTCGAGGACGTCCTGAGCGTGGAAGAAGCGCTGGCGGGGGCGGGTTACGCCGGACGGAAAGGCGCGAGGCGCGCGAAAGAGGCGCGCACCAAAGGCAGGCCGGCGGCGCGCGCGAAACCCTACCGGCGGTTCGTCTCCCCGGCGGGCTGGGAGGTCATCGTCGGCAGGAACGCGATGGGAAACGACGAGATGCTCAAGCGCGTGGGCCGGGCGAGCGACACCTGGCTTCACGCGCGCGGGGTGCCGGGCAGCCACGTGCTCCTGCGCCGCGGGGGCGATGGGCCGCCCACGGAGCCGGATCCCGAGACGCTCGCCCAGGCGGCGGCGTTCGCGGCCTGGTTCAGCCGGGGACGGACGGACTCCAGGCTCACCGTCGCCTATCTCCCCTTCTCGCGCATCAGGAAGCCCAAGGGGCGGCGTCCCGGCCAAGTGCTGATCGGGGCGCACGAGACGATCCTCGTCGACCCGGACGCGGGGAAGCGTCTCAGCGAGGAATGGGAGGAGATCAATCGCGACTGATGAAGTCAGTTCCGACTGAGGAGGGAGGAACTGTATTGCTTGCCGAGCAGGAAAGCATCGGTTCGCGAACCGCCCCTGCGCAGAGCGGAATGTTTTCGTCGTAATAGGGACAACCCTGTTGGGTTGTCCTGCCCCCTGTGGTTGTCCCTCGTCAGGACAGGCACGGAGGCCTGTCCCTACTCCCCCTCCAGAATCCGCTTCAGATTCGCCAGCTCGCGTATGTTCCGGAGCGTGCCGTCGCGGTGTTTGGCCTGGTTCTCGTATTCGTCGCACTCGACCGTGTGGAGGATGTGGGTGTAGGGGCCTTCTTCCTCGAAGTAGTAGCTGATGATCATCACGGGCGTTGTTGAATCGCCCTCGAAGTTGTGCCAGACGATCTTCTTGTACGGCTCCCAGACCATCATCTCCGAGACGTGCTCGGCCCCGCTCGTGTAGACCTGGTGAAAGCGGGTGCCCACGCCGCTCTTCTTCTCGGATATGATTTTGACACTCTGGCTGAAGTCCGCGATTTGCGGGTGCGTCTCCACGTGGCCGATGAAGTCGAACACCTCTTGCGCCTGCGCGCGTATTTTTTCGATGACCGCTACGGGGGGCATAAGCGTTCTCCTCTACAAGAATTTCGCCAGGACCTGGTTGGCCAGGAGCGTGCCCTTATCCGAAAGAAGGAGCCGGCCGTTCTCCCGCGCCACCAGGCCGGCGTTTTCGAGCTCACGGAACAGTTCCCCGAACGCATCTTCGGGGTCCGCGCCGCATTCCTGCGCGATTCGCCCCAGCGAGACGCCCTCCTTCACCCGAAGGCCGAGCATCAGGGCCTCGCCGATCGCTTTTTCCGGCTCATCCACGCGCTCTGAGTTCGCGGTGGGGTCGCTCGCGCTCTGCGCGTAGACGTCGGGTCTCGCGTGGTTCCAGAAACGCTCTCCCTCCAGGAGGGAATGCGCGCCTGCGCCCAAGCCCAGGTAATCCCCCCTGCGCCAGTAGTTCAGGTTGTGCCGGCACGCGAAGCCGGGCTTTGCGAAATTGCTGATCTCGTAGCGCTCGTAGCCGGCCCCGGCGAGGGCCGTATCCCTCATCTCCCACATGCGCAGCGCCGTCTCCTCATCGGGCAGGCCATTCAACTCTCCCCGCGCCTGGCGGGCATGAAAGGCCGTGCCGGGTTCTATGGTCAGTTCATACGCGGAGAGGTGCTCGGGGCCCAGATCGAGGGCGCGCTCGACGTCTCGCGCGGCCATGTCTATCGTCTGATAGGGAATCCCGAACATGAGGTCGAGCGAGACGTTGGCGAAGCCCGCCGCGCGCGCGGAGCGAAACGCTTCTTGCGCGTCATCGCCCGTGTGCACCCGGTCGAGTCTTATGAGCGCCGCATCGTCGAACGTCTGGACGCCGATGCTGATGCGGTTGACGCCCGCTTCTCTCAGCGCGCCGAAGCGCTCGGCCTCCGCAGCACCCGGGTTCGCCTCGAGCGTGATCTCGCAATCGGGGCCTAAGTCGAACGATGCGGCGATGAAGTCCAGAACGCGCCTCGTCTCTTCCGCCGGGAACAGCGAGGGCGTGCCGCCGCCGAAGAATACCGTGGCGACCTCCCGGCCTTTCAGCGAGAACTGCTCGACGCGGCTTCCCGCTTCCTCAATGAGCGCATCCGCGTAGCGGCCCGCCCAGTCCCCGCCCGCGTGGCCTTTTTCCAGCAGGGTGTCCAGGGCGTAGGAGTTGAAATCGCAATACCCGCACTTGGCGATGCAGAAGGGAATGTGGACGTAGAGCGATAGCGGTTTCATGGCGCGATCTTTCCCGGCGAATTAGAAGCCCCAAAATCCTTTTCGATATGATACCCTTCCTTTCCATCATTTGGGAGAGCAGGAGGAGCAAGGGTGGTCGTTCACACGCTGTCCACCGAGGAGAGGCTGCGCGTCATCCAGCGCGTGGGGCACGTGCTCAATTCGAGCCTGGACATGGAAGCCGTCCTGAGCCGCGTGGCGCACGAGGCGAAGGCGATCTTCCCGCTGGATCACTTCGTGCTCTATCTCGTGAATCCCGACAAGAAGACCTACACCATCCGCGCGCTCGTATCGAGCGACGAGATACTCGAAGCGCCACATGAGGACATACCGCTCGAGGGCGGCACGCTGGGCTGGCTCATCGAGCACCGCGAAGCGCCGTACGTCATCTACAAGGATTTGGACAGGGAACGCCCCTTCGCGGAGGATGAGGGCGTTTTCCGGCGCGGGCTGAGGAGCGGCATCCGCGCCCCGCTCGTCATCGGCGAAGAGGTTTTCGGCGAAATCGCCGTGGCCAGCGCCATGCCCGACCAGTTCACCGAGGAGATGGCGGAGTTTCTCTGCGAACTCACACCCGCCATCGCCACGGCGGTGGCGAACGCGCAGGCGTACGCCGAGCTCGAAGACATCAAGGACGGTTTCCACCAGGAGACGCTTCACCTTCGCGATCAGATCAAGGAGATACACGGCTCCGACCAACTCACCGGTTCGAGCAAGGCGGTGGAGGACGTGAAGGAACTGATCGCCCAGGTCGCGCCGACGGAGGCCACGGTGCTCGTCCTGGGCGAGACGGGAACCGGCAAGGAGCTGGTCGCGCGCGCCATCCACCAGATGAGCGAGCGGCGAAACCGCGTGCTGGTGAAGGTGAACTGCGCGGCGCTGCAGGAGACGCTGCTCCTGAGCGAGTTGTTCGGCTACGAGAAGGGGGCGTTCACGGGCGCGGTGGGCCGAAAGCAGGGCCGCTTCGAGATCGCGGACAAGGGCACGATTTTCCTCGACGAGATCGGGGAGATATCCCCCGAGGCGCAGGTGAAAATCCTGAGAGTGATGCAGGAAAAGGAATTCGAAAGAGTCGGCGGCAACCAGACGCTCAAGGTGGACGTGCGGATCATCGCCGCCACGAACAGGGATTTGGAGGAAGAGGTCCGCCAGGGCCGGTTCCGCGACGACCTCTACTTTCGCCTGAACGTCATACCCATCCATACGCCGCCGCTCAGGGAGCGCAAGGAGGATATCCCCGAACTGGTCGATTATTTCGTGCGTAAGCACGGGCCGCGCATGAACCGGCGCATCGAATCGGTGGACCCGCGCGCCCTGGAGCGGCTCATGCGGTATGACTGGCCCGGCAACATCCGCGAACTCGAGAACGTGGTGGAGCGCGGCCTCGTCCTGGGGCGCGGCCGGGTTCTCCGGTTCGACAGGCAGCTTCTGGGCGAGGCGCCCCCCTCGGCGCGGGAGAGCGAGTTCACCACGCTCGAAGAATACGAGAGGCGCTATATTCTGCGGGTGCTGGAGCATGCGGGAGGCCGCGTATCCGGAGACCGGGGCGCCGCCCGCATACTGGGAATGAAGCCCACGACGCTCCAGAGCCGGATGAAGAAGCTGGGCATCGAACCCCGCCGCGAGTTCAGGAGAGCGGACAGCAGGGCGGGCTGAGTCGATAGTTTCGGATATGAAATGCGAGGAGAATTGGATGGACAGAGCGATTTGGGCGACGTGGTACGACCTGCCCGCCGAGGGGGCGAATGAATATATCGCATGGCTGCACGAGGTGCATCTGCCCGAGATGCTGGAGCGGTCCGGCTACCTGTGGGCGGCGCACGTGGACAACGACAAGAGCGAGGAGCGCGCACAAAACGTGAACCGGCGCCTCACGCACACGGACGACCCCGCCGTTCCGACCGGCAACGGGTATCTGATGCTCTTCGGCGCCGAGAGCGTCCACACGTTCCTGGATCCCTCACCCGCGCAACTGGCCGAAAACCGGGGGCCGGATGAGCGGGAGATGCTGGGGCTGCGCGCAGGCGTGCGCGAGTGCGTCTTCGTGGAGACGGGGCGGATCGACGGCCCCGAGATCGCCCGTCGCGCGCCTGGCATCACGCCGGGCCCGAGGATCCAGATGGGGAGCTTCAACATCAACGCGCTCGAAAACGAGGAAGGCATGGGCGCGTGGTACGTTCAGCTTCGCTTTCCCCGCATGCAGACGCTTGAGGGCTGCGTGGGAATGCGCAAGCTGGTTTCGGTCTGCGGATGGGCCAAGCACGCCGTGCTCTATGAGTTCGACCTGAACACGTCCGTCGAGCATTATTTCCAGAAAGAACTCGAGAGCGAAGCGTGGTCGCGCGAGATGGTAGGCAGCCTCGTGCATGCGCCCGGCTCGCCGAGCACCGGAAAGCGAATCTGGCCGCCTGTCGATTCACCTTGAGGGCGCCGCCGGATTGCGCGTTTTCGGTGGGAGGCGACCCTTGATCCGCAGGGGCCGCGCGTCGGGCTGTTGAGAAAGTCCTGATTTTACGATTCGCCGTATAGAACCGACCCGGAAGGGGGGATCCGTAGGGACAGGCCCCTGTGCCTGTCCGATGTCGCCCATCCGACAAGGGACAACCACGGGGGGTTGTCCCTACGAGGCGGTGCGGTTTTGATCGTCTCCTCCTGCCTTAAAAACCAACCCCCCCTACCCCCCCTTGTCAGGGGGGTATAAAAAGGCGATGCGCCCCCGC
>VXPH01000170.1 GCA_009839615.1 Nitrospinota bacterium
CGGTGAAGGCGATCTCTCCCGACGAGGATTTTTTCAACAATCCCCCATGGGGGCGCAAACAAAAAAACCGGGCCGCCCTCGCTGTTATGGCGTGGACGGCCCTGTCGGTTCAGCCTTTAAGCCAGTTCGCTCAGCTTTCCTTCCTTGTCGTAGGCCTGAAGCTGCGGGAAACCGCCGATGACCTCGTCGTCGATGACGATCTGGGGCACCGACTTGCCGCCGGTGCGCGCTATCATGGCGTCCCATTCGGGCGTGCCGCCGAACACCAGGTGCTCGGTCCATTCGAGACCGCGTTTTTTCAACAGATTCTTCGCGGCCAGGCAGAAGGTGCAGGGTTCGGTGGTGTAGACTTCGATGCTTGCTGCCATTTTTCTCTCCATGAAGACGATATGGATGGTCGATAGGGGCGCGCCTCCCGTGAGGCGCCGGACACGCATAAAATAACAAAACCCCGCCCAATCGTCATCCAGACGGGGTTGTTGAGAATGTCCTTGCCGAGTCGGGGCGAATCATTCCCTCCTTGGGGGTTCTTGCCGTCCTTCGAGAGAGAAATTCACTCCCCCCTTGAGGGGGTTGTTGAAAAACCCCGTTTCGTTTTTGGGCGGCATGGAGGTTCGCGCGGCGCGGGCGCGATGGTTTTGTAGGGATAAGTCGCGACCTGTCCCTACGGATTCGATTCGAAACGCGGGAGATGTGTAGGGGCGGCCCCCCGTGGCCGCCCGTATCGAATATGTCCGTCCCCGTGGTTGCGCTTCGCATGGACAGGCACGGGGGCCTGTCCCTACAAACCCTCTGCTCGCAAGGCCCTGCTTGGCTTTTTCAACAACCCCTCCCCGGTCGGGATGTCAATACGCGTGTAGGTCGGACATATATGTCCGACATACCATGCGACCCGCGTTGTGAAGGCGGAAAGGCAGGGCCGCATGTATGCGGCCCCTACACCTCGTTCTGCAATGATGGAACACATCGGATAAATGGGGCGCTCATGGCGTCTTGCGCAACGGAAAAACGGCGTCCCGCGCGACGCGAATTATTGACACCGGCGCCCAAAAACTATATATATTTCCTCCCTGTTGTTTAGGCAACATATTTTGGCAATCATCATTTGCTAAACAACCGGTTCGACCGCCCGGCTCCCCCTTCACGACAGATGGAATCGTGCGGCCGAATCCCCAGGACGCTGTGACGCGCCGGCGCGGGCGTGGCCGGACTTCGAGCGGGTGAGAAGGTGGCGAACGAATTCCAGGACAAGCCGAACAGGACCGGCATGAGCCGCTCCGTCGAGAGCATGCTGCGCGTGGGCGCGCGCATCCGGGGCCTGCGCCTCTCCCACGATCTCACGCAGGAAGAACTCGCCGACCGCTCGAACCTGACCAAGGGGTTCATCTCACAGCTCGAGCGCGACCTGACCTCCCCCTCTCTGGAGAGCCTGCTGGAGATCCTGGAAGCCCTGGACACCGACATCGTCCGCTTCTTTCAGGGCCATGAGGAAAGACGAATCGCCTTCGGCCCGGAGGATTCGCGTATTGCTGCGACCTACGCGGAAGTCAGCGCCTTCGAGCTCATGGTGCCTGGAACGGCGAACCGCAACATGGAGCCCGCCCTCGTGACGATGGAGCCGGGCCAGTCGATTGATGAGGACGCGCACGCGGGCGAGGAGTTCGGCTACGTGCTTAAGGGCAAGGTGCAGATCACGTGCGGGGAGAGACGCGCCAAGGCGAAAAGGGGCGAGTGGTTCTATTTCGCCTCCGACAGGAACCACCGGGTGGCGAACCCCTACAAGAAGCCCGCGATGCTTCTGTGGGTGTCCACGCCGCCGAGTTTTTGATTTCAGGAGAGTCGGGCATGGCTCGTCGATTCGTCTTTGGAGGAAGTGAGCGTTGAATTCCCTGGGCCGCCACCTGCTGGCGGAATTCTATGATTGCGCGTCCGCCGCGTTGAACGATCCGGCGCGAATCGAGGCGTTGATGAACGAGGCCGCGCGCCGGAGCGGGGCCACCGTCGTGCAGAGCGTGTTCCACGCATTCAGCCCCCACGGGGTGAGCGGGGTGGTCGTGGTGGAGGAGAGCCACCTGGCGGTGCACACCTGGCCCGAGTACCGCTACGCGGCGATGGATTATTTCGCGTGCGGCGCGGTGGACTGCGACGCGGCGGTGCGCTGCCTCGCGGCGCATCTCGCACCCGCCCGCGTGGAGACGAAAGAGGTGCCGCGTGGCGTCATCGAGGGACGCGAGGCGCCGCTTGACGCGCCGTTCGCCACGAACGGGGAGGGGGAGGCCTCCCTCTTTTTCAGGAACGGGGAGGCGCGTGAGCGATGATCGTCGCGACGCCCACCAGGTATTTCATGGCCGTTGGGTGCGCCGAGGGCGTGACGGAACTGAACGCCTTCGACGCCGCGCTACTCAGCGCGGGCGTGGGCGACACGAACCTCGTGCGGGTGAGCAGCATCCTGCCGCCCGGATGCGAGGAGATGGAGCCTCCCCCGCTGCCGCCGGGCGCGCTGGTGCCGGCGGCCTATGCCTCGGTGAGTTCCGCAGCACCGGGCGAGGTGATTACGGCGGCGGTGGCGATCGCCATCCCCGAGGACGAGGCGCACCCCGGCCTCATCATGGAGCATCACGGCCACGCCCCCCGCGCCGGGGTGGAAGAGGAGGCCCGGCGCATGGCGGAGGCGGGCATGGCGCATCGCGGCGTGAGTATCCGCGAAATCAGGAGCGTCGCCGCCGAGTGCGTCGTGATGGATACCGGAGCTGCCTTCGCGGGAGTCATCCTTTGGAACTGACGCGCGCCCCCTTCATGCCCGAGAACCCTCCCGGGAAACCGGCGACCTGGTTCACCGAGTACCACGGGCCGGGCACCGGCCTCACCATGAAGGTGCTGCGCACGCTCTATTCCGCCAAAAGCGCGTTTCAGGAGATCACCTTGGTCGAAACCGAAGACTTCGGGCGCGTCCTTCTCCTGGACGGGATCATCCAGACCACCGAGCGCGATGAGTTCGTCTACCACGAGATGCTCGCGCACGTGCCCCTGTGCGCGCATCCATATCCTGAGAACGTCCTCATCGTCGGCGGCGGGGACGGCGGCTGCGTACGCGAGGCGCTGCGGCACGAGACGGTGGAGCGCGTCACGCTGGTGGAGATCGACCGTATGGTGGTGGATTGCTGCCGCGAGTTCCTGCCGGGCATTGCGGGAGGGCTGGACGACCCCCGCGTGGAGGTGCGGATCGAGGACGGCGTGAAGTTCATCGAGGGTCTTGAAGCGGCGTTCGACGTCATCCTGGTCGATTCCACCGACCCGGTCGCCATGGCGAACCCGCTCACGCAGGTCTCCTTTTTCCGAAAAGCCAAGCGCGCGCTCAAGCCCGGCGGGCTCTACGCCGCGCAAAGCCAAGGCCCCGTGTTCGAGGGGGCCAGGATGCGGCGCATCACGAGGCGCATCCGGCGGGTGTTCCCGGGTGCGGCGACGTATCTCGCGAACGTGCCGACCTATCCGGGGGGGATATGGTCGTTCGCGCTGGCGCCGAAATCCGCACGTATGAACGTCCGCGCCAAGACGAGAGCGCTGCCCCCTGATGAGAAGACCCACTACTACTCCCCCGAGGTCCATGCGGCCGCCTTCACGCACCCCCCCTACGTGGCGGAGATTCTGGGCTGATGGGCGGGGAGGCCCGCCCGCGATATCTTTGCGCCGGGAGTTCTTTTGAATCGGCGCGCGTCGTTCTCCTGGGATGCCCCTTCGATGGGACGGCGAGCCATAGGCGCGGCGCGCGACTGGGCCCCGACGCGATGCGCGAGGCGTCGGATTGTCTCGAAACCTACAGCCCGGGTCTCGATAAGGATTTGGCAGACGCCGCCCTGTGCGATCTGGGCGACGTTGATTTTCCCTCAGGCGATACCAAAGCCGTTCTGGCGGCCATCAAGGCCGAAGCCTGCCGGATATTCCGCTCCGGCAAGCGCCCCGTATTCCTGGGCGGGGAGCACCTGGTGAGCCTGCCCCTGGTGGAAGCGGCGCTCGGCGTCTTCCCCGGTCTGGCCGTGTTCCAGTGGGACGCCCACGCGGATTTGAGAGAAGACTATCTGGGAGTGCGACTCTCGCACGCCTGCGCCATGCGGCGCATCCTGGAGTTCGATGGCGTCGGGCCGCTCAGACAGTTCGGCGTCCGCTCCGGTACGCGCGAGGAGTTCGCGTGGATGCGCGCGAACGATGCGCTGCGGCCCCTGACGCCCGAGGCCGTGTCGGCGGCGCTCAAGGAGGCGGGCGATAGCGCCGTATACCTCACCGTCGACGTGGACGTCGTGAACCCGGGCGAGATGCCCGGAACGGGCAGCCCTGAGCCCGGCGGCCCCGGGCTCGATGCGCTCGTGGATTGCATCCGCGTCCTCGACGCCTCGGGCGCGCGCATCGTCGGCGCCGACGTGGTGGAACTCGCCCCCGAATGGGACCCGACCGGCGCGAGCGCCATAGCGGCTGCCAAGATCGTTCGCGAACTGGCCCTGGTGATGGGGGCGTGAGGGGCTGTATTTTCCTGTTGACGAAGGCTCCGTAGAGTGGCATGATTCCACTACTCCCCCAGGGGTTTCGACCGCTGGGCGCGGGGCCTCGAACGAGGCCCTGCTTTTTTAGGTAAGACATGCGGACTTATATCTACGTCGATGGATTCAACCTCTACTACCGCTCGCTGAAGCAAACGCCTTTCAAATGGCTCGATCTCTCCGGTCTGTTCCGTGACGTATTGATGCCGCACCACGATATCCTCAAAATCAAATACTTCACGGCGCGCGTCTCAGCACGACCTGACGATCTATCTGAACCGCAACGCCAAGACACCTACTTGCGCGCATTGCAACACTATCGTCCGGAAGTTGAAGTTTATTATGGGCATTTTCTGACTCACAAGGTTCGGGCGCCGCTTGCTGATACCGGCAATAGAACGAGGCTGGTAAATGTCATCCGGACCGAAGAGAAGGGATCGGATGTCAATCTCGCCGTTCATCTTTTGAACGATGCGTGGTTGAATGCCTATGACTGCGCGATTGTGGTTACGAATGACAGCGATATCGCAGAGGGCATGCGCCTCGTGAAACAGCACAAAAGAAAATGGATTGGACTGATAACACCCGGAACGAGTCATACATCCCGAGAGTTAATGGCCCATGCCGACTTCTCCCGCCGAATTCAAAAGAGAGCGCTACGAAAGAACCAGCTCCCGTCCCCGATTCCGGGAACCAGCATCACCAAGCCTGCGAACTGGTGAACCCGGATGACTTCCGTTGCGGGAAAGGCCGCCCTGAGCGCCGTCGCCGCCGCGAAGATCGTTCGCGAACTGGCCCTGGTAATGGGGGCGTGAGCTAGATGGGGCGTGAGTGGCGGATCGGCTTCTGGGCGCTGGCGCTCCTATGGCTACCGGCCGGGATGGTCATGACCGTCATCGTGCGTTTCGGGGCGGAGCCGGCCATTTGGGCGCAGGTGCCGATGGCGATGGTCTCGCTCATTCCGGTCGCGCCCTGCGGCCTGCCGCTGGCGCTCGCTTGCCGGCGGCTGTGGCGGCTGGGCTACCGCCGCGACGCCTGGACGGCGGGGGTATTGCTCGGCGTCTTCACGTTGGCGACGACGCTGGTGGCGGGACTGCTGGGGCCGATAGCCATCGCCCTCTACGCGGTGGTCTTAAGCCTGCCGGTATGGGCGGCGGCGTGGTGGCTCGCGCGGCGGGGGTGAGGTTCTAGAGAGGAGGCAACGCGGCGTGATCAGGGTCGTAAGCTGGAATATCGGCAGGCGCAGAGCACCGTGGCGCACCTCCCGCTACGTCCCCGACGAACCCCCCTCCGCCTCGACGGCCGCTGCCATCTCGCCCATCGAGAAGAAGATGAAGTCGGTCCTCGGGGTGGTCTCGACCTTCTCCGTCGCCCCCCAGCTTCCTCCCCGGGAGAGCCTCTGGCGGTCGATCCAGGCGTTCGCGAGGCCGAAGCGGTTCGCGGGCGCGTGGTCGTGGCGCAGGCTCTGCGCGGTGTGGAGGATGTCTGCGCGCTCGAGGCCGAAATCGGATTTGAGGTGTGCGAGGAGGTACTCGAAGTTGGCGTCGGCGGGCTTGTAGGAGCCGATGTCTTCTGCGGTGTAGACGGCGTCGAACGCCACGCCCAGCTTGCGGTTCGAGGCGGCGAAGCCCTCGCGGTGGACGTTCGAGAGGATGACGAGCTTGTAATGGCGCTTCAAGGCGCGCAGCGCGTCGGCGGTATCGGGAAATGCGGGCCAAAGCGGCACCGATGCGCCGAACGCCGCATCGAGCGCGTCGCTCGTCCCGAGCCCCAGGCTCTGCGCGACGCTCCGGTGCACCCGGGCGAGGAGGTCGGGATAGCGAAGCCCGGGCGATGCGTGCTCGTGGTGGGCCTCCCATTTCGCGAAGGCTGAGAGCGCGGCATCGCGCGTCACGCCCGGGTCGGCGCCGCCCCCCATGATAAGCGGCTGCAGCGCGTCCCAGATGCCGGTCTCCCAGTCGATGAGGGTGCCGTAGCAGTCGAACGTGAGCACGCGGTAATCGGTCAATCGAGCCATGGTTCCACCTTCCGGTATGGGGGGATTCGGGGTTCTCTTGCGGGCCAATCTTAAATCCGTTCGATCCGGTTTTCCAGGGCCGTGCATGAGAGGCCGTCAAGGGCGTTCCCGCCCGTCTTGTTCCAACAACCCGATTTGCATGGCAAGGTGAAATGTCTGTATAGTATTCTTAAATATATGACGTATTGAATTGTATACAGTATACTTTATTGACGGCGATTTTCCCGCATGAACGCTGGAGGCGGAACCCGCCGATAACCAAAGTATTCCCGGAGCCGATTCATCATCTTGCGCTTGGAGACGCCCATGGCTGAAGAAAAACCCCGCCAATTCGTTGGCAGCGTGGAATTCAAGAAAGGTCTCGAGGGGGCCATCACGAACGAGAGCGCCATCAGCTACGTGGATGGAGCGAACGGCAAGCTCATCTACCGCGGATACAGCATCGACGACCTCTGCGCCGGGGGCGGGGGATACGAGGAAACGGCCTACCTGCTGCTGAACGGGAATCTGCCCACCCGGGCGGAACTCGACGTCTTCAACGCGGATCTGGCCCTGCGCCGGCCCATCCCCCAGCCGGTGAAAGACCTGATCGTGCAGATCGCCGGCATGTGCCACCCCATGAGCACGCTGCGCACCGCCGTCTCCCTGCTCGGTTGCCTGAACCCGAAGGAATTCGAGGTGACGGTGGAGAACGATTTCGACATCGCCCTCACGCTCACGGCGCAGTTCCCCACCCTCGTGGCGGCCATCCAGCGGGCGAGAAGGGGCGAGTTCCTCATCGAGCCCGACCCCTCGAAGGGTCTGTCGGAGGATTTCCTGCGCATGATGACGGGCGAGACGCCCGACGCGCGCACCGTGGAGGTGATGGACATGGCCCTCATCATCCACGCCGAGCACGGCATGAACGCCTCCACCTTCTCCTCGATGGTCACGAACAGCTCCTTGACGGATTTCTACAGCTCCATCGTTGCAGGGATAGGCTCGCTCAAGGGGCCTTTGCACGGCGGCGCGAACGAGGCCACGCTGCGCACCTTCCAGGAGATCGGGGACCCCGCCACGACGGAAGACTGGTTCGCGGCGGCGAAGGAGAAGAAGGTGAAGGTGATGGGCTTCGGCCACCGCGTCTACAAGGCCTACGACCCGCGGGCGACGCTTTTCGACCCCGTCGCCAAGGAGTTCGCCGAGCGCGCCGGTACGGGGCATCTCTACGAGATCGCGAAAAAGCTCGAAGCCCTCGTGGTGGCGGACTTGGGCGGCAAGGGCATCTTCCCCAACGTCGATTTCTTCTCCGGCATCATCTACGACGCCATGGGCATCGACACGGACATGTTCACGCCCATCTTCGCCGTGCCGCGCATCGCCGGGTGGTCGGCGCGCATCCTGGAGTACCTACCCGAGAACCGACTCTTCCGGCCCCGCGCGGTCTACATCGGCGACCTCGAGTCGCAATACACGCCGATTGCCGAGCGCGGCTAGACAACAGACGCGAAACCGAAAGCGGCTCTCTGGCGAGGGCCGCTTTTTTTCGTATGTTTCTTGCGCAATCTGAACCCTGGGAGGGGTATTCGTGGTCTTCGAAGAAGGCTTCGTGGTCGAGACGAAAGGGTTTACGGACGTTCTGGACGTCACCCCGCAGGTGGAGCGGATCGTTTCGGCGAGCGGGGTGCGGAGCGGGATCGTCCTCGCCTTCACGCCCGGCTCGACGGCGGGCCTCACGACGATAGAGTATGAACCAGGCGCCGTTTCGGATTTGAAGGACGCGGTCGCCCGCATCGCGCCCGAGGGCATCGCCTACGCGCACGATGCGCGCTGGGGGGACGGGAACGGCTTCTCCCACGTGCGCGCCGCCCTGCTGGGGCCGAGCCTCGCCCTGCCCCTCCGGGGAGGCGCGCTCCTCACGGGAACCTGGCAGCAGATCGTCCTGGTCGATTTCGACAACCGCCCGAGGAGCCGGCGGGTGGAAGTGCAGATTCTGGGTGAAAACCCCTAGCTAATCGTCGCCTTCGGCGAACTCCTCGAACGTGTAGAACAGCCCGTCGAGCACCCGCGCCGCCTGCTCGTCCACGCCCGGCTTGTCGAGGGGCAGGTCGATGGCGTAGCGGAACACGCCGTCGTGGTAGTGCTCCACCTTGTGCTCTTCCTCCTCGCCCGCTTCCTCCATGCCGTCGTAGACGAAATCGTCGATCGGGTCCTTGCTGTCGAGGATGGCGAGCTCGATGTCCTCGTTCATGTAGCGGTCTTTGGTGGCGAAGCTGATGCGGATTTTGCCCTCTGCCTCGTTCTTCACGAACTCGAACCAGCAGACGTCGTTCATGACGAGCCGGATGGAGCGGCCCGAAGGGTCGGGTTCGGGCGTGAAGCGGTCGTCTGCGGCGTAGCGTTTGATCATGCCTGTGATGATGTCGGCCAAAACAGGAGCCTCCCTGCGCGTGGGTTTTCGAGAGTGTGGAAATGTGGTCTCCCATCGTTCGGGGGGAAATATAGCTTGGAGTCTTCGTTTCGCCAAGCGGCGACGGGGGGCGGGAATCGCGTTCGCACGCGACGGGTCGAGCCCCGTCTGCGTTTCAACAGGGAATGATACGCCTCGGGCGGGGAAAATTAAGCCTCCGCCTCCGCCCGGTTTCCGGTTTTGGCCGGAATGACGGCGGTGTGGACGGCCTCGACCCATGCGGGAGGGATTTGCAGGGGCCCCTTATGGGGCTGTTGAAAAAGCCTCCTTTTTAAGGAGTAAAGGGGACGTCCCTCTCGACTGGAAAACCACCCCCCCCTACCCCCCCGTGTCACGGGGGTAAAAAAATGCGAAGCGCCAACCC
>VXPH01000237.1 GCA_009839615.1 Nitrospinota bacterium
ACGAAGCCGAACCGACCGGTGAAGGCTGACTCGGTGGGGGGACATGCCCCCAAAAAACACCCCCCCCAAGGGTCTGTTGAAAAACCCCCTCCTCGCTCGGAATTGTCCACCGCCGTCATTCCGGCGCATGCCGGAATCCAGAGTTGATGCGGGTCGAGGCGACCCGGTATTTCATGTTCTCACCGACCGGATGGGAGAAGGCGAAGAGCCAAGTCGAAAAGGCAAAGTCCCTGGATTCCGGCATGCGCCGGAATGACGAGCAAAGCCGCATTCACTGTAGGGACAGCCCCTCCTCGGGGTTGTTCTGCCCCCTGTGGTTGTCCCCTGTAAAACGGGGATTTCGGACAGGCACGGAGGCCTCGGACAGGTCGCGACCTGTCCCTACATTTCGTTTCGCAAGGTTCGTAGGGGCGGACAGGCGCAGGGGCCTCGGAGGGGTGCTGGGGCCTGTCCGCTACGATCTCATGCGCAATGGGGCGGCACGACTCATGGTGCGAACCGGACAGGGTGTGCAGCGCGCGGATGCGCCGCGCGGCCGCTGCGCCTCACTCCTGGCGTTGGTATTTGATGAACGGCGTGAGGTTCGCCACCCGGTCATAGAGCAGCCGGGCGGTCTCGTTGAAATCCTGCGTGAGCCAATAGACCGAGGGCGCGCCCCTCTCGTCGGCCGCCGCATAGACCGCTTCTATCAAAGCGCGGCCCACGCCCGCGCCGCGAAAGGCGGGATCGGTGAAAAGATCCTGGAGGTAGCACACGTCCTCGATTCGCCAGTTGTGCGGGTGAAAGATGTAATGAACCAGGCCTGCCGCCTGCCCGTCGATGAGCGCGATCAGTCCGTTCTGCTGCGGGCGGGCCGGGTCCAGAAGGCGGGCGAAGGTGGAGCGGTAGACCTCTTCGGTCACGCCGGACTCGTAGAACGCCAGATAGGCCGTCCACAGACGGCGCCAGTCGGGCTCGTCGGCGGCGGCCAGGGGTCGAATGGTCAGCGTCATGGAAAACCTCTCGTGTGGGTTCGGGAAATATCGCGGGAGGAATTGTACGTTCGGGGTTCCGCCAGTCAAGCCGACTCTGGAAGGAGCGTCCACTCCACTTGACATGACACGGACGCAACGCGCCGCGCCGGGGCGTACCTGAGGGAGCGAAGCGTTTCCGATGATGCGGAAGCGGCCGCCGTCGGCAAGGCGCATTTCCCCGCAATTGGCGCGGGGGGAATTTCGCGCAGGTGGGGTATGCTGGAGAGGCCGCCCGTCGGCTTCGCCTCCCCGGGGCGGAAGCCATTCTCACTTCCCGCCCCGCGCGTCGCGCCGAAAATCTGGGCGGCAGAATCCGCCCCCCACCGAGCCGGCGAGCGCATTTCCCCGCATTTGGCGTCCGCGCGGATTCGGGGGATTCCGGTATGATGGCGGAGCCGGATGCTTCGCTCGAGGATATGGAATTTCCGAAAAATTCGATTAATCATTGTCATGAACCCGGTGACCACGCCAGGGTGCGATTGGCTGCGCTTGTCTACGATAAATAGTTGTTTACAATAGCATATTTCCGTTATTCCGTATCCCGATCCCCCTTGCGCTTTCGACACACGTATGCTTGGATACCCTCCAGTTTGATGCCGCGCGTATGCGTTTTGATTACAGATTCAGGGAGGGAAGATGCCGAAGCGAAGCGATCTGAAACTCACCAAGCGCACCGTCGACGCGCTGGATGTCGACCGGAAGGACGCGATCTTCTGGGACCGGGAGCTGGCGGGCTTCGGGGTACGCGTCCACGCCACGGGCCGGAAGACCTGGGTGGTGCAGTCACGGGGACCATCGGGGCCGAAGCGCGTGACGCTCGGCCGCCACGGGGAGCTGGCTTGTGAGGAGGCGAGGAAACAAGCCGCGCATCTCATCGACCGCATCAGGCGCGGCGAGGAACCGGTACCCCCACCACACGAGACGGAACCCACCGTGGCGGGACTCGCCGAGCGCTTCATGCGCACTCACGTGAAGCGGCGTCTCAAACCCGCCAGCGTTGCCGCGTACCGCACGTTGCTGGAGGGTCACATCCTGCCCGCCCTGGGCGGTATGGGACTGGAAGAAGTCGGCGGGGCGGAAGCCGCCGCGCTTCATCACGGCCTTCGCGATACGCCGGTCCTGGCGAACCGGGCGGTCCATCTCCTCTCGCGTATGTTCACCCTGGCGGAAGCGTGGGAGCTGGTCCCGCCCGGGCGGAACCCCTGCAGGGCGGTGCGCCGCTACAGGACGCGCAAGCGCGAGCGATTCCTGGCGCCTGAGGAATACCGGCGCCTGGGCCGGGCGCTCAGGTGGGCCTGTGCCGAAGGCGGGATATGGCCGCCCGCGATCGCGGCGGTCCGGCTGCTCGTCCTGACCGGGTGCCGCAGGGGCGAGATACTGAGTCTCGGGTGGGACGACGTGGACCGCACGGCGGGGGATCTGCGCTTGAGGGACGCCAAGGCGGGTCCCCGCATGGTTCCCCTCACGAGGCCGGTGCTCAGGATACTGGACGCCATTCCCAGGTCGCCTGAGAACCCTTGGGTAATCGCGGGCCAGAGGCCGGGAAAACGCCTGACGGGCCTGCACCACTACTGGCGGCCGATAAGGGAGCGGGCGGGGCTCTCAGACGTGAGGCTTCACGACTTGAGACATTCCTACGCGTCGCGTGCGCTGGCGCTCGGCGAGAGCCTCTACACGATCGGAAAACTCCTGGGACACACGAGCGTGGCGACGAGCGCGCGCTACGCGCACCTGATGCGCGAGGCCGAGAGGGAGGCGGCGGTACGGGTGGGCGGGAGCATCGGCGCCCACGTCGCGAACGGGAGGACCGCGTAGAGATGGCGAAGACGAAACACGGGACGCTTTCCAACCGAGCGGTCGGGAAGCTCGTAGTCGGGAAGGACACGGTGTTCTGGGACCGGGAGCTCACGGGCTTCGGGGTGAGGGTCTACCCCACCGGGAGCAAGGTCTACATCGCGCAGGCGCGGGGGCCCGAGGGTCCCAAGAGGGTGGCGGTGGGCCGCCACGGGGTGATCAACGCCGATGAGGCGAGGAAGCGCGCCGCCCACATCATCGCGCGGATCAAGGCGGGCGAGGAGGCTATCCCCAAGCCCATGAAACCCGTGGGTGGCCCCACGGTGGCCGAACTCTGCGCGCGCTACCTCACCGAATACGTCGCGGTGCGCTGCAAGCCGGGCACCGCCGCGCTCTACCGCTCGGTGATCAACCGCCATATCCTGCCCGCCCTGGGCAGGGCGCCGATCGCTGCGCTCTCGCGCGCGCAGGTAGCGGAATTCCATGAAAGCCTGTACGAGACGCCCGGGATGGCGAACATGGCGCTCCGCATCCTCTCCTCGATGCACCGCCTGGCCGCGGGCTGGGGAATGGTTCCCGAGGGAGCCTCGAACCCCTGCAAGGCCCTCGTGAAATACCCCGAGCGCAGGCGCGAGCGGTTCCTGACGGATTCGGAGTTCACCCGCCTGGGAGAGGCCCTCGACGAGGCGGAAGCCCGGTGCGGCGCCTCCGCGTCCGCGGTAGCGGCGATTAGGCTGCTGGCGCTTACCGGGTGCCGCAGGAGCGAGATCCTCGGGCTGCGCCGCGAAGACGTGGCGCTCGAAGCGGGGGAGCTCAGGCTGCCCGATTCCAAGACGGGCGCGCGGGCCGTCGCGCTGCCGCCGCAGGCGGTCGAACTCCTTGGAAATCTCCTTGGCGCCCACGACGGCCCGTGGGTCATCCCGGGCAGAAAGCCGGGGACGCGCCTTGCGAACGTCGATGAGGCCTGGCGGGCGATCAGGGATCGCGCGGGCCTCGGGGACGTGCGGCTGCACGACCTGCGCCACTCGTACGCCTCGCGGGCCCTGGCGCTGGGCGAGGCGCTGCCCGTCATCGGGAAGCTCCTGGGCCACAGCCGCCTGGAAACGACGGCGCGCTACGCGCATCTGGCGCGCGACTCGGCCAAACAATCGGCCGAACGGGTCGCGGAGAGCATCGCGGAGGACATGCTCTGAGAAGACCAGCCGCCTTCGCAGTGGATTACACCGCGAGGGCGGCGACCAACACCTCCTGCACCCCGAACAGGCGCGCTTGCGCCGAAATGACGGTGACGGTGGAGAGGCTCCGTAGGGACAAGGTCGCGACCTGTCCCTACGGAGTGAGCCTGTTTTTTCGTAGAGACGGGCCAGCATGCCCGCTCCTACTTCGTTAGACCAGTGAGTCCGGCAATTACGAAGAATATCAGCAAGTAACCCATAATTTGGTGGCAATGAAAGTAGTATCTGACAGGCTTTGTTTCCAAATCTATCTCGTAATGTTTTTCACGCAGCTTCATAACCGGAAGCAACATATCGACGCTGTACCAAAAGCTGTCCCGGAAACCCGAAATGATAAGATCTCTATCACGCCTTTCAGTGATGTAAATATAGATAACAAAGGTTCCGCTTGCTATTAATATCATCGCTAATTGGAGCAGTGCCCAAAAAATATGCCTACCGTAACCGTATCCATAAACCCACCTTAAAAAAGATAAACGCCACCATTCGAACCTCTGCGTCTTTTTATCTGCACGCTGTTCATCTCTGTTCTGATATAGAATGTCATCCGCTATTGTGCCAAGCCCGGTGTTTCGGAGAACACCCGCCAATTGCAAGTAAGGCTGAGGCGAATAGGATTCATCCTTTGCAAGCCAATTGATAAACCAGTCACTTCCTCTCTCACTTAGAGTCTTGCTTTCGTCCGATTCGAAGCGCTTATATGTAAAGCCATTGAGTTCCAAATCAGGAGGCCAAGCATCTCCGGTGTTGATAATCGAGCCGAAACTGGCGTTTCGGAGCGTCAATTTTGGAGGGTGGGATTCTTTTCTAGAATCAATATAGTTTTTCCAAATTATTTTCTTCTTTTCCTTGTCCTTACACGACGACCTGTCAAACTTACATCTATACCCGAGCCGCAGATTGCCCGTGATTCTCGCACCCGTGAGGTCGAGCCCGCTTAAGGTTGCGCCACGCATATCGAGATCCGATTGAATAGTTAGAGATTCAAGCATCACTGGCTCGTCGAATTGCGCGTCTCGCATGAGCAGATCATCCCCGACCGTTAAGGAAGACGTGTCAAATTTTCCTTTGAATTTGGAATCACTCATATTGAAAAAACCGTCTACCTTTACTCGTTTTAAGGCAACATGGAAGAATTTCACCCTTGCCATGTACAGATCGCCCTTTATTGAGACAACATCCATGTCGAATTCAGAATTGTAAGCTGACAAGCTTGCCACGAGATCGCCATTTATCTTTGTATCCTTTAAGGAAAGACTATCGAATCTCACGTTTATAATACTCAAGGTATCATCGAACGAGGCAGTATCTATTCTAATATCACCTTCAAAACTTGAAGCGATGAATGCAGCCCTTTCCGATGCCTTAAAGTGGCGCATAACAATTCCCGATTGGGAACGAGAATGCGAGATTGTCAATGATCTCTCGATAGATAGACCGCTCAGATCGATATTATCCTGAAAGTAAGCCCCCATGATCCAAACACCTCGAAGCGAATCCACGCTGAAAAACCGTTCTGTCTTGAGGATGGTTCTAAGGAAACGCGAACTCAGCGTCCGCTTAGCCAAAAATTTTTCATCATATTTCGATTGTTTAAAATCGAGAATCTCTCGTTTTGGGTTTATCGGATTGAGTACCTTTGCACGTCGCTCCCCATTTAAATTCGCGACTCGTCCTGCACAGATTTCTTTCCATGCCCATTTTTCAGGCTCGGTCCATTTCTTCTTATACTTATCAGGGATTTCGCATTTCTTTTCGAGCATAGCCTTGCCGGACTTTGGTTTCTCGGACGTATCAGCCGCTTGGGCGAGGCTTGAAGACGAACTAGTGAACAAGATACCAATCGAAACGAGCAATGCGATGGCGCATCTCCCAGCCCGCACAAATTGGATAATATCCACAAATCGTTTACACATACCCGGGGTCCTCCCTCGAAGCGCGCTCCACAAGGGCCAAGTCATCGTCGTATACGACGTTTTGGAATCTGTTTTTGATGGTGAACAACATAGCGCAAAACGGACGCATGGGGAAAGAAAAAGCGCGCCGTATTAGGAGGCGGCCACGGACTCATCAAGGGAGAGCGCCCTTCGATACGCCGCCTCCGGCGGCTACTCAGGGTGAGGGGAATAGAGAGGGCTACTCAGGTCGAAGAAATGGTGTCGGGCGCGCTGCAGGAGCTGTAACAGGAAAAACTTAGGCCGGTTTTTGCCCCAGGATGGTCAGGCGTTTCCTGATGATGGAGAATTCAGCACCCTCGCCGCTTTCCTCGTACCAATTTCCGCCTTCGTCGCGCAGCGCTTCGAAGGTGGCCCGGAGCCGGGGGAACACCTCGGGCGAGGTTTTGGCGGCGGCGGTCCAGTCGAGCACCTCGACGAGATCGAAGAGTTGCAACCGGTTGGGGGCGGCGACTTCCTGAAAGAGCGTAGCGAGTACGGGCGTGCCCAGCACTTTCCAGCCCAGTATGAAGCGCCGCATGTAACACGGTCTGGAGTCCCCTGACCTTTTCCGACCCTGATAGGTTCTCGCCAGTGGTCATGCCCTTCCTCCTTTACGCATCCCTCTCGAACCAGGGCTCCTTCCCTCCGCTGGCATTACCCGGCATCCCCGGTACTACGAGCCCATTCGCCACCCTACCGTCCCGGCCTGCCCCTCACGGGGTTCCGGTTGGTGTGTGCACACTACCGACAGGGCTCCCCGTGTTGCTACCGTCTCCCTCTTCTATGTGTGCTGCCGCCAGTACCCCGACGGAACCGCCCGGTGCTTGCGTCGCTCGCTTCCCGGTCGGTGGCAGCCTTCCCCGAACAACCTTCGGGTCGGCTTCTGCACCAGCCGTTTCGATGCATGCTCGGCGTTCACTCGCGTTGCGGCCCGCATGGTCGCTGAACAGCCCACGGCGGTCCTTTTCTATCGGAGTGCTTCAGGCCACGTCGTTACCTCCGTAACCCGCTCCGATTGCTACCGGCTGGAGCGACAGTTGCCGGGCGGGATTCGCACCCGCTGCGAGACGGTGCCTTTCCACGGCACACGATCATTCTTCGCGTAGTAGTAGTCGCGCTCGAAGCAGGCGACGCACTGCGCGGGCGCGACGACGGCGCCGATCGATGCGACCATATCAAAAATTCCCCGGGTGGTTGCCGTCTTTTCCGTTCATATGCATCCCTCCTTCGCGTTCGAATCTTTCGCCCCGATCACTCCTCCAGCGGCATGCGGACGGGGGCCCGCATCGCCCGCACCCGGGACAAAATAAGGCAAAAAAACTCGTTTACAAGGATTTTATATATCCAGTTTCCTACGCTTTTTCGTCATGCGCCCCCTCGGGTGCGACCGGCTGCGCGGGGGCATGATCTTTTTTTGCGGCGCGCCCCGCTCCGCGCCGGCGAGAGGCGGAGCCTGGCCGTCAGGGGGCGCGGGGGCCTGGCTGGAGAGGCCGGGTGCGCCCGCATTCCCCTCACCCGCAAGCCCGGAGGCGCGACCCATGAACGACCGGAATCCTTACCCGTACACCCGGGCCCTCGTCCTGGCGGGACTTGGCCTCGCACTCCTCGCCACAATCCTCTCCCTCGCGGCCGGGAGCGGTCTCCGCCTCCTGGGGGCCGTCTGTGCCTGTGCGGCCTTCTGGAGCCTTCTCACGGTGCTCCCGTGCGTCCTGTGGCGCGGGTTCCGCCATGGGGACTGGACGGCCTTCACCCGCTACCGGCTCCCCGACGGGCGAGAGGAGCGTTTCGAGTGGTCGAGCCGGACCGGCCGCTATGACTGGCGCCGCGAAATCGAGGAGCAGGAAATTCACGGCCACGACCCGGACGCACCCTTCCCGTAGAAGCGTCGCCTTCGCGCGCCGCGCCACAAAGAGGCGGAGCCTGGCCGGGAGGGGGCGCGGCCGGGCGTCCGTGAGAGGGCGTTCTTCGCCGCCATCATCCACCCACCCAAGGAGGCGCGCGATGCGGAAACCCAGACCCGAAGCACGAACCTTCCTCACCCATCTCTTAAGCCGGGGGCTGGCCGACGATCGATACGAGATCAGGCGATACAAATCGAGCGGGGGCGAGGTCCGTCCCGTACCCACAGGCGAGAAGGGCGGGCGCAGGAGCAAGCGCGTGACGGCATCGCGCCGCGCCGTCCGCGAGATGCGGCCCGCGCGCGACGAGCTCATCGTCTGCACGGGGCTCAAGGTCCCCGGCAGCGGGCTCCAGCTGTGGGGAGAACACCTCGTGTGGGGCAAGATGCTGTGCCGGTGAGGTCTGCCGCAAGACGTCTCGCCGTCCAGGCGCCGGCCGAACGGATTCCAGCCACGCGAAGGAGACGCGATGCCCTATAAGGACCCGGTCATTCGACGCGAGAGAGAACGCGAACGCCACAGGCGGCGGGTGGAGGAACGCCGCGCCATGGGTCTGTGCATCAAATGCGGGAAGAACCGCCCTGCGCCCGGGCGAAGTCTCTGCGAGGCCTGCCTCGAAAGAAGCCGGGCCGCCGAACGCGCCCGGTACGAGAGGGCCAGGCTTGAGGGAGCGGCTTATGGCGGGCGCGATACAGAGAGCCGCCGCCGCATGGCGCTCGAGAGGAGCAGGAGGCGAAGGCGCGAACGCACCGAAGCCGGGTTGTGCACGACCTGCGGCGAACGAAAGCCCGTGGAGGGCGGCGCCGTCTGCGAGACCTGCCGCGAGGAACGCCAGGCAGCGGAACGGGAGCTCTACGCCGACAGGAAGGCCTCCGGGCGATGCGGCCGGTGCGGAGCGGAAGTCATCGGCAAGGCTTCGACGTGCGCCAGGTGCGCCGCAAGGGATGCAAAACGCCGTCCGCGCAAGAACGCCGCGAGCCGGGCGCGCTATCACGGCAGGCGCGCCAGTCGAGTTTGTGTCGACTGTGGCGAATACGCAGGCGCAGCGGCGAGGTGCGAGCGTTGCGCGAGGCGATCATATCTCTCCTCGGGTGAGCACAAGGGGATGCCCGTCCATCCGCCCCGCTACACCGTCGTCGAATTCGCCACGGGTATCGAGCACGGCCCCCTCGACTCCTGGGAGGAGGTCGCCATGTGCCTCGCCTTCGAAAGGCTTTCCCGTGAGGAAGTGGAGGTGGTTGAGGATACATGCGTGACGGCTAAGCTCACCGCGGCTCCGTGGTGAGCGCGCCTGCACGTGCCGCCATCCGCCCGCCGGCGGGGGCAGACCCAAGCCGCGCGGGGGGCTCGGCGCCGCCCTGCTGCGCAGCCGTCCCCTCGCCGGCCGGGGGGGATCAACGCCCCGACCGGAACGGACCGCGAGACCTCTTCCGCTCGGGACCCAAACGCCATGGATCGTATCGGGGGCGACGGGGCGGCCGCG
>VXPH01000109.1 GCA_009839615.1 Nitrospinota bacterium
CATTAGGAGAAGACATGCCCCCCAGGAAACGGACGACCAGGAAAAAGACCGCCAAACAGGATTTTGATCACCGCTTCCGCGCCATCTACGACAAGGATGTCGAATGGCAGGAAGATGTCAGCAATGATCTGCTGACGCTGCCGCCGGGCGTGAAGGTGAAGATTTTCGCCCATGACCCGGTGATGAAGCGCATCGACATGAAGGTGAGGTTCCCGAAAGGCTACGTGGAGCCGGAGCATACCCACAAGAGCTGGCATTCCATTTTAGTGACCCGGGGCCGGATGTGCGTGGCGGGCAAGGACTTGCGGCCGGGCGATTACGTTTTCGGATGGGATCTGCCGCACGGTCCGTATGAATACCCCGACGGCTGTGAGGTTTTCGTCGTCTTCATGGGCGATGGCACGCAGCACGTCTGGGAAGAAGAGAAACACCTCAAGCACAAACTGAAATGGGAAGCGAGGTCGACCGCAGGCAAGAAGGCCGTCGCCAGGGGCGATACGGCGAGGAAGGAAGCGCTGGCCGAGAAAAGAGCCGCCTCGAAATCCAGAACGAAGAGAAAGACGCGCCGCTCGGGATGAGATGATGACGCCGCAGCGAATCGCCGTCATCGGCGCCGGCGCCTGGGGGACGGCGCTGGCGGATTTGTTCGCCGATATCGACCACGAGGTGATGCTCTGGGTTTTCGAGGCCGACCTTTGCGCCCGCATGGCCGCCCACCGCGAGAACGACCTGTATCTCCCGGGTATCGCCCTGCATGAAAACTTGCGTTTCACGCCCGATCTGGCCGAAGCCGCCTCGGCGGGCCAGGACGTTCTCGTGAGCGTGATGCCGAGCCACGTCGTCCGGGCGGTGTGGACGAAGCTCGCGCCCTCCGTTCACGAGGAAACGCGCATCGCAAGCGCGACGAAGGGGGTGGAAGAGAATACGCTGCTTCTGCCCACCCAAATAATCGCGCAATGCCTTGGTGCGGCGGGCGGCGCCGGGCGCGTCCTCGCCTGCCTCTCGGGGCCGACGTTCGCCCGCGAGCTCGCGGAGAGAAAGCCCACGGCCATCACGGCGGCGTCGGATGATTCCGGGGCGGCCCTCGCAATTCAGGAAGCGCTCGCAGCACCCGGTTTCAGGATATACACGGGCGTCGACCCGGTCGGCGTCCAGCTCGGCGGGGCGCTCAAGAACGTCATCGCCCTGGCGGCGGGCATAGCCGACGGGATGGAACTGGGCTACAACGCGCGGGCGGCGCTCATCGTGCGCGGGCTGACGGAAGTCGCGCGTCTTGGCGCCGCGATGGGCGGCCGGGCGGAGACTTTCGCCGGCCTGGCGGGCATGGGCGATCTTGTGCTCACGTGCACGGGGGATCTCAGCCGGAACCGGACGGTGGGCGTGCGCCTCGGGGAGGGAGAGCCCCTGCAGAAGATTCTCGAATCCATGACGGCCGTGGCCGAGGGCGTATCCACAGCACCTGCGGCGGTGGGGCTCGCGGATAAGCACGGGGTCGAGATGCCCATATGCCGCGAGGTGCACGCCGTGTTGTTCGAGGGCCGAAGTCCCGAAGACGCCGTGCGCGATCTCATGGCGCGTCCGCTCAAGGCCGAACTCCCCTAGATGGCCGCGCGCAAACGCGGGCAGTTGCGGGGTAATGCGGGGCAGCCAGAAAACTTTTTTTGGTGCCAGATCTGAGTGTGATCCGCTCATATTTCTAGAGTAAACCTTTGAATTACAATCATTTGTCGAAAAAATAATTTTCAGGAATTTATCGAAAAACCTCGTGAATTTAGCGAATTTTATCGAAAATAGAATTATTTGCATTTCCTCGCCGTCCTTTGCTCCACCCGCGCCGTTCCCCTTTCCGCGATAAACGAACCGGAGTGAGGTGAGCAGGTTTACGCTTTTGCAGAGGGTATCGGACTTCCCCGAAGAGGGGGAGTTCGAACGAGTCTGCCCGTGTTCTTCAGAAGATGGATGGATCGCTCCGGCGAAGAATGCGGCTATCACCGTCTTTACTCTCGCCCAAATGCCCGATTCCATGAGAAAGCCTCCGCGTCTTTCTGTTCAATCCCGGCCGATGCGGGTGTAATCGCCTTCCCGCGCCGCGCGCACGATACTCGAATGCGGGGTTTCGGGTAGTACGGCAAATGCGGGGAAATGCGGTCTCTAGCGGTTTTATGGAGATTGTAGGGGCGAACCCGTGTGTCCGCCCTATGGCGTTAGAGGGCAAGTATCCCGTGAGGGGTGTCGAACTTCCCCGAGGAGGGGGAGTTCGAGCGTGGCCGCCCTCGCTCCTTCGAAGTTGTCGTCATTCCGGCGGTATTCGTGATGCGCTAGTCCGGTGAACGCGGGTTCGCCGGCGGCCAGCGTCTGTGCAAATCATCGATCATGTAAGGATGAACATGTTCGTGCTTACCGTGCAGGTGCAGGTGATGGGGAGGGAGGTCGTCATGACGATGCGGAATCGCCACCGGGTCGGGGTTCGGCCACAGTAGCAACGCTAGCACAGCGCCGAAGAAAGCAAGCGCGCTCAATCCGGTCAGCGCGGCGAGCGCTCCATAGGCGGTCATCAGCCAGCCCGAGAGCGGGTAGGTCACCAGCCAGCAGGCATGGCTGAGCGCGAACTGCGCCGCGAAGAGCGCGGGCCGGTCCTCGGGATTCGAGGAGCGCCGCAGCAGCCGTCCCGAGGGGGTGAGTATGCCGGAATAACCGAGCCCCACAGTGGCCCATGCGCCGAGGAGGAGTGGCCACGAGAACCCGACGGCCGGGATGAGCGCGGCGAGCGCGCAGAGGCTCGCGATCATCAGCGCCGCGCTCGTCAGCATCACCGCCCGCTCCGGCGCCCGGTCCAGCAGACGCGGGAGGGTGAGCGCGGCCAGCATCGAACCGCCTCCGAACGCGCCCATTGTCCACGCCACGGCGCTCTCTCCGAGTCCCAGCCCGTCCCGCACAAGGACAACGGAGTTGACCAGCACCATCGCTCCCGCCGCCGCCGCCGCGAGATTCAGCGCCAGGAGACCTCGGAGCCGGGGCGTGGCGAGATAGATGCGGATCCCGCGGGTCGTGCGATCGTAGACGCCACGCGGGGCCGAGGAGGTGGGGCTCGGCAGAAGCACCGAAACCACCAGCGCCGCGGAAGCGAGAAATCCGGCCACCGTGCCGAAGAACAGGGCGTCGTAGGACATTATCGCCAGCAACAGCGCCGCGAGAGTCGGACTGAAGATGTTCTCGAGATCGTAGGCGAGGCGCGAGAGCGACAGGGCACGAGTGTAGCGCGATTCTTCGGGCAGCACGTCCGGAATCGTCGCCTGGAAGGTCGGGGTGAAGGCCGCCGAGGCCGATTGAAGCACGAAGATCAATACGAAGAGCTGCCAGATCTCCGAAACGAAGGGCAACGCCAGGGCCGAGGCGGCGCGTACGATATCGAGCGCTACGAGCAGCGCCCTGCGCGGGAGCCGGTCGGCAAAGGCGCCGGCGATGGGCGCGATACCGACGTAGGCCGCCATCTTGATAGTGAAGACGGTGCCGAGCACCATCGCCGCATCTTCACCCGCGAGGTCGTAGGCGAGAAGTCCCAGCGCAATCGTGGCGAGCCCCGTGCCCGCAAGGGCCGTTATCTGCGCGGCGAAGAGATGGCGATAAGTGCGATCAGCGAGGATTTCCAGCACCGGTGACCTCAGCGGAAACGGCGGCGAGAAACAGGAGCGGGCGTATTCTATTCACAAAGGAGAGTGTCATGCACATAGTCGACACCATCGAGGCTCAAACAGGATCCCTCACGGCCAGCCCCCTCACACCTCGACCTCCAGCAGGTCGCGGCCCAGGATGATTTCACCATCAAAATCCCGCCGGACGTCCTCTTCGATCGCGCGCATGAGGTGCTCGGGCTTCTCGCGGAAGTGGGTCAGGACGAGTTTCTTCACGCCCGCTTCTGCGGCGATCTTTCCCGCCTGTGCGGAGGAGGGGAACAGGTGCCGGGTCAGGCGTTCGGTGTGCGGGTCGACGACCTCCGCTTCGGCCAGATAGCAGCACAGCACGAGTACGTCCGCCCCCCGCGCCAGGCGTTCCAGCCCCGCGCAGGGAATGGTATCGCCGCTGATGGCGAGGGTCTTCCCCGCAGCCTCCAGGCGGTAGCCCAGCGTCACCCAGTCGAAATCGGGGATCCCGAGTCCCTGGCCGTGCTCGACGAACTCAGCAAAAACCTTCCAGCTCCCGCCCTCACAGACGAGGCCCGCGCCGGTTTCGCTTACTTCCACCGGTTTCCAGCCCCCCACGGCGGGCTCCCCCTCCGCCCGGAAGCGGATGTCCTTCGCGTAGACCCGATCGATCAAGGCTCTGACGATCTCCGCCGCTCCCGCCGGCCCGAATATGCGGAAGGCGCCCGGGCGGCCTTGGAGCCAGGTGCTCAGGATCACGTCGCCCAGATCACTGATGTGATCGAAGTGATGATGGGTGATGAAGACGGGATTCAGCTTCTCGAGCGGCGCGCCCGCGCGGACGAGCTGGGTGACCGCCCCGCGGCCGCAGTCGAAGAGCAGCCACTCATCGCCCACGTTGACGACGAGGGAAGAACCCTGGCGCGCCGGGTCCGGACGGGGGCCGCCCGTGCCGAGCAGGGTGATCTTCATTCTTCCTCCTCCCCCGGGAAGTGCGGGGCGCTCCTGCCGCGCATGAAGAACGGATAGAGAAGAAGGATCGCCGATGCGATCCACGCGAGCAGGGCGAGCGGGTGCGCGATGAAGGTTTCATAACTTCCCCGCGAGATGACGAGCGACTGGCGCACCTTTTCCTCAAACAACCTGCCCAGGACGAACGCGAGCACGAGCGGCGCGCCCGGGTAGTTCAGCTTGCGCATCATGTAGCCCAGGAGTCCGAAGGCGGCCATGAGCAGGACGTCCACCGGGTTGTTGCTCACGCTGTACGCGCCGATGCCGCAGAACAGAAGGATCATGGGCCACAGGTAGCGGTAGGGCACGGTGAGCAGGCGCGCCCACATGCCCACCAGCGGCAGGTTGAGCAGCAGGAGCAAGGCGTTTCCGGTGTACATGCTCGTCACCACCCCCCAGAAGATGGCGGGGTGCTCGGTGATCAGCAGCGGCCCCGGCTGCACGCCGTGGGTGAGGAAGGCGGCCGTCAAGACGGCCACCGCGGCACTCGGGGCGATGCCCAGCGTGAGGAGGGGGATCATGCTGCCCGCCGTGGCGGAGTTGTTGGCCGCCTCCGGCCCCGCCACGCCCTCGATGACGCCCGTGCCGAACTTTTCAGGTCTCCTGGAGATGCGCCGCTCCAGGGAATAGGAGAGAAAAGGAGGCACGATGGTGCCCATGCCGGGCAGTATCCCCATGAAGAACCCGACGACGCTGCCTCGACCGATGGCCGGAGCGGAGTCGCGCCAGTCCTGCCGCGTGGGCCACAACCCCTTGATGCGGCCCTTGAACACTTCCATCTTCTCTGATTTCTCCAGGTTGATCAGCACCTCCGAGATGCCGAACAGCCCGATCACCAAAGGAGCGAAGCCCACCCCGTCCATCAGGGTGAAGGTGCCGAAGTCATAGCGCGGCGTGGATTCCACCGGGTCCAGGCCGATAGTCGAAAGGAGAAACCCGAGCAGGGCCGAAGCCGCGGCGCGCGGGCGCGAGCCGCCGCTGAACTGGACCACCAGCAGGAAGCTCAGGCACAGGAGCGCCACGAGTTCGGGCGGGCCGATCTTCACGGCCATCTCGGCCAGGGCGGGCGCCATGAGCGTGATGCCCAGGACGCCCAGCGTTCCCGCGATGAACGAACCCCAGGCGCAGATGGCGAGCGCAGGCCCCGCCCGTCCTTGCCGCGCCATCTGGTAGCCGTCCAGGGTGGTCACGACCGAAGACGCCTCCCCGGGCAGGTTGAGCAGAATGGACGTGGTGGAGCCGCCGTACATCGCCCCGTAAAACACCCCCGCCATGATGATGATGGCGGCCGTGGGCTCCATCTTGATGGTGATCGGGAGAAGCAGGGACATGGTGGCGACCGGACCGAGGCCGGGAAGCACCCCGATGGCCGTTCCCACGAAAACGCCCATGAAGCAGGCGAGGAGGTTGTGCGGGGCGAGGCTTACCGAGAAGCCGAAATAGAGGTTTGCGAAAAGATCGCCCATCAGAACCCCAGCAGGCCGCGGGGGAAGTGCACGTTCAACAGCTTGACGAACAGAACGAAGGCCGCCGCCGAGGCGACCGCCGAGATCAGCAGGCCCCGCAGGAGGGACTGGCGGTCGATGACGAGCCAGCAGAACGCCATGAAGATGAAAGTCGCCGCCAGGAATCCGGACACTTCGAGAAGGAGTCCGAAGAGCGCCGTTCCCGCCATGACGGAGAGAACCCGCCGGTACCCGGCGAGCGTGAATACTGCTTGGGAGGTTGCTTCATCCTCCGGGCTTTGACGAAGGTCTCGCGTCATCAGGAATATCGAAGTGGCCGCGAGACCAACGCATATCCAGAAAGGGAAAAATCCCGGCTCGGGCCGGTTGATGCTCCCAAGACCTAACCGATGGGCGAACCAGCCCATGAGTATCGAGACGGCGAGCAGCGCCGCGGGAGGGGCGAACCTGCGCATGAGGCCCCCTCTATTTTTTCTTGATGCCGACGGCCTTCATGATCTCCTTGGAAGTCTCGTGGTCCTGGCGGGCGAGTTTCTTCGCTCCCGCCCCGTCCACGAATTCCACCCGGAAGCCCGCCTTGTTCAGCTTTTTCACCACCGCCGGGTCGCCTGCCGTCTTTTGGAGGGCGGCGGAGAGCTTGTCGAGAACCGCCTTGGGCGTTCCCTTCGGCGCCCACAGACCGGCCCAGAGCCCGATGCTCGCCCGTCCGAGACCCTTTTCCTTGAGCGTCGGGATCTTGGGGAACTTGGGATCCCGCGCGTTGTCCGTGATGGCCAGGCCCACCAGCTTGCCCGCCCGGATGAGCGCCTGCATGGCGCCGAAGCCGCCCGCCGAGAAGTCCACGTGGCCGCCCAGGGCGGCGTTCCGCGCAGGCCCTGATCCCTTGTAGTGCACCGGAGTCGCTTTCAAGCCCTGCATGGCGAGGATGGCCGCCATGGTGAGATACGGCGCGGTCGGCGCCCCGCTCGTGCCGTAATTCAGCTTTCCGGGGTTTTTCTTGATATAGGCGAGCAGGCCGTCGAGGTTCTTCCAGCGCATGTCGGGCTTGGAGACGATGCCCGTGGCGCCGAAGGCGTACGCGCCGATGTACTCGTAGTCGTCCAGACCGAAGGGCAGGGTGCGCAGCGCCGTTCCCACGGTGAGGGGCGCGGACATGGTGGAGAGAATCGTGTAGCCGTCCGGCTTGGCCTTTTTCACGTAGGTGTAGGCGATGGCCCCGCCTGCGCCGGGCTTGTTGACGAGTTGGATGGCGCCGCCGAAATTCTTCTGGAGCGCGGGATGGATGATGCGGATCGTGGTGTCGCCCGGCCCTCCCGGCGGGAAGGAGATGATGAACTGAACGGGGTAGCCGGGGTAGTTTGCGGAATGCGCGCTCTGGATCGGCAGGCAAACCAGCGCAACGACGAACAGGAACAGCAGTGAACGACGAGGCATGACGTTTTCCTCCATGCTGCAGGAGATTCGGGGAACCGCGTCGCCCCCGCCATATCTCCTGGCTCAGGATCGAAAAAACCTCTTCCGTGCCAATTGAACGTGGTTTCAGGAGAGTATAACAAAACGGCGCGCCGGGTGTCATCGGGCGGGATGCGTGTCCTGTGTCGAGATCGCCGTCATTTCGGCCACCGACCCTGTAGGGACAGGTCGCGACCTGTCCCTACAACAAACCGCAAATCCTCCCGCATTGATCGGGAATGACGGTGGATCGCTCTTTTTCCCTCAACCTCCCTCCAGATACGCGCGCAGGTTATCGAGGCACTCGACCCAGCCTCCCTGGTGCTCATCGCGCATGTTCTCATCCGGGAATGCCCCGCTGCCTCGCCACCGGCCCAGGTGCGTTCGCATGGCCGGAGCCAGTTGAACCGAAGCCGTGTTGATTATATCGATTATTGCATTTATATTGATTATAATTTATATTGACAATGTTTTGATATCTCAAGATTGCAGGGGAGATTAGATATGGCAGGCACGGCAACCCGGTTCGCATCGGCGTTTCCAAGTCCACAGGAGGCGAATCTCGCGCTAACGTCTGCGCAGATGCTCACGCTCAAAATCGCCGCGGACAGCCCGGATTGCCCCGATAAGGTGGCGATTCGGCTCGCCGAAGATGAACGCGACATCATTGAATTGCCTTTCGCAGCGGTTCGCCTGCTTATCGATCTGCTGGGCGAAATGTCCAAAGGCAACGCCGTATCGCTGATACCCATGAACGCGGAACTGACGACCCAGCAGGCGGCGGACCTGCTGAATGTATCCCGGGGATTTCTCGTCAAACTTCTCGAGAATCGAGAAATCCCTCATCGAATGGTCGGGACCCACAGGCGCGTTTTGTTCAACGATTTGAAGGCCTACGAAGAGCGAACCAAACGGGCGCGCCTGAAGGTCCTGGACCAGCTTACGGAAGAGAGCCAGGCGATCGGAATCGGGTACGAGTAAGTTTGTGAATGGCCTTTACTGCTCTATTCGACGCCAATGTGCTATTCCCGGCTCCGCTCCGCGACCTGCTCCTCCAACTCGCGACCACCAGGTTGTTTCGCGCGCGCTGGTCGAATGCGATTCACGAGGAATGGATCAGGACCGCGAAGAAGACCAGGCCGGACATTCCCACCACAAATTGGAATTCCCTTCGCAGGCTGATGGATGCGCACGCGGAGGATTGCCTCGTCACGGACTTCGAACCGCTAATCGAAACCCTCTCGCTCCCGGATCCGGATGATCGACATGTGCTGGCGGCAGCGATCAAGGGCCGGGCGGACGTCATCGTCACCTTCAATCTGAGACACTTTCCGGAAGCCGATTTGAACACGTACGATCTCACCGCACAGCATCCGGATGTCTTTATCAGGCATTTGATCGATCTGGAACCCGACGCCGTTGCAGAATCCGCCCGGATGGTGCGCGCCAGACTGAAGAGTCCTCCTCTGTCCGTGGACCAGTATCTGAATACGCTTCTTCGGCAGGGATTGGTCGAAACCGTATCCGAGTTGCGTTTGTTTCAAGAGGAACTCTAGGCCTTGCGGGGTTGTTGGATAAGCCCTTGTCAAGGGAATACCCCCCCTACCCCCCCTTGTCAGGGGGGTATAAAAAGGCGATGCGCCACCGCCGGACAGAGGGGGCTTTGCTTTTTCTTGCCCCCCTGACAAGGGGGGTAGGGGGGGTTGCTTTTCCAGCCGA
>VXPH01000162.1 GCA_009839615.1 Nitrospinota bacterium
GAATTTCGAAAAAATTCGATAAATATCGATAAATTCACGGGGTTTTTCGATAAATAACCGGAAATTGTTTCGGGGGGATACGGCGCCGCGGAATCCGGGCGCGGGGGAATACTGCCATGAGCCGCCGGGCCTGCGATAACGGCAAATGCGCGCAAATGCGGGACGTCCGCACGGGCGCGGCAACCGGCTTTCATGTTTTTGAGAGAATAAACATACAAATTTCAACGAGTTATATGCAATCCCCGCGGCACCGGAAATCATTCCCGTGGCGAGGCGGCCCGGTTTGGTGATATAATGGGGCGTCATCATCGGGAGTTTACAGCAAAGAGGAACCTCGCAATGCCCAGACGCCATAAGGTACGGAAATATAAGCCCTATCTCATGCGCTACCTCCATTCGGCCGACCCGAACTACGAGCCGGTGCTCATGGACCTGCTCGAACACGAGCACGAGGTCTACGACGAGAGCACGGTCGGCGAGGGCGCGGAATCGACCCGAGGAGAGCGGCTTCCCCACATGTGGCACGTTGTTTTTACGGAACTTACGGACATCCTCACCCCCTTCCACATCGAGCAGCTCTTCGAGCGCCTGGAGCGGGATTTCGCCGCCACCTGCCGGGTTCTGCGCGAGATGTCCGACCCGCAGCCGGTGGAAAAAGAGCCGGCGTTCCGGCACTACCTCATGCGGTATCTTGAATCCGACGACCCGAACTACGAGCCGGTGCTCCGGGACATACTCGAACACGAACACGAGGCCTACGACGCCATCACGGCGAGCGAAGAAACGGATTTTCAGCGCGGCGACCACGGTACGCTCGCCTGGCAGGCGGTCCACGGCCAGCTCTCGAGCGTCGTTTCGGCCGGGCAGATCAAGGAACTTTTCGACAAGCTGGAGAGGAATTTCTCGGCCACCTGCGCGCTCTTCCACGAGATGGCCGAGGCGGAGAAACTCATACAGGAAGAAGAGGGCGGACCCGGCTAGGCCCGGTTTTCAGGCCCTTGCCGCTCCCGGCGGCCATCCTTGCAACCCAAGACATATCAAGCACAAAGACGAGCGGACATACCGCCAAACATGAGGTTCACGGCATATCGAGAGGGGATTCCCGCATGGCCAAATACTCATACGACCATCTTCACTTCCGGAGCGAAGACCCGCACGCCGCCCGCGATTTCTGGATCGACATGTTCGGCGCCAGCGTCGTGGAGGAGCGGAAGCTGGGCGGCGCGCCGTCGTTCAACATGGAGCTGAACGGCATGGTGTTCCTCGTCTCGGGCCGGGCGGAGGGAGAAGACCCCGTGCGGACGGGTTCGGACCCCCGCTACGGGCTGGATCATTTCGGGCTCCGGGTCGACGACATGGACGAGGCGCAAAAAGAGCTGACCGAAAAGGGTGCGGAGTGGATTTGCGAGCCCTGGGAGATACGCCCGGGGGTGAAAATCGCCTTCATCAAGGGTCCCGACAACATCAGCATCGAGATGGCCCAGCGCGGCTGATGGCGTAAACTCAAGGCTCGGCAAGGCGTTTCAGGGGGGATGATACGCAGGCAAGGTTTTGTTTTCATTGGTCTTCCGGCGCGGTTGCGAGGTGACGTTCTCGTGAGGATACGGCTGGGGAATCGCCGGCGCTGGAAGCCGCCTGCCCTGTAATGGTAATCTTGCCCGAGGAACTCGCCCCGCCGCCGCAGGTAATTCGTCATGAAGAAATGGAACAGACGGGAACTGCTGAAAAACTTCCTGCTCGGCCTGAGCGCGCTCGGCGCGGGCGCTTTAGGGCTCCGGCAAACCCTCGCCCCCACGCCCGCTTACGGGGAACTGGGGGAATTCGGGAAATTCCTCATCGCGCAAGGTGAAAAACCGGGTGAAGCGCCGCCCATCGCGCGAAAACCGACAGCATCTGACTCCATGGGACCCTATTACAAGGAAGGGGCGCCGTTCCGCGGCCGCCTGATGCCCCAGGACGCGCCCGGCACGCCGATGCTCATCCGCGGCCATGTCTATGGACACGACACCCGGAAACCGCTCCAAGGCGCGACAATCGACGTCTGGCAGGCGGATGACAGCGGCAGCTACCACGGCATGGACGAGAAGGATAATTATCTCTACAGAGCGCGTATGCGCACCACAAGGAGAGGCCTTTACCGGTTCGAAACCGTGCATCCGGGGCGTTACGGATTCGGCTTCTGGGCGAGGCCCTCACACATTCACTTTTACATCCGCCACCCCGATTACCAGCCCCTGGTGACGCAGTTGTATTTTCGGGGGGACCCGAGACTGGGTGATCATGAACGAGCGAGACCCTCTTTGATCATCCCGCTCAAGAAAGTTTCCTGGGGGAAAACCTACGAACTGGGCAATTTCGACATCGTTCTGGTACGGAAACGAGGATAAGCCGCGCGTTTTCAATATGTAAGGAAAGCCCGAAAAGCCCGGCTCTCAGCCGTAGAGCGCCGTCTGAAGCTGCTCGCGCATTTTCTCGGGCGTCATCCCGAAGGCGCGCAGCGTGTCCTCCGCCTCATGAATCACCCGATCGATATCCTCATAGATTTTGTACGTCTTCGTGTAGTCGGGATACTCGAACCCCATGGCCTGGCCGAGAATCGTCATGAAGTTCTCGATCGCAAAGGGTTGATCCTTTTCCAGATCGCATAGTTCACGATGGCAGCTATGATAAACGGTGAGCAAGGAATCCACCCCTGCGCGTCGCGCAGAGTCGAAAAGCTTCTCGCGCATCGCCGCTTTCGCCTCGGGAATGACGAGCGTGGGACACTGGTAGGCATGATCTGATAGCTGTTCAATCTCCACGAACTCGAGCCCTGGAATCGCTTTCAGAATTGTTATGACGTTTTCCTCAACGCCATCGCTCCCGCCATGCAGGTGCACGGCCACGCGTTTTTTCACCTTTTTCGTGAATTCGCCTCGCAAGGCTTCCAGATTTTCCACCAGATATTGCGTGATGTGGACAAACGGCAGGATTTCTTCCTTGCCCGGACTCGGCCCATCCACCATGGGGAGAACCGGCTTCCCGGTGTAGAGATGTTGATATTCGGAGTATTGCATCTGGCAAGTGGGGCAGAACGTGATGACTTTCTCCGGATCATATGATTTGAAATGTCCAAGGGACCGCGCCCCCATCTCTGCTCCCGTCTCCAGATCCCCGCGCCTGATATGGTTGATGCCGCAACAATGGCCCACGCCGCCGGCCACCTCATAGTCCAACCCCAGCCGGTCGAAAACATCGATGCAGGAGAGCAGGATATGGGGCGTCTGGAGGATATTGCACCCAAAGTAAAACACCGCATCGACTTTGTTTACCTCGGAGCCCCGTACGGCGGTGAGACGCCTGAATTGCTCCGGTTCCAACTGAAGAGCGGCCATGAAACGAATCTTCCGGCTCAAATCCTGAAAATACGCCCTGCCGGCCTCTTGAATGTCCGCTTCCTCTGATTCGATGTTTTGAAGCTTGAGCTTGGCGTAGGTGAGCATTTCACGCGGGTTGACGTCCTCCGGGCAGGCTTCGATGCAAACCCCGCTTTTTTGACAAGCCTTGGCCCAAAGCGCTCCTTCCGGCTCATGGGGGCGATCGTTGAGGATGTCGATCACGGATTTCGTCACACGTTCGGGTTCCGCGCCCTTGGCATCTGAATACGGAACCATTGGGCAGACCTCGTAACATTTTCCGCAATGCGTACAGGCTTCGGTGATATGGGTGATTCGCTCTTCCATGAACTTCTGGTAGACAGTTGCTTCCATGATGTTCCTTAATGAAGAAGTGAAAATGAGCAGAAAATTCTATGGGAGCCGACCGGCATGGTCAAGCAAACAGATATTGATTGGCTTCACGAATCTTGAGACAGCACGATATCGTGAATAGAACGCTCACCTCAAGAGTTTTGACCCGGCCTCCTCAATATGTTAGTTAAAGGCCTGTTTTTCTGACTCCCGGATTTGATGACAACCCCATGGAAATGGCCTCATCCCTACATTCGTACAAACGCGAGTCGCCTTGAACAAAAGGCTTCGAGGAGGTTTTGAGAAATGTCGAATGCTACAGAGAAATACGATGTCGTGGTCGTAGGCTGCGGCAACGCCGCTCTTTGCGCATCCCTTGCGGCGCGGGATCAGGGAGCGAAGGTGCTGGTGCTCGAAAAAGCGCCCGAAGCATGGCGCGGCGGCAACTCGGCTTTTTCGGGAGGCCTCTTCCGCTTCGCCTTCCATAGCATCGAAGACATCTACTCGCTCGTCCCTGATCTTTCCGACGCCGAGAAAGAAAACATCGAGATTGACCCCTATACATCGGAAAAATTCTTTGACGATCTTGCGCTTTTGACCGAATACCAAACCGACGGTGATCTGGCTTCCGTCCTCATCCACGAGTCGTTCCCGACCCTGAAATGGATGCAATCAAAGGGTCTCAGGCTCATCCTCGCAAGCGGCCGGCAGGCATTCAAGGTAGACGGCAAGATGCGCTTCTGGGGCGGTCTGGTTCTGGAGATCGTCGGGGGTGGCCGCGGTCTCATCGACTCTCTCCTCGATGCTGCAAACAACGCCGACGTCGAAATTCGCTACGCATCGAAGGCTATGCGTCTTATCACCGACCCGATGGGCGGCGTGACGGGCGTCGAAGTCAAAGGTCCCGATGGCCCTTACGAAGTCGAGACGCACGGAGTCGTTTTGGCGTCGGGTGGTTTCGAGGCGAACGCCGAGATGCGCTGCCGTTACCTCGGGCCGGGATGGGAACTCGCAAAAGTGCGCGGCACCCCCTACAACACGGGTGACGGCATCAAGATGGCGCTCGATATCGGGGCGCAGCCCTATGGCAATTGGAGCGGTTGTCACGCCGTCGCCTGGGACTTGAACGCTCCGCCCTTCGGTGATCTGACGGTAGGAGAATCCTACCAGAAACACTCATACCCGTTTGGCATCATCGTGAACATCGAGGGCAAACGCTTCGTGGATGAAGGGGCCGATTTCAGGAACTATACCTACGCCAAATATGGCCGAAACATCCTCCAACAGCCCCAACGGGCCGCTTTTCAGATATTCGACCAGAAAACGGTCCATATGCTGCGCGACGAGTACCGCATCCGCGAAGTCACCAAAGCCGAGGCCAACACGCTGGAAGAACTTGCCGGACAGCTCGAGATCGATGTGGATACGTTCGTCAAAACCGTTCAGGAATATAACGCTGCCGTCCAGCCTGGCGAATACAATCCGACTATTAAAGACGGTAAAGGCACTAAGGGGATAGACCCCCCGAAATCGAACTGGGCGCTTCCCATCGACGAACCACCCTACCTCGGATTCGCCGTCACCACGGGTATCACGTTCACCTTCGGCGGTATCCGCGTAACACCCAAAGCGGAAGTCATGAACACCGAAAATGAGGTCATCCCCGGACTGTTCGCCGCGGGCGAACTCGTAGGCGGCGTCTACTATTTCAACTACCCGGGAGGAGCTGGTCTGACCCTAGGCTCCGTCTACGGGAAATTGGCCGGCACCGCAGCGGGGCAGCGCGCCGCCAAGGCGAATCCGGCCACCGCATAAATCTTCCTTTTCCCGAGGAAGTGGCTGTTGACTTCAGGCCCAAGCAACGTACTACGAGAAACCCCGACGATTATGGCCTGTTTCAAGTCTTGAGCAAGATACTTTACGCCGTAATTCCGCTCAAAGAGATCGATTCGCCGTTCAGGTTCACAGTGCTTTTCAGCGGAACGGAAGCCGTCACCATTTGTTCGGCGAAGCATCCTTGCTTCGCATTCTTGATGACCGCCAGTATTTTCTCTGCTGGTTCATCGGATTCCACCTCGAAATGCGTGCGAACCTCGTTGCAGCCGGCATTCACCGTGCCCTTGAGAACGGAACCCCCTAAAAAGTAATCGAAATCCACGTGCACCTTGGCGTGCGTGAAGGACACTTTCATCATGTGCGCGTACCGCGCAAGCTGGGTAAGGAGTCAGAATCCGACTCCCATGGCAATGTAGCAAAGAGGCTGCGGGTAGGAATCCTCACCGCCGATGCGGGGCGGCTCATCGCAATACACTTCGAAGTGTCTGTGCGTTCCCAGCTTGAGTTGGCCCTTTCCCTCTATCGTTTCTGTGTCGGCGGACATGGTGAAGGCATAGCCCTGCGTGGGAAGTTCGGGCTTGTCGATGGCGCGTTCACCGGGAATGGTGCTGTCTTTACGTGGATCGAGAGGTTCCACTTGTCTTGTCTCCTTTGGTGGCATAAGAATGGCGGAAGAAAAACGCTATTATGCACGCAAGGACGGTGTAATAGAACCGCCGGGCATTCGTTTTCTCGTGATTATAAAGGGGCTATTCTGTGAACCGAATCGTCGTACCAGATGACTATCCTTCCGTTTTTCTGGGCAGCAGCGCCGAGACCCGACTGCGGGAGATCGGGGATGCGGATATCCACACATCAAACCCACAAACGTCCGAAGAACTGCTGAGACGCGTTTCCGGGGCTAACGGAATCATCAACATCCGGGCTTTTTGCAAGTTCGACGCGGATTTTTTCTCGAATTGCGGCGAGCTCAAGATACTTTCAATTTGGGGAACGGGCACGGACCACGTCGAATTGGGCGCAGCCGAGAACGCAGGCGTCATCGTATCGAACACGCCGGGCGTGGCCGCCGTTTCCGTGGCGGAACACACCCTGGCCCTCATGATGGCGGCAGCGCGCCAGATACCCGGAAACGATTCTGCCACGCGGACGGGCGAGTGGCCTCGGGGACAGATGATGCAATTGCACGGAAAAACGCTCGGCCTCATCGGCCTTGGCGCCATCGGCCGCCAGACGGCCCGCATCGCCGCCGGGGTCGGAATGAAGCTCATCGCCTGGACGTTTCATCCAGATGATGATTTCGCCGCAGAGGTAGGGCTTGAGTTCGTCGATTTGAACACTTTGTATAAGCAAGCCGATGTCGTTTCGATACACGTGCGGCAATCGGCGGACACTATCGGCATGGTCGGGGCCGAGGCGTTCTCCCGCATGGGACCAAACACCATCTTGGTGAACACCGCCCGTGGGCCTATCGTGGATGAAGAGGCGCTCATATCGGCTTTAGAAGATGGAGCCCTGGCAGCGGCGGGTCTTGATGTATTCAATCAAGAGCCTCTACCCCCGAACCATCCCCTCGGAAAACTGAAAAACGTAGTGCTCTCTCCGCACAATGCGGGCATCACGCCCGAGGTGACCGAAGCGGGCCTTTTGATGTCGGTGGAGAACGTTGCCGCCGCACTCTCTGGTAACCCGCAAAATGTGGTGCATCCATCATGATTTGTTATAATGAGGCATATAGATAGACTGTTATTTTCGCTTGGAGTCCTTCAAATCGAATCAATAGCGGCATGAATTTTCCTCCAATTCTTTCGCCCGAACGAATAAGGAGAAGAAAATGAGTCCTACAGGAAGGGCCTGCGTAGCGGAAGCCATCGGCACGTTTGCGCTGTGTTTCATCGGTGCGGGCGCCATCATCTTGAACCAGAAAACGGGTGGAGCCGTGGGTCTCATCGGCATCGCCTTGGCCCATGGGCTGATCCTCTCGGCCATGATTTCCGCGATGGGACACGTCTCGGGCGGTCATTTCAATCCGGCCGTCACTATCGGCTTCATGGTGACGAAAAAAACCGACGGCGGCACGGGTATTTCCTATATCATCAGCCAACTCGTGGGCGGAACCGTGGCCGGCATCTTGTTGAGAATCATCTTTGCCGCCGACGTCTGGCAAAAGGTGAACCTGGGAACTCCGACCCTGGCAAGTGACGTGAGCTTCGGCATGGGGATTCTGATCGAAATCATCCTCACGTTCTTCCTCGTCACCGCTATATGGGGTTCTGCCGTGGACGACAGACACCCCGACGTTGGTGGCTTCGCGATTGGCCTCACCATCGCTGCAGACATTCTGATGGGAGGTCCGCTCACGGGGGCATCCATGAATCCGGCGCGTACGTTCGGCCCCGCCCTAGCCGGAGGCGGTTTCGACGGCATCAACCACCTCGTCTACTGGATTGGGCCCATCATCGGCGGCGTGGCAGCCGCGCTCGTGTACAACAACATACTGATTAAAAAAGAGTAAAAATACAGAAACCGCCCCGGGATGCTATACCTGCCGGGGCGGTTTTCTCTGGCTGCTTAAGCGTTTTCTCTGACGACGTTGACGGGAGCGCCTCTCAGGAACGCTTCGACGTTCGCTACCGGCACGTCGCGGAACCGCGCATACGTGCCGTCCGTAATCCAGGCCGAATGCGGCGTGATGACGACGTTATCCAAAGTCCTGTATATTGATTCCTTCGGCAACGGCTCGAAAGGCTCGAAAACGTCGAGGCCTGCACCGGCGATACGCCGGTTTCGCAAGACATCCAGCAGCGCATCCTCATCCACATACAGAGCGCGCGCCGTATTGATGAAAAACGCCGTCTCTTTCATTTGGGCGAATTTCTCTCTCGTCATGAAAGGCGCAGCGTCCGCCGGCAAATGAAGTTGAAGCGACACCACGTCAGCCGCCAGACATTCCTCGACGGAGGCCGCTTCCGCACCCTCCGCCTGGGCGCGCTCGGACGTCATCGAAGGGGAGCAAGTGATGACCCGCATACCGAAACCCAAAGCCATGCGGCAAACCAGACGGGCAATGTGACCGAACCCGATGAGACCCAGAGTCTTCCCGGCAAGCTCGACTCCTTGATCCTGTGGCCAACCGCCCTCTCTTATGGCGGGGAACATGAGCGGCATTCTTTTCGCGAGCGCCAAGATCAGCATCATCGTGTGTTCGGCCACGGACGAGGCGCTCGCTGCGGGCGTCGTGCTCACGACAATCCCGCGTTCGTTGGCGCGATCCATGTCGATCATGCGCGGGCGCGTGCCCATCACGGAAATCATTTTGAGATGATGAATGTGCTCCAACAAATCCGTCGTCTTGAAGTCGGTCTGATACCTGGTCGTGAGGACGATTTCCGCGTCTTTCAAGCGCTCGCGGAGCAATTCTTCGGTCTCGGCATTATCCGGGTAATAATGCACGTCGCCCAAGGCGCGCAATCGCCCAAGGGCTTCCGAATCTTCAAACAAACGGAAGCAATCGTCGGGAATAACGATTTGCATCGATGAGGATTTAACTGTCGCTCACGAGAACGACCGCCGCTTTTTCGATGGTCAACCGTACTTTGCTGCCCAAACCAAAGAACTGGTGCGGATCGCCGATGACGCGAAGCGGCTCTTCCAGGCCAGGCACTTTCACCAGAT
>VXPH01000142.1 GCA_009839615.1 Nitrospinota bacterium
CGCCTCCCTCGTCGCCCGCGTATGGGCCAAGGCATGGGTGACGGGCAGGAAAACCACGTCGGACGCCCGCATGGCCTCCGCCACGGCGGGCGGCGGCTCCTCGTTGTCGATGCTCCTGGCCGGTGAGATTGCTATCGTGGCCCGCGCGCCGCGTTCTAACGCTTCGGCGCAAAGGGCCTGCGCGATGGGGAGACGCTCGGCGTCGGTGACGATGAGGACGTCTTCACCGCTTTTTACGCCGGCGCAGTCGCCCACCAGAATTTTCGCGCCTTTTTTCACTGAACTGCCCTTCGTTGGGAATCCATGATTGCGAAACGCCGTTTGTCCATATATTTGTTAGGAATCTACACCACGGGCTTGAGCGAGGCGAGCATGAACGAGAAAAAACGCACGGTTCAGGAATCGGGCCTCAGCCGAAAGCGCCTGATGGATATCTACGAGCGCCTGTATGGGCGTTTCGGGCCGCAGGACTGGTGGCCCGGCGAGACGACACTCGAGATATGCCTGGGAGCCATCCTCGTCCAGAACACCTCCTGGGCGAATGCAGCGCGCGCGATTGATAATCTCAAGAAAGCGGACCTCCTCACGGAGCGCGCGCTCCAGAATGTGCGGATGGACCGACTCGCCCGCCTCATCCGCCCCGCCCGGTTTTTCAACATGAAGGCCAAGAGAATCAAAGGGTTCGTCGCCTACCTCTCGAAACACTTCGAGGGCGACGTGGACAGATTCCTGGGCCTGCCGACGGGAGAACTGCACGAGGAACTCTTAGGGCTGGACGGCGTGGGGCGCGAGACGGCCGATTCCATCACCCTCTACGCCGCCGGGAGGCCCGTTTTCGTCGTGGACGCCTACACGAAGCGCATATTCTCGAGACTCGGCCATTTCGAGGCGTCCAGGAACGGGGACAAGGACTACCTCGCCCTGCAAGAGCGCTTCACGGCGCACCTGCCCGCCGACGCTGCCCTCTTCAACGAATACCACGCCCTGCTCGTGCGCCTGGGCCACACCTTCTGCCGCCCCACGCCCAAATGCGGCGAATGCCCGCTGCGGGCGGTATGTCCGTATCCTGAAGACGACGCGCGCCGCATCGACCCGTAGATCACCGTCATTCCGGCGAAAACCGGAATGACGGCTTTGTGGTTCGGTTCAATGTATGTGCCGGATTGTAGGGGTCGCATATTATGCGACCCGAATGCCACGAACGGGGAGGGCCGCATACTATGCGGCCCCTACGGAAAACCCTTGCTGCCGGGCTGGTTAGACTTCCTGCAATGATCTGGAACGGCCACTCGCGCCGTCCCCCTTCCGCATCTCCCGAAAGAGGCCGGCGCGCGCAAACCCCGAACCTACACGACAGGGCAGAACCCTCCGTCGATGTTCACCGCCGTCCCGGTGATGTAGGAAGCGGCGTCGGACGCGAGAAAACACGCCATGTTGGCGTATTCCTCGGCCGTCCCCATCCTGCCGATCGGAATGTCGCGCCCGTATTCGGCGACGTATTCCTCGAAGGAAACCCCGGGCCTCTCCCGCTCGTAGCGCCGCGCGATCTGATCCGTCACGATGCGGCCCGTGCACAGCGCGTTCACCAGGACGTTATAGGGCGCCCCTTCGCCCGCCAGCACCTTGGTCATCGCGAGTCCTGCGGCGCGCGAGACGGACGTGGGCGCGCTCGTAGCGGGCGGCGCCTTTCCTGCTACGGTCACGACGTTGATGATGCGGCCCCAACGGCGCGCCTTCATCGCGGGGAAAGCGAGGCGGCAGGTCCGGATGGCGCCGAAGAGCTTGAGGCCCAGGTCCTCCTCCCACATCTCGTCGGTTATCTCCTCGAACGGCCCCCGGGTGGAGGTGCCCGCGTTGTTCACCAGAATGTCGATCTGGCCCATATCATCGAGCGCGGAGGCCCAGGTAGCCTTGATCGCCTCCGCGTCATTCATATCGCACGAATAGGCGAACACCCGGCCCCCGGTGGCGGCTTCGATTTCCGCCTTCGTCTCCTCGAGCACGTCGGGCCGCCTCGCCACGAGCGCCACCTCGGCCCCAGATTCTGAGAATTTGAGCGCCATGCCCCGGCCCATGCCGCGGCTGCCGCCCGTGATGAGCGCTTTTTTCCCGTCCAGACGAATGTCCATGCTGAAACTCCTTGATTATAGAGTTGTTATGAATCCGAGAGCAGAAAGATGAAACAGAGAACTTTTACAAGGCGAGCGGAAGCCCGACCAGCCCGGTAATGCACTCGCCCCGGTTTTCCCTATGAAATCTTTGGAAGTGGCTGCTCGCGCGTCATGACTTCCACGATAGCCGGCCGGCCCGCGGCGAGCGCCGCCTCGATGGCCCCGTCCAGATCGGCGGGGTCTTCCACCCGCACGCCGAACGCGTCGAACGAGCGCGCCATCCCGGCGAAGTTCGGACTCTTGAAGTCGCAGCCGTAGGCCGCGCCGTAGAGGTTCTGCTGCTGGCGGTCTATCTGGCCGTAGGAACCGTCGTTTAAGACGATCATCACGATATCGGCCCCGTACTCGCTCGCCGTCACGAAATCGCCAATCGTCATCAGGAACGCGCCGTCGCCCACCAGGCCGATGACGTCGCGTTCGGGGTATTCCATCTTGGCGACGATGGCCGTGGGCAGCGCGAAGGACATGGCGTTCCACACGCCCGACTGCATGAAGGAGAACTGGTTCGTGAGCGGCACGTAGTAGCGCGCGAACATCTGGCAGTTGCCCACGTCGGAGACGACGATGGCGTCAGGCTTGATGTGCTTGCTCAGCCTTTCCATCAGCAACGCCGGATGGATCGGCGTCTCGCTCTCATGGCCCGCGATGACTTCCAGGGCCTGCCTCCTCAAGTCCGCCTTTCCTTCGGCGATCTGCTCCCGCACCTCGGCTCCCGCCCGTCCGCTCTCGCTCTCCAGATGCGCCTCCAGGGCGCTCAGGAACATCCCGGGGTCCGCGACGATCTCGTCCGCACCGCCGTAGTGCGCATCCTCCGCATCGTCGAAGCCGATGAATATCCGCTCAGAAGGCGCATAGGGTTCGATGTGCTCCACCTCCGCCGTGGCGGCCCTGAGACCGATGAACATCATCAAGTCGCACCTGGAGGTAACGCCGTTCATGAACTCCGTGTTCCGGAAGGCGAAGTAATGGCCCACCGCCAGGGGGTGATCCTCCGGTATCACGCCCATCGCATCCTGGGGATAGATGACGGGAATCGAGAACTTATCGGCGACCCGCGCAAGTTCGTCCATAGCGCCTTTCCGCATCACGCCCTTGCCCGCGCAGATGACGGGATACTCCGCCGCCAGCAGTCTGCGCGCGTACTGGGCGACGTCCTCCGCATTGGGGGCGACGACGTGCGCGGGCTTCGGCGCGTATTCCGGCAGCGCGATGGGGGCATCCTGCAAGAGATGGGGGCTGTAGTCGCCGAGCCTCGGAATCTCGACGTGCACCGGCCCCGGCCGTCCGCTCCTGGCGATTTGGAACGCCTTGGCCATGACGCCCGAGACGTCCTCCATCCGCTTCACGCGCACGCTCCACTTGGTGACCTTCTGGAACATCTCGACCAGAAAGTCGGGGTCGTCCACCCCGTGGAACGCCTCGCGCGAGGCATCGAGCGGCACGGAACCCGTGATGTGCACCACCGGCGAGGCCGCGCCGTAGGCCTGGGCCACGCCCGCGATGGAGTTGGCACCGCCCGGTCCCGCCGTGAGCAGGCACACGCCCGGCTCTCCGGTGAGCCGCCCGTAGGCGTCGGCCATGAGAGAGGCGTTCGGCTCCTGCTTGCAGGTGACGAGGCCGATGGAGGGGGCTTCTCTCAGCGCGTCGTAGAACTGCAGAAGATGGGAGCCGGGGAGGCAATAGAGCCTCCTGACGTTCTCCCTGACGAGCGCGTCTACGACAATCTGGCCCGCGTGGGCGGGCGCGCCGACTTCAAAGGGCATGGCTGGACTCCCATACGGAAATAGGAACGTGGTGATTCTTCATGAGCTCTTCAGGAATCCATCTCGGTTCTTCCTGGCTATTTCGCGGTTCGCCCGCCCGCTCCGGATGAGTTCGTCGAGCGCCTTTTCTCTCCTGATCAAATCGCGGCACATAACGACGAGCCCCCCGCCGATGAGGGCGCATTTCGAAAAGCCGACCACGGCCGCAACCAGCATGCCCATCCTCTGCACCGCCGGCGTCGCCGTCTCGAATTCCGTCACTTCGCGATCCCTGTCTTGCACTCGGAAAGGGTACTCTCCGACATCGTAGCGACCGCAGCATCCCCTGACAAGGGGTTGTTACCGCCCGGTACGTGAATTGCCTGACCATGCAAGACTTGCAAACGATACGGCTTTGCCTTATATTCACTCCCAAAAGGGGATGAATTATGCCTATCACAGCCGATTTGACAATCAGGGAGACCGCTGCCCTCTCGGGAGTGTCCCGGACGACGATCGAAAAAGCCATGGAAGCCCGCGTCTTGCAGGCCCTCACCGGCCCGGCCCGTCTTCGCGGTGGCGCGATGCGCTATCTCCCTATCCGGGCCGTGGTCTATTTCCATGCCCTGAAAGCAGCCAATCTTACGGACCTCCCTTTGCGCCATAAACGGGCGATCTGGACAAATATGAGCCGGCTTGAGCCCATGCAGCTGGAGACCATCGAATTCACTCCCGGCGCGATGCTCGATCTCAAGCGTTTGGCGGCGGACTCTTTGCGTAACGCCGAACAGTACCGAAAAGCCCGTGATCGATACATCACATCGGATAAGGACATCCTTGGCGGCACACCGGTCATAGCCGGAACACGGTTGACGGTTTACGCGATTCTCGGGCGTTTGCAGGATGGAGACAGTATCGATGATCTCGTAGAGGACTACCCGGAGATTCCGCGCGAAGCGTTCGAGGCCGCCGAGATCTACGCCAAATCCCATCCACTCCGAGGACGCCCGTCCGGCAGACCCTGGCGAAACGCGGCTTAGGTGACGATTCCAGCAAGATGATGCGCTTGTTTCTCGATGAGTGTCTATCCCCTAAAATTGCCCAAGCTCTGAATGCAGAAGGGATTCATGTTGTTCTGCATCCGCGCGACTTCGGTGGGCTTGGAGCGTCGGATTACCACGTCCTGGTCAGATGCATTGAGCAGGATCTAGTGCTCGTGACGGCCAACGCGCGCGATTTCCGTGGGCTCGTTTCCACTCGGGAAGTGCATCCCGGCCTAATCATCCTGCCGAGCGTGGGCCGGGAACGTTCTGAGGCGCTATTGCGTGATGCGATCGCTTTCCTGTCCGGGTACGGCAACCCGATGGACGTCATTGTCAACCATGTTCTCGAGGTTTCGTCAGAAGCGAAGATGGATCTCTCGAAGTTACCGACATAATAGAATTGAGCACTCGGCAAGGCTACCGCGACGGCGGGAAGCCCAAGCCGAAACGCCGTTTGCGGAGAACGATCATAGAATGACGTTTTCTCCCGTTCGGCGGCATGTAAAAAAGCGAATCCAGAAACGGAAACAGAAAAATCTACGCGCGCGATTTTTCGATGTGCGCGCAGAGGTAATCGCCCACTTCCCGGGTATTGAGCGAACCACCCAGATCGGCCGTGGTCTTCTTCTCGCGGACGGCGGAGCGTATCGCCTCCCAGATCAGGTTCGCCGCCTCGCCGAGTCCCAACTCGTTCAGCATGATTCTGCCCGTCAGGCAGACGGCGAAGGGGTTGGCGATTCCCTTGAGGGCGATGTCGGGCGCCGTGCCGTGCACGGGCTCGAACATGCACACGCGGCCCGGGTGAATGCAGCCCGAGGCCGCCAGCCCCACGCCTCCCACGAGGCCGGCGCACAGATCGCTCAGGATATCGCCAAACATGTTGTTGGTGACGATGACGCCGAAATCCTCGGGCTTGAAAAGGAGGTCCTGGCACAGGGTGTCAATGAAGTAATGCTCGCCCGTCACGTCGGGGAATTCCTCCGAGACCGCCCAGAAGACCCGCTGCCACAGGCCGTGCGCGTGGATAATGGAGCCGTGCTTGTCCGCCATGGTCACCTTGGGGTAGCCGTGTCTCTGCGCGTATTCGAAGGCGTAGCGGCAGATGCGCGAGACGCCCTTGTACGTGTTGACGTCCTCCTGGATGGCGACCTCATCCGGCGTCCCCTTCTTGAAGTTGCCGCCCACGCGCACGTTCAACCCTTCGGTGTTCTCGCGCACGACGACGAGGTCGATTTCGGCGTCCCGCTTCAGGGGAGAAAAATCCGGATGCAGCAGCGGCGACGGCCTGAGGTTCACGTACAAGTCGAGTTCGAAGCGAAGAGCGCGCAGGAGGTCGCGGCAGTTCACGTCCTCAGGTGTCCTGGGGTCGAGGCCGGCGCTCCCGAAAAGGATGGCGTCGTGTTTCTCCGCCAGGCCGCGAACGAGACCCTCCACATCGTCGGGCAGGGGCGTTCCGTGTTCGAGATAGTGGAGCGCGCCGTAGTCATAGACTTGCGGCTCCACTTCCACCCCCTCGGCGCCCGCCGCCGCCCGGATCACCTCCGTCGCCACGGGCAGCACGTCGTGCCCCACCCCGTCGCCCAGGATGACGGCCAGGGAAACCGTTTTTCCGTTCATGGGATTCCCTCGCCTATAAGTGTTTGATGACCTTGATGCGCTGCACCGCGTCGCCCGCGAGATGCGTCCAGACAATCGCGTCGCGGACGAGCTTTTCCACGCCCACGTCCTTCATGACGCCCGCGCCCCCGTGGATGTCCATGCAGAGGTGGGTGACGCGCTGGATGACGTCCGTCGCGAAGTTCATGAGCAGGATGTTGTGCTTCATCTCGCGATCCGCACCTTTTTCGAGATCACACGCCGTGCGCATGACGTAGGAACGAAGCGCCTCGGTGAGCATGTGCATCTCGGCGAGTTTGAGCTGTATGGCCTGGTGCTCGATGATGTATTTGCCGCCCTGCCAGCGCGTTCTGGCCTGGTGCATCGCCATGTCGACCGCCGCCTGGCATACGCCCAGCCCGTTGGCGGAAAGCTCCAGGTCGCCGAACTCGGACGTATCGCCCTTTCTCGCCTGGATGCCGCGGTTCACCTCGCCCACCACGTTGGCGTGCGGCACGCGGGCGTCCTCGAAGATGAGCTCGGCGTTCTGGTAAAAGCGCCAGCCGATCTTGTCGTACACCTTCCCCACCCGGAAACCCGTCGTATCCGCAGGCACGAGGAAGAGCGTGGTGCCCTGCGTGATGGGAACGTCGGGGTCCGTTCTCCCGTCGATAAAGAAGAGCTTGCCCACGCTTCCGTTGGCGATGTAGCGCTTGCGCCCGTTCAGCACCCATTCGTCTCCGTCGCGCACCGCCTGGAGCTTCCAGCCCGTCCGGGGGTCGTCCGAGGGCATGCGGTTGTCCGAACCCGCCGATTCCTCGGTTCCGCCCTTGCCCAGGAGATAGGTGTCGTCCTCCAGGAAAGGCTTCAGGAACCTGTCCTTCTGATCATCCGTGCAGGAGGCGGCGATGAGGTGGCTCCACTTCCAGCACTGGCTGAAGGTCTTGGATATCGCGCTGTCGCCGCGCGCGATTTCTTCCATCACCAGCGCCTGGGTGACGAAATCGATCCCGTGGCCCCCGCGCTCTTTGGGTACGACGGCGGTGCGGAAACCGAGCCTGGAGCCTTTCTTGATGATCTCCCAGTCGAAGGTCTCGCGCGGATCGGGAATCAGGTCCCGCTCGAGGGATATGGGCGCGACTTCTTCGGTCGCGAATTTCCTCGCCTTGTCGCGCCACGCCTTCTGTTCTTCGTTCAAGTCAAAGTTCATGTAGTTTCGCCCTCATCGGTGAAAGAAAAACGGACTCTCCGGAGTCCACCTGTATATTGCAAAGTCCTGGAAAGCTAGACGGAAACCCCCTGGCTCAAGGCCAGGAACGCCTCATCCTCCTCGCGCACGAGGTCGAGTTCCCGCTCCATCTCGCGCACGAGCGGAATCACGTGTTTTCCAACAGTCTGGCATTCCTCGTGCAGGGGGAAGCCCGAGAGTATCAGCAAGTCGATGCCCGCCTGTTCGATCTCGATGATCTTCCGCGCGCACTGCTCGTAAGAGCCCACGATGGCGACGGCCGAGCCCGAACGAATCCGGCCCATGCCCGCCCACAGGTTGGGGCCCACCATCTCCTCGCGCGTGCGGGCCTGCTGGTCCTTCGTGCCCTTGCTCTCGAACGAGGAGATGACCTTGCCCCGATGCGCCAGCACCTCGGCGTCGACCCGGCTCATCACCTCCTCGGCCGCCTCGAAGGCTTCTTCTTCCGTCTCGCGCGCGAAGATCTGAAATCGCGTCACGTACTTGAGCGGGCGCGTACGCCCTGCACGCTCGCATTTATCGTTCATGTGCCGGACGCGCTCGGCCACCTGCCCGGGCGTCTCTCCCCAGAAGACCGAATACTCCGCCCGCCGGATAGCGATATCCTGCGCGATATCAGAAGCCCCCGCCATGAAGAAGGGTATCCTCGGCTTCTGCACGGGCCGGGGATAGACGGTGGCGTCTTGCAAATTGTAGAACCTGCCCTCGAAGGAGTATTTCTCCTGTGTCCACAAGCCCTCCAGGATTTCGAGGTACTCATCCGTGCGCTCATAGCGCGTGTCGTGATTCAGCGTTTCGCCGTAGCTCGCGAGCGCGCCGCCGCCCGTCACGATGTTGTAGAGCACCCGCCCGCCGGTGAGTTCGTCGAGCGAGGCCATCATCCGCGCGCAAATCGCCGGGTCGATGATCCCCACCCGAACGGCGAGCAGCAGCTTTATCGTCTTCGTCGCGGGCCCGACCACCGCGGCGTTCACCATGCTGTCCCACGTGGGGGCCTGCGGCCCGTAGTGGCCGCTCACCTGCGAGGTGGGCACCAGGATGGTGGTGAAGCCGCTGCGCTCGGCGTTTTGCGCGATGCGGGTGAAGGTCTCGTAACTCGGGGGGTGTTCGGCGAACATCTGGCCGATATAGGCGCTGTCGCCGTCGCACGACATATACCAAGCAAGCTCGATGGCCATGAGGCCCTCCCCGGTTGCGTTTCATTCGCTGATCGAGGCGCCAGTATATCGCCTGAGATGGCTTTTCGTCACATCAGATCGGCGATTCGCGCGCGGGCTTCACTCCCCGAGATATGCGCTAATCTGCCGCCGGTAGTCCGCGTCGTTCATGTATTTCTTCATGAAATCGCCGGCCGGGACGTTCTCCAGATCTTCGGGCTGCGCGCCGTCCTTGAGCGCCTTTAACGTGGAATAGGCCGCCCCCG
>VXPH01000022.1 GCA_009839615.1 Nitrospinota bacterium
ATCGATGTTCACAGCCGGAAAAAATCTCTCTGGGAAGGCGAATGGCGCAAATGCCGGAACCGCGCGAGATTGTTCAAAAATCTCATAGCTGCTCTTCGATTTCCGAGCGTCTAACAAAACCTGCATTAGATAAACCTGCTATATTCACAGGTGAACAAGCGAAAACGCTATACCAAAATTGTCGAACTTTGGTCAAATTGATTGCTCCCGGAAATACACGATGCTAGCATATGCAAAGTGCAGTGTTTCAGCCGCTTGTCGTATTAGGGACCCAACGAATAGGGTACACTTAGCTATGCGCTGCCGCAGTCTACATCTTTTTACCCACTTCTTCTTGGTGTTCTTCTGCTTATTTTACGCTTCACCAGTGTCGGCGGCGGTGTCTCATGCATTTGGTAGTCGCCTCATCATCAATGCGGCTAAAAAGTTACAACCTTCTGTTGTACATATTCGTGTAAAACCCAAAGGCATGGAAGGCAATCCGTTACTCAACCTCTTCGGTAGAGGCCGTCAAAAAGACAATCCTCCAAAATTTGATCAGGGGAATGTGCCCTTTAGCGGCCACTACAACGTGGGCTCGGGAATTATTATCTCACAAGAAGGCCATATCTTAACCAACCACCACGTTATCAAGAACGCGGAAGAAATTATGATCAAACTCCATGCAGGGGAGGAATTCTCGGCCCGTTTACTTGGCGTGGACGATAAAACGGATCTTGCCTTACTAAAAATAAAACCGACTCAAAAACTCCAGGCAGCATCTCTCGGAGATTCCGATAAAATAGATGTCGGGCAGTGGGTAATAGCCATAGGCAGTCCATTCGGCTTAGCGAATTCCGTATCCGTGGGAATAATCAGCGCCAAGAACCGGGACTTGAAAGAAGGTCCTTTTGATGAATATCTTCAAACCGACGCATCGATCAACCCCGGCAACTCCGGTGGTCCACTCGCAAATACAGAGGGCGCCGTAATCGGCGTCAACACAGTGATATTTTCCAGCGGGCCACGCGCCTGGAGTTTGGGCATCGGCTTCGCCATTCCAATAAACCAGGCCAAAGCCGTTATCGATTCCCTTCGCCACAAAGGCTATCCGGTACGAGGCCGCTTGGGTGCGGCCATATCTGCAGTTCCCCGACAAGAAGGGAAAAATCTGGGCTTAGCCCGCTTCGAGGGCGCCAAACTCGTGCAAGTTACTCGCGGCGGCCCTGCTGATCGTGCCGGCTTGCGTCGAGGAGACGTTGTCATTGAATTCGATGGCAAGTCTGTCAGCACATGGGAAAGCCTTCCCCGCATAGTGGCCCGAACGAAGCCAAATTCCCTTGTCTTGGTTAAATATTACCGGGAAAAGCGCCTGCAGAGTGTTTATCTACGCATAGGGAGTCGGCCTGAAGCGCCCCATGCGCGAAAGATGACAAACCATACGGACATGGGAATGAAGGTGGAAGTGCTTACCCCGCATCTAGCCCAGCGTTTCGGGTTGACCTATGAGGAGAATAAATTGGTGGTCTCCTCGATTCTGAGAGGCGGCATTGCTGAACTCAGCGGAATCAGGCCCGGTGATGAAATCGAGGAAGTGAACCACAAATCTGTAAAAACAATAGAGGAATTTCAGTCGATCGTTGACAAATCCCGCCTTGAAGGTTCCGTGCTCCTCCTTTTGAAGAGAAAAGAAACAAACCTGTTCGCTGCACTTCAATTCAAGTAATATCTGCAAGCCAACTAAAATGATGCAAAATTCCTCATCCTAATTATTTTCGTCTGATTCTCAGTATTCGATAATTACGTGAATACTATGAGCCCAACCATCGCTCATGTTGTTGGAGCGCGTAGCGGTCCGTCATTCCAGCGACATAATCACAAACCATTCGATGTCGCCCATCCACTTTTTCAAGTTTGCGCACATGCTCCGGAATTTTATGAGGATCGACGATGTATAACTGAAACAAGCCATTCAATATTTTTCTAGCGCTTTTTTCTAATTTCACAACGCGCTCGTTTTTATACATCCTCGCCATCAAGAAACGTTTGAGTTCGATGTTTTTCTCATTCATCTCCTCACCGAAAACAACCACATCATGCCCATTCTCCCTGACATCTGAAATACCTCGGATATTCCGAGTCTTAATGCGCTCGCCAGTGGATGTGATGATATCTTGAACTTGTGAGTTGATAATTCGGCGAATGGTATCGTGCTTACTCACCCGCCAGGAACAGTTAGGAAAAGATTTTTTCGAGCTTTCATAGTGTTCACGCCAAAGGCACGTATCCTGCACATCTTCCAAATCAAATAGCCGGGACGATAGACCATCATCCAAATCATGATTGTTATATGCTATCTCATCCGCCACATCGACCACCTGAGCTTCAAGGCTGGGAGAGATCGTATTCGTCAGACCATTTGGCATTGAGCCTTCGTATCGATGAAGATATTTTATGATCCCCTCGCGCGTTTCCCATGTCAGGTTCAAACCTGGGAACGATGGATAGCGCTTTTCTAAAACTTCGACGATCCGTAGGGCTTGCAAATTATGCTCAAACCCGCCGTGCTCTTTTACTAGTTCATCTAAAACCTTCTCTCCGGCATGACCAAACGGTGGGTGACCCAAATCGTGCGCAAGAGCAACAGCCTCGGCGAGTTCTTCATTCAAGCCAAGCGCACGCGCGATGGAGCGAGCGATCTGGCTCACTTCTATGGTGTGCGTCAAGCGTGTCCGATAATGATCCCCCTCATGATTCACAAAAACCTGGGTTTTGTATTCAAGTCTCCGAAACGCTTGCGTATGGATGATCCGGTCTCGATCACGCTGAAAAGCTGTCCTCATGTCGTGCTCAGGCTCAGGGTGTTTTCGTCCGAGACTATCGGCGCTATGCACGGCATAGGGAGCCAGCAGGTGTTTTTCCTGCTCCTCGATGGAAACTCGAGTGTTGTTCATAAGCGTACCTGGCTCTCAAGAATCAATTTGTTTCACCAGTGGGCTTGATACCCGCGCGCCATGCGGCGAATAAGTAAGTCGTCGCCAGAGAAGCCCAAGGATGCCATTTATCGGCTTGCCTCCGGGCTGTCTCCTCGTCTACACGCTCTTCTCCAAAACAATAACGCGCCACGACTTTCTGCACTCCCAAATCACCACCAGGAAATACCTCTACGCGGCCAAGTGCCCGAAACAACATTTGCTCGGCTGTCCAGCGACCCACGCCCCGTATCTCGGTCAAGCGAGCTACCGCTTCATCAATGGGAAGAATACGCAGTTCGCTCTCATCCAAGCGACCCTCCAGAGCAGCGCGCGCCACGCCAATCACATATTCGGCTTTTCGTTCCGAGAATTGCATTGTGCGAAAGGTGGATACTCGTGCTCTGGCCAAACGCTCCGGGCGCGGAAAAGCGTAATGTGTCTTCCCATCGACTCGCAATTTTCTTCCCCATCGCTTCACCATACGCCCCCGTATGGAGCCCGCGAACGTTAAATTCACCTGTTGCGCCGTAATCGCCGTAACAAGAGCCTCGAACACGCTCAGGTAGCGTATTGGTTTGAGACCCCTGAATTTGTTCACGATCGGAGCCAAATTCACATCGTCTTTCGCCATTCTATAAAACGGTCCCAAATCAAGATCAAAAGCCAAAATATGTTTGATCGCTTCTAAACCTGCATTTTGGGCCGATTTCGTCATCCGCCCTTCCGTGGTCATCCGAAGTCGAATCGAATTTCGACCTTCGCCTTCCTCTTGGGCTTCCAGCAAAACCAAATCACCTTTCTCATCTTCTACTACTCTACGGTACACCCCATCCATGTAGGAATTTACGTACTCCTCTTTGGAAACGCGAAAACGCAGCAAGCTCTCGTGAAACAAAAAAGGTTCCGGGGGATGAAGAATTTTGGTTACTGACCCCACGCTATTCCACCATTCGCCTACTCACCAAAACACAGGCAACCGTCAAGAACAAGAATGTAAAACCAAGCAGAAACGAAAAATGCCAGATAAAATCCTCAACATAGCCATAAATAAACAGACCGCGCGCGATTCGTACTGCATGCGTGAGCGGGAGAGCTTCGGATAACCGTTCCACCCAAAGCGGAAGACCTTTGATTGGGAATAAGGTGCCCGCGAAGAAGAACATGGGCATGACGATAGCGGAGAAATAAAAATTGAAAAACGAAAAACTATGCGCCAATGACGTCGCAATGAGTCCCAAGGCTGCAAACATCACTGCTTCGATAAACAGAATCGGGAGAATCGCCACTGCCCACAATGAGCCTACCAGGCCGAATAAACTCAAAACGATTAACATCAAAGTCGAGCCTATCAAGGCGCGGCTCGCGCACCAAAGCAGATCGCCCAATACGATATCGCCCACCGTGAGCGGAGCCATCAGCATGGATTCATACACATTTTGAATTCTCATTCTCGAATAAGCCCCGTACGTTGATTCATACGTGGCGTTCCACATCGCAACGGAAACCATCAGCCCGGGGCCTATGAACTGCGCATAAGAGATGCCGTCCAAACTCGGCACCAACCGACCGAGTCCATATCCAAACGCCACCAACCACAAAATATGTTCACCCAGATTCCCTGCCCATTCCGCCAAGTAGAAAGAGCGGTAGTACACCAGATGGCGAACCCAGACGCGAAAGGCGCGGTGGCTTGGCGCCTGGGGAAAAAGCATCAGTCTCGAAGCTCCCGGCCTGTCAGCCTTAGAAATAAATCCTCCAGGGTGGCGGGTCTTCTCAAAAAATCTTTCCGTCCGCAAGAAATCAAATGCTCCATCACCCCCATCCCATTGTGGCTATACAAATACAATATGTCGGCAACAATTTCGGTGGTTACGGGAAGGCCTTGCAGCGAGTCGAGCAATTCTTCCGAAGCACCCCCTCTCAGTTCGTATACCTCATCGCCCACTTTTTCCTGTACCAGAGTTTGCGGCGGGCCTTCGACAAGGAATTTTCCCCCGTCCATGATGCCGATGCGATCGCACATCTGGGCCGCCTCCTCCATATAATGCGTGGTGAGGAGAATGGTCAGACCCTGCGCCTTGAGTTCCCGGAGCCTCTGCCAGACGAGATGCCTCGCCTGCGGATCGAGTCCGGTGGTGGGTTCATCCAGAATCAGGAATTTCGGCTCGTGAATGAGGGCGCGCGCGATGTGGAGGCGCCGCTTCATCCCGCCGGATAGGGTCTTGATTTGTGAATCCCATTTTTCACGGAGTTGCATGAAATCGATCAGGTACTCAATGCGGGACAATGACGCCTTCTTGGAAATACTGAAAAATCCGGCATAGACCCAAAGATTTTCATATACCGTCAGATCACGATCCAGGGTATCTTCTTGCGACACGACCCCCATCTGCGCGCGAATGAGCCGACTCTGGGTTGCCACATCCCTACCCAACACCCTCAAGGCGCCTGCATCAGACTGAACGGCCCCATGAAGCATTTTGATTGTCGTGGTTTTACCGGCTCCGTTCGGGCCCAGAATCCCGAAACACTCCCCGGTTTTCACCTGCAGCGAGACACCATCGACAGCTTTGAGGGTTCCGAAGGATTTCTCGATGCCTTGGGCGTCTATCACGAATCCAGGCAACGAAGACTCCACCAATGTGGCCGGCTCTACAAACCGCGAAGGCGCTCGGCCTCCGCGATTCTTTCAATGGCGACAATGAAGGCCGCCGTACGCAAGGACACCCGTTTTTCTTCCGACAGTTCATACACTTCCGCAGTGGCACGCTTCATGATTTTGCCCAACTCGCCGTCGACCCGCTCTTCATCCCAGCCGAATTGCTGGATGTTCTGAACCCATTCAAAATACGAGACCGTTACGCCGCCCGAACTCGCCAACACGTCCGGGATCAGCATGACGTTCCCGCCATCGACCAGAATGTTCTCTCCTTCTTCTGTGACGGGGGCATTGGCCGCTTCGAGAATAGCCCGGGCCTTCACGTTTGCCGCATTGCGGGCATGAATAACGCCGCCGAGAGCCGCCGGAAGCAAGATGTCCACATCGAGCGCCAATAGCTCTTCATTGGTGATCTCTTCGATTCCCCCAAGACCTTCGAGCGTTCCCGCCTCTTTTCGATATGCCGTGGCTGCCTCGATGTCGATGCCGTCGCCATTGAAATAGGCGCCCCTGCTGCCCGAAATGGCCACCACCTTTACTCCAAGTTCCTTGATGAATCTGGCGGCGAAAGAACCGACATTCCCGAAACCTTGTATCGCCGACGTCATGACTGCCGGGTCCCAACCCTCTCTTTTCGCAATCTCCTCAAACACCATCACTGCGCCACGTCCCGTAGCAGCCTCCCTGCCCGGAGAACCGCCCATTGCCAAGGGTTTGCCGGTAACGCAAGCCGGCGCATACCCGTGCCGGCTGCTGTATTCATCGAAAATCCACGCCATCACCTGCGCATTCGTGTTCACGTCCGGGGCGGGAACGTCCCGGTATGGACCCAGAATATGACCGATGCGCGCGATGAATTTCCTGGTCAGCCGCTCCAACTCATACACGCTCAGGTCTTTCACGTTGACGGTGATGCCGCCTTTTCCACCGCCGAAGGGGATGTTGACCAAAGCCGTCTTCCAGGCCATCAGGGCCGAGAGTCCGCGCACTTCATCCATGTCCACCTCGTGGTGGTAGCGGATTCCGCCCTTGAAAGGCCCCCGGGAGCCATTGAACTGGACGCGGCAGCCTTGCCAAACGCCCAGGGAACCGTCGTCCCTGCGGATGGGGAGTTCGACTTTCATCTCACGAAAGGGCGTTTTGAGGAGAAGCTGCATCTCATCGTCTAAATCGATGAGCCTGGCTGCCCGGTCGAATTGCGCGGCGGCGGTTTCGAATACGCTGACTCGCTCGTCTTGGGACATGATGTTCCTTCCCCTGGAAACTTCCTGAAAGGATACAGCGCGAATCAGGCGGCGAGAAAGAAACTCAGCCTCGAGGGATCAGTGGCACGAACACATGCCTCCGCAGCCGCCCCCGCCAGCCGAGTATCCGCTGTAGGTCGAGGCCGACGCCGCAGCACCCGAAGTGGATTTGGCGAACAGGGATAGTTTCTTGTGAACCTTCTTCGAGCCGCATTCAGGGCACTCGACCCCATCGACGGCTTGCGCGGATGAAACGATGGTCTCGAAATCTTTTTCACAGCTTCCGCAAAGAAATTCATACATTGGCATGACTGTTCTGGCCTCCCGGAGAGTCAGCGCATTTCGTTGGCCCGGCGCCAATCCGCCAGAAATTTCTCCAACCCGATATCCGTCAATGGATGCTTGAGCAACTGCGCGATCACCCCGAAGGGGACCGTCGCGACGTCCGCCCCCATTTTCGCGGCTTCGAGCAGGTGGATCGGCGTGCGAACGCTGGCCACCAGCACCTCGGTGGCGAAGTCGTAGTTCTCGAATATCTGCACGATGTCGCTCACCATATCCATGCCGGGGTTCGAGATGTCGTCGAGGCGGCCCACGAAGGGGCTCACGAACGATGCCCCCGCCTTGGCGGCCAGCATGGCCTGGGCGGGGCTGAAGATGAGGGTGACGTTCGTGTTGATGTTCTCCTCGCGCATGGCCTTGACGGCGCGCAGACCCTCCACACCTACCGGAACCTTCACCACGACGTTCTCGTGTATCGCCGCCAGCTCGCGGCCTTCTTCCACCATCTCCTTCCATTCCGTGGCGATGACTTCTGCGCTCACCGGCCCGTCGACCACCTCGCATATCTCCTTGATCCTCGTATGGTGGTCAGCGCCCTCTTTCGCGATGAGCGAGGGATTCGTCGTCACGCCGTCCAGGATGCCCGTGGACGCCGCTTCGGTGATTTCCTCCAGGTTCGCCGTATCGATGAATATCTTCATGGTATCTCCTGCCGGACGTGTTCATTCCCCCCGCGGGGCCGCGCCCCGCTATGGTGAAGATGACGCGGCTGCGCCCAAATGTCAATATGGCGGGGAGTGCGGACTTGCGGGGAAATGCGCGGAGATGCGCTCAACTCATCGAATCTGCGAGCAAATGCGGTGCGCGAAAAAATTTTCAGGGCCTTTATCTGAGCGGCCGGCGCTCATATTTTTATTGAAGTCATTGTTTTTCAACATCTTAAGATGGTTCTCCGCAAGATTTATTTTCGGAAATTTATCGATATTTATCGATATTTATCGAATTTTTCGGAAATTCCGGGCAAAGCCAAAGGAAATGCTGAACGATGAAAACGATCGCGACTGAGAAAGGAGCGATTGCCGCTTGCGCTTCCATCGGGAGGGAAAGACCGCGCCCCTCGCGCCGTATCGCTTGATTCATTTTCTCCCCTCCTCCAGGCGATGAGAACACTTTCTCCTCGTGCGCGGGATTCTCGCCCATTTCGACGAAAACGCGATGACGGCAAATGCGGGAGCGCTTGCCGAATCAGGAGGGAGGAATTGCGGAATCCGGATCAGATGGGAAGCGCCTGCCTCCCCGGTTTGAGATCACAATTTGTGATCTCAAGTCAACGAGGGTCTTGTAGGGGCAGGCCCCTGCGCCTGCCCGTAGCTCGTGACCGGGCCGGTGCGCAACCCCTATCCTACGCCGCCGTTTGCCGGGGCTTCACTCGCTCGGTGATCCGGCGGCCTTGCGCGATCTCCGCCCGGCGAAGCTCCCAGGTCTTCTGCAGGTTCATCCAGAGCTCGGGCGTGGTCCCGAAATACCGCGCCAGGCGCAGCGCCGTATCCGCGCTCACACCCCGCCGGCCGTTCAGTATCGTCGTGATCCGGTTCACCGGCACGCCGAGCGCCTTCGAGAGCGCATTGGCCGAGAGGCCCAGCGCGTCCAGTTCCTCGCGCAGTACCTCGCCCGGATGCACCGGCCTCATGGCGTTTTTCGCGTTCATCGGTCTATCCTTTCAATGGTAGTCCACTATCTCCACATCATGCAGTTTGTCGACTTGCAGGCGCAGGAGACTCTGCTGGGTCAGACATATTTATCTGCCAATTCCATCCGTCTTTATATGCCCTCTATCATCACCTCGGCAAATGCGCGCTTTCCATTCACTCCCCCCTTGAAGGGGAGTCGGTGAGGTGAGGGAGCTCTTTCCCCGAAACCGAACCGGTGGGGGGAGTTTTTCATTTAGAACCGTCCCCCCACCGATTCAGCCTTCGCACAAACCGCTCGGCTTCATCGACTCCCCCTCAAGGGGGGAGTGAAATTCGGTGCGCTCCTTCTGTGGACTTTT